>DJPO01000105.1 GCA_002437405.1 Opitutia bacterium UBA6410 | reverse complement strand
GTGAAACTATGAAAAACAAATTACAAAAAAATCGCTATTCCACAACATTTGGGGTTGACCCAAAAAAAACCGCAAGTCGAAAGACTTGCGGTTTTTAAATGGTCGGGCCGCCGAGGATCGAACTCGGGACCTCTTGCACCCCATGCAAGCGCGCTCCCAGACTGCGCTACGGCCCGAAAAATTATCCTTTTACCTTACTCTTTTGACGCACCTTGGCAAGCTTTTTTTGAAGTTTTTTTATTTCGGGGATTTTGCGATTCACAACTCCGATTTTTTCAACAGCTTGCGGGTCTTTTCAATCTGCTCTTCGACCGTCTTTTTAAGCGGCGAATCGGCGGAAATTTGCCCCGTCATTCGCTCCATCACGGCCAGCGATTTTGCGAATTTGCCGTTGCGCGCCAAAATCGCGGCGTATCGGCGCAATATGTACACGGGCGCGTCGGGCTTCACCGCCATTGTTTCGTAGCACTTTTCCGCAATTCGGTAGTCGTCGAGATTCGCCATCGCTATCGACGCCTTTTGAATCAAAAGCCCGTCGTCGTCGGGGAAAACCGCCAACCCGCCGTCGATGAATTTCAACGCCCCGCGCCCGTAGAAAATTTTCAACTTTGCCAGTTTTTCGCGGTTCGCCCCCGCGAACCAATGCGGGTAGTCGAACGCCGTTATCGCCGCAGCCTCGCGCCAAAAGAGCTTCATAGAGGGGTCGAGCGCGACGGCAAGCTCCATTGCGGCGGTACACGCCGCCGCGTCCCTGCGTGTCCACGCGACATAGCTTTTTATCCACGCGAAATCCGCGGCGAGCGTGCGGTATCCGCCCAAAATTTCGAACACAGCACCGCGCCCCGCAGCCGTCCGCAGCGCGCCGTCGGCAATCCGTCCGCCGTCCGCCGACAGAGCCGTCCGCGCAACGGGGCGCAGCAAAAAGCCCGCGAGGACAAACGCCGCCGCGCAAATAACCGTCCGCAAAGCCACACGCCACATAACAATCAAAGTTCCCTCTTTGAAAAAATCCACGACGCGAGCGCGATACAGACAATTATATAAACCGCCGCGTACAAAAACGCCGCCCCCGCCGCGGGGAAATCGACCCCGTCGAACGCGAACGACTCGGAAGCCGCGAACACCGCAAAGTTCGGGAAAATCAGCGCGGCGGTCTCCGACGCCCAATTCGACGCGACGCCGAGAGCCCTCCCCGCCGACTCCATCGAGCACGCCACAACGACCGCAAACGACATCACGATTGAAAATAAAAGCGACTCCGACGCCGAAGCGATAAACGCGGCAATCGCCGCAACCGTGCAAAGCTTCGCCCACTGCACTGCGGCGAACACCGCAATGCCCGCGTAGTCCGCCGAAGCCTCGGCCGCTCCGCCGCCCGCCGACTGCACGAGCGCAATCATACCCGCGCCCGCGCAGGCAATCACGGCGCAAAAAATCGCGAGCACCGCAAAAACCCCGAAAACCTTTCCCGACACGAATTCGGCAAACCCCACGGGCTTTGACATCATCGTAATTATCGTGCGGTTTTCGAACTCGGCGCGGAAGACCTGACTCGTCGAAACCACCGCAATGAGCGTGCCGAAAAACCCGAGCGCGCCAGAGGTGAAATCGAAGACGAATTTCACTTTTTCGTGCCCCAAGTCGAGCTTCAAAAAGTAGTTAGACGCCCCGACAAGCGCGACGGCAACAAGCGCGAAAAGCAGAATCAGCTTTTGTCCTAACGCCTCGCGGAGAGTGTTTGCCGCAATGATATATGCGTTTCTCATTTCGAATAAATCCTTCTGAAAAATTCGTCCAAGCCCATTTTCGCGCGCGACAACCCGACGTCCTTCGCGCCAGCCGACTCCGCCGCGCGCCGCACGGATTCGGGGGAATCGGAGGAAAACGAGAGGTCGTACCTGCCGTCGATTTCAAGCATTTTGCCCATATTCCCCTCCGCCGCGACGACGCCGCCCGAGATTACCGCGATTCTGTCGCAAATCCGCTCCACTTCGCCGAGCAGGTGCGAGGACAGCAATATGGTTTTGCCCTCGGATTTCAGGCGCAAAACAATCTTGCAGAAATCGTCCGCACCCATCGGGTCGAGCCCCGACGCGGGTTCGTCCAAAACGAGCAAATCGGGATTGTGGACTATCGCCTGCGCAAGCCCCGCGCGCTGGGTCATTCCCTTCGAATAAAGCGCAATCGGCCTGTCCGCGGCATCGTCGAGCCCGACGAGGTTCAACGCCTTCATCGCCGCCGCCTTCGCCTGTCCGTCGGACATTCCGCAAAGCCGCGCGTAGAAAACGACAAGCCCGAAACCCGTCAAAAACTTGTGGAAATACGGCGACTCGGGCAAATATCCGATGCGCGATTTCACCGACTTCGAGATTTTTTCCCCGAAAATCAGGCACTCCCCCGCGCTCGGGCGCATAAGCCCCGTTATGATTTTTATCGTCGTGCTCTTGCCCGCGCCGTTCGCGCCAAGCAGCCCGAAAATCTCGCCGCGGCGCACCGAAAACGACGCCCCGTCGAGCGCGACAACCTTGCGCGAGCGTATCCCGCTGCGGTAGTATTTTTTCAAATTCCTGACTTCGACGGCGTCCGACATACTCTCACAATTTGATTTTGAATCCGCAATATTTGTCTTCGCAGGAATCCTCGAGCTCCTGCTTCGAGCGAATGAAATCCGCCATTACGCGCGAAAGCTCGTCCACGAACTCGCGTATCTGCCCCCTATCGCCCTTCACGCAGAGCCTTACGCGCCCGTCGTCGAGGTTCTCGACAAACCCGCAAACGTCGTAGCCCTTGGCGAGCTCGGCGGTCTTCCAGCGGAACCCAACGCCCTGGACGTGCCCCGAAAACCAAACCTGCAATCTGTAATTTTGAAAATTCATACACCCTCTCTATACGCCAAAAATGCGGCGGGCAACAAATAAGTTAAACTTTGCGGACAAATCCGCCGATAAAAAGTTTCGCACACGGCGAAGTTTTAAAATTGAAATTTCGGAACAGATGTGGTTATTTTAGGGTCGAGCAATAAAACCGACTCGAAAACATTTAAGATAAAAATATGAACACAAGAAAAACAATAACGGCGGCCGTCGCGGGGCTCTTTGCGCTCGCATCGGCGACAATATCTATGGCAGAAACAAAAGAGGACTACATCAAGACCTTCGGAATGATTATGTTCGAACGCAACGGCTTGCTCGAACTCGAATTCACCCCCGAAGAATTCAACGCATTCGTCGAAGGTATGAAAACCGTAAACGAAACCAAAAAAGTACCCGACAGCGCATTGCAGTCTGGTCAGAAAGCCTTTGAATTTTTGAGGGCGCGCGCCGAAGCCAACGCGGCTAAAGCCGCCGAAAAGGCGAACGCGCAGGCGGCGGAATTCTGGAAGGAACTCGAAAAAAACAAAAACGTCCAGAAATCCCCCACGGGCTTGGCGTTTGAAATCATCGAAAAGGGCGACGCAAAACTTCCGTCCGAAAACTCGAACGTCGTCGTCAAATACGAGGGCAAACTCATCGACGGCACAGTATTCGACAGCACCGACAAGCACGGCGGCAAACCCGCGGAATTCAACCTCGCAAGGGTAATCCCTGGTTTCAAGGAAGGCTTGCAGAGAATCGGCAAGGGCGGCAAGGCAAAGCTCTACATTCCCGCAAAGCTCGGCTACGGCAACCAGTCTATCCCCGGAATCCCGCCGAACTCGACGCTCATTTTCGACGTCGAAATGGTCGATGTCGATCCCGCAGGCGCGGCGCAACAATAAGCAGCCAATTTCTACGACAAACCCCGCTTCCGCCAAAACGGAGCGGGTTTTGTTTTGCCATAAAAAAAAAGACACTCCAATAAGTTGCGTGATAGCGATTTTGTTTTGATTTATTTTCATAGATCTATTTGGCGTACTTTTGTTTGAATGATAAAAACATAAAAATTACCGATATTTTCATATTTTCTTGATTATTTGAAATTTTAATACAAGGTACTACAAATATGATTTATTTATTTGCAGGAGTAGCTTTTCTTTTTTATCTCGCTTGGTGGGAGAACAAACTAAATGCAAAGCTGAAGAAGGCTAAGGCTGAATTATATACCCTACTTGATGCCGTAGAAAATAACGAGCTTGAGTTAAGACGTTATGTAGTCGAAGTAGCCGAAGAGTTGGAACGGATAAAAAAACCAATCAACGAATTGATAATGACAATGAAAGAAGAAGAGAATGCAAAGGCCGAATTAGCCAAATGTAGAGAAGAGAAAGCCAAGTTGATAGCGGAAGCCCTGAAGAACAGAGTAAACGGTGCGTTTAAAGAGTAACATTTTTAGCATAAACAAATAAATCAACAGGATAAATGTTTTGGTCAAACAGATTGACCGATTCATAAAACGGAATCCCGTATGCGCTGAATATTGGCTGCCAATAATGCGCTGTTTGGTTTATCAGCGGCGTGGGTGCATCCAATGCCGATAAAAACTTGTGTTCTTTTATGGATTTGGTTTGGTATGGACAAGCCTTGGGGGATACCCAAATATAGTACGGATAAACTTCAAGCGGTAGCGCAGTCTGGCTAGTACATCTGGTTTGGGAGCTTAAATATCGAGCACTGACATTCTAAAAGACGTTTTCCCTTTTAGTTTATCTTAAAGCACTTACAAAAAAACAATCCTCATAGTAAAAAATATAAAATGTTTTTGCTTATATGGATTTTGTTAGTGATTTTGGGTTATTTTTAGCGAAATCCTTTTACATTTCTTTTACACTTTTTGGGCGTAAAAGTTTTGCGTTGGACTTCCTCTAAAAGTTTCGGTTTTGCATCGTGCAGAATTTTTCGTTTTTGCAAGATTTTTATCCCTTTTCTTTTTTCTGTTGACGTTATTTTATAAAACATCTACACGAGCGCAAATATACTTTTTTATTTTTACTGACAAGTTTTTTCTGTGTTCTATGTTCACTTTTTTTTGATACAACCAAAACGGACAAAAAATAGAATCTCTACTAAAAATAGTATTGATTCAGTCGGGTTTTGCGTTAGATAGTCCGAAGAAAAGACGCGCATTAGGTCAAGGAAAAAATTGCCTCTAGAGATTTTTTACCCTCTCTTGGAAAAAATCCGTTGACAAGCTGAAGAGTTAAGAAAAACTAAAATGTAATGGGCGATATTATTGACATTATTATTATTTTGGCGATGTTGGTTTTCGTCTGTTGGTGCTTTGAATCGGACAGGGACGATTAAAAAAGATAAACCCTTGATAGCAAAACACTAACAAGGGTTTATTGGTTTGTTTATGGGGAAAGCTTACGAATCTGTTATGTACACTTGATGTATTTCAAAGTTTTTTAAAGATTCCGTTCCATCGTTCCAGTGCTGCGTCCTCAATCAACATATAGCTATCAGGCGTGATTCCGTTGATTCCTCCTATTTCTTCGGGCGTTGCTGTGCCTGCCACAATCTTCTTCCATAATGTGATATTTGGAGTTGATGCGGAATTGATTATCTCCGACTCAACGCCAGTAGCATCTACAGGGGAAAACTTTTGGTCAAGCGCGGGAACTGATTCATAAAACGAAATCTTGGATAATGTACAATCCATTTATATTCGGGTCTTGCAGCGTTCTTATATGGCTTTGGCTTGGTTGGTATTTTAGCATTCTTTAGCATTGTGATTTTTGCACCATTTTTCACAAAATCCTTTTACATTTCTTTTACATCTAACGCGTTAACTTTAAACTATATTGATATTGCAGATTTCCAGTTGGCAAGCTTTAGGATAGTATTCGAGGGTGAAGATTTTTGTAAGTGCTTTTTTGTGTTTAATATTGACAGGCCCCGAGCGATAGCCAAGTATTGCGCGGATAAACCTCGAGCGGTAGCGCAGTCTGGCTAGCGCATCTGGTTTGGGACCAGAGGGTCGCGGGTTCGAATCCCGCCCGCTCGACAAAAACGAAAGCCGCAAATCCAAAGGGATTGCGGCTTTTTTGGGGTCAACACCAAAGAGAGTGGATTTTAATGAAAGACGCCACATAGAACCAAGACCCTTAATCTGTAATTTTGGAAGTTTTTATAACCGTAAGCCATTCGTTGTATCAGTTTCATTTTCCTGTGGAAACCTTCGGTTATTGAGTTGTTTTTCGTAAATCTCCACATTCGGATTATGGGTCAACACCAAAGAGAGTGGAATAACGATTTTTTTGTAATTTGTTTTTCATAGTTTCAC
>DJPO01000054.1 GCA_002437405.1 Opitutia bacterium UBA6410 | reverse complement strand
AAAAAAAAAAAAAAAAAAAATTCGGCGTTCACTTCGCGCTTGGCTTCTTTGAAGAACCAGTCGTTACCATGTAGACTCCCCCAAAGATGAGTACCGCCGCCACCGCTTTCGAGATGCCGAACGAATCCATTCCCCAGCATATGGCGACTACACTTGCCACAAGCGGCTGTATGTAGTTATACATTCCCGCAATGGTCGGGCGGAGGCGTTTCTGTCCGACGGCAAGCAGTATATAACTGCCGAATGTTCCGCCGACAACGATAAATGCAAGCGACAATACAACGCCTGCGTCAATATTCCAATCGGCGGAGGCAAATTGTCCGTATGAAAACGGGGCGGTAAACAAAAACGAATACGTAAACATCCATTTCATTATGGTAATCGGGGAATATTTCCCGACCAAATCCTTATAGCACACTATATAGAAAGCATAGCTGAATTGGGCGAACAAAACCAAAATGTCGCCCCAAATGCACCCGCGAGCCTCTCCGACGCCCGAATTTCCGCTTCCCGCAACAAGCAGCATCGCGCCGAGTGCCCCTGCGGCTATGCCGAGAACTTTTTTCACGTTCACGGACTCCTTCAAAAAAACGGCGGAAAGAGCCAATGCTATTAACGGCATACTCGTCGTTATTATCGACGCGTCAACGGGCGACGCCAACCCTACTCCGAAAATAAAGCACCCCTGATTGAGAAGTATGGCGAACATCGAAGCGCAGAAAAGCCTGCGCATATCCCTGCTGCTTACGTGTTCGCGCTTTTGAAAAAAGGACGCTCCCCAAAACAGCACCGCCGCGCCGAACACCCTAAGCTGCGTTATGGCAAACGGGCTGACGGCACCGCATGCCATCGCGAATTTCGCCACAGGGGACATCAGTCCCCACATGGCATTTGCGCCGAACATGGCGGCATGACCTATCAACTTCGCGCGATTCATATCAATAGCAAGTCCACGCTCCGTCCGCCACGAAAATCGAACCGTTTACAAACGACGCTTCGTCCGAGGCGAGAAACAAGGCTACGGCGGCAATTTCTTCGGGCACGCTTTTGCGCAAATTGGTGTTGTAGCCCACGGCGACCCGATTCTCAATATCCTTCCATTGCGATATTGAGGTGTCGTGCGCTTTTTTCGAGCCAATCAGATTTTCGCTGTTTGCCCTAAGATTTGTCTCGACCCGCCCAGGAGCTACGGCATTGCAGCGAATATTTTTTTCTTTGTAATTGTAGGCGACGTTTTTTGTCAACCCCACAAGCCCGTGCTTCGACGCCACGTACGCAGCGCCTCCGCCGCGAGCACCGGTTAACCCCGCGATTGAGGCGGTATTTACGATAACGCCCCCGCCCTGCCGTTCGAATATCGCAATGGCGGCGCGTATTGCGCGCATTGGCGCGGTGAGGTTTGTTGCTATAACCTTGTCCCAGATGTCGTCGGATACATTTCCGACGGGAATGAGTTCGTCGAACACACCCGCATTGTTCACCAAAATGTCAAGCCGCCCGTACTTCGACACCGCCGTATCGAGCATCATTCGGACATCTTTTTCTTTCGTGACATCGGCATGAACGGCAACCGCGTCAAAACCCTGTTCGGAAAGATTTCGGGCGAGCGCGTCCGCTCCGTCCGCATTTATATCCACTACTACGATTTTCGCGCCCTCTTTTGCAAAGAGGCTTGCAATCGCCCTACCGTTTCCCGAAGCGGCTCCCGTAACGAGCGCAACTTTGTCTTTCAATCTCATGCCGTTTTCCTTTCCCGTTGGATTTGCGTACGCCTGAAAAAGCAACCCCGTAAATAGAAAAACAAGCGTCAATATGTTTTTCGGATTTTTCATAATCCCCTCCAAAAAACGCATATTGTACAACACTACAATAGGATATAATTGTATAATTTACAAAATATATTGTATTTTAACGGTACGCTTGGCGTTTTTCTTTTCTGTCCAAAACGCATTTGCGCCGATATTGCATGGGCGACATTCCGCAGTGTTCCCTGAATTTCCGAACCAAATGGCACGAATCTGTAAAGCCCATATCGTAGGCGATTTCCTTGACCGCCATACGACTGTTCGCGACCAAATATTCGACCCTTTTCATTCGGTTTCGGTTCACATATTGCCGAAGTGTCTCGTTAAAATGCGACCTAAAATAACGCCCGATATACCCCTTGGACAACCCGAAATGCTTAGAGAGCCGCTCGGACTTCAACAGTTCGGGTCTATGAATGTTCATCTGAATGTATTGGAGCATATGCATTTCGCGCTCCGTGTCGCTCGCCGGACAAATACCGCCGTCGGACGCAGTATTGCGGCACAGGGCGCGGGCGGCAAGCGACAACACGATGTTCGCCGAACTCCGAACAAGCCCTTCGGAAAACTCGCGCACGAGTTCGTTTTCCGACTCCAAAAGCGCAAAAATTTCGCCCGCCGCCGTTAGCTCCCGCCCGCGCAGGTCGATTTTCGAAGTGCTGTACGACAAATAAAGGGCATGCTTTGCCTTGGCGTCCATATACTCGTCTACATAGCGGTCGGTAAAACGCACAAATAAAAATCTGCTCCGCTTCAATATCCTGAAACAATGGGTAGTATTCGGCGGAATCAGAAAGAGACTGCCCGTCGAATATTCGAATTTCCGCGCTTCGTCGTCGTTGCGGAAAACTTCAAAAGTTCCGTCGCCCGACAAAATATATACCGCTTCGAAAAACGAATGCTGGTGCTCCTCCAAAGGGAAAACTTCGTGCTCGCGCAAAAGGATTTCAAAAGGTTGGTATAAATTCTCCTTAAACATGAGCCTTCATATACAACATTTTGTGCGGAATTTACAACACTAAAGCCTTAAACTATTGTAAAAACACAACAATTTTTTCGGGAAAACGTTAACGGGATTGCAACGAAAAAAAAAGATAAAAATTTGAGGAAAAATTTAGGCGATTATTTCAACAAAATTGCCTTCGGGGTCGGCAATACAAGATTCATAATAGCCGTCCCCCGTCGTGCGGGGGCGGCTTACTATTTTATATCCGTCCCGCTCCATACGCTTCGTCAAAGCATCGACTTTTTTGGCTGAGCCCAATTTGAAAGCAATATGAATCAACCCCGTGCGCAAAGCGTCCGCGGGGGAATCCCGCAAATCGGGACAGGTCATAAGCTCGAGCCTTGCGCCGTCTTCGAACCCCAAAAAATATGTCTCCAATTTTGTCTTGGGGTTCACATATTTGTTATTCGGGGTCGCGCCGAAATAATTTACGTAAAACTCTTTTGCCCTTTCCAAGTTTTTTACATAAATTGCGATGTGCTCCAACCCCATTTTTTTTCTATTTATCGGTTAGTATTTTCGTGTCTTCGCCGACCTTTATTTCAAAATTGCCGTCGCCTTTATCGACGCTGTGGCGGGAAATGTCGTACATTTCGACGCGGCACAAATTGTCGCGTTGCGCGTCTATGATTACGACAACCGACGGATAGGTAAACTCCAAATTGCAATCGGCAACAGGTTGATAATAACGATAGAAGAGACTGCGCAAAACGCGGTCTTCGGCGGGCGATGCGTAATAGACGGAATCCGCCGCATATGGGAATCCGTCGCGTATTACAATGCGCAGTTTCTCGCAACCTTTTACCGTGCCCTTAATGAACATTGCGTTTTCGCCGTCGGGGATAAATTCTATGGTTTGATTTTTCGACTTGTCGGGAATCAAAAAGCGATTGAAATCCAACATCATCGGATTTGTTATCGCAAAGTTGAAATAGCTCGGCGAATACCAATCCACGGCGGGAGCTTTCGATACGACCAAAGTATCGTCCTTCCCGTAGTATTTTTTCATGGTGTTTTGGAACAACGACGTTTCGATTTGGGCGTTTTCGGTCTTAATCCTTCCGTTTTCGTCCTTAAAAACAGTTTCGCCCAATACGCACTTATACCCTTTGCCCAAGTAGTTGTGCTTTAGCGTTATCTTCGAATACGAATCGTTTTTCATTAACGCGTTATCCACAAGCTCGATAAAATTCCTCCGCTCCTGCGGCGTTCCCGTCAATTCGGTTTTTCGCAATTTTTCGATAAAATCCTGCGCCGTTTTTGCGTCAATAAAGCCGCGATAGACGGCAACGTCCATTGTGCCGCCCCGAATCAATGTCTTGTGGTATTCGTCCATTGTTCGGGAATATTTGTCCAACATATTTGCGGACAACACCCCCGCGCCCAAAAAGAACAACAAAATCGTTTTAATCAATGTCTTCATTACACTCAAAATTCTATAATTAACCGCCGTATTTTCAAGTTTAAAATCAAAATTGCATTGTCGGGGAAAAATCGCTTTTTTATTGACACCCCTTCCCCGCCCTGCGCTAATCGAAGGATTTATGATTAACTGGATTTGCCTTTTTGCGGCGGGAGTACTCGAAATTATTTGGGTAATTGCGCTGAAATATTCCGAAGGGTTTACAAAACTTGTGCCTTCGGCGGTTATGGTTGTGTCGATCGTATCGAGCTTCCTGCTGCTCAACGTCGCAATACGCGCGTTGCCGATGGGGCTTTCGTACGCAATTTGGACGGGCATGGGCGCTGCGGGCGCGGTAGTTGCCGGAATTTTCCTCTTCGACGAACCGTCTGGATTTTGGCAGATTTTATTTCTTTCGTTTATCGTAATCGGGATTATCGGGATAAATTTCGTATCGCCGCATTCCTGATTTTCCCCTACTCGAAATAAAAAAAGGCAAGCCCGAGAGCGTTCGGACTTGCCTTTTTTGTCGGCGGATTGGGGACTAAAGCTTTATCGTGCCCAAATCGAGCGAACCGTCGGCATTCAGATTTTTCGCGGCGAAGCGGAAGTCGCGCAATACCTTGTCCGTGTTGCGCACACGCAGGGAGAGTTTGTATTCCTGCCCGTTTTTAAGGGAGAAATTAAAACTGTCGGCGATTTCGAATTCCCCCGGGAGAATAGAACGCGGGTCGGTCTTGGAAGTCTTTTTGGCTACGACTTTGCCGTTTGCGTCGCGGATTTCGTATACGAACTTGTACGGCAGGTAGATTCTCGCAACACCCTTGTTGACGCCACAGATTTTTATATCGAGCTTGCCGTTGTGGTATACGACATCGGCGGTTTGCGGAACGAGTCTCGCGCCCGCGTAGAGGTCGATTTGCCGCAATGCTTTTTCTTCGGGAGAACCCGCCGCCGCCAGACGGGGCTGGAGAGGGCCTTCGTTTACGATGGATACGTGGTTTTCGCGCATCCAGTCGAGAGCGCGCGCAACGTCCCAACCTTTCGCCTTTATGCCATTTATATCGTAGATTGATTCAAAAACCATCGGGCAGTATTTCCAGACTTCGCCCATATTCTTGATTCGCTCGTATTTTTTCGAGCCCGAAAGGTGGAAGTTGTTGGGGTCTCCGATACCGTCGCTGCGCAGACCTACGCGGGGAACACCCTTGCCGAGGTTTTCCTCGAGAACAATCGGGTCGGCGACAATGGAGACGATTTGCGTCTTCTTGAAATTATTCATATACATTTCGCCCCACTTTTTGCGGACTTCGACAGTGTGCGGC
>DJPO01000060.1:74169-74347 GCA_002437405.1 Opitutia bacterium UBA6410 | reverse complement strand
AAAACGCGCTTCGCTAGTTTTGCACTAGAATAAAAAAACAAAGGATTCGGAAAAACCAACCGAATCCTTTACTGTTTGGGGATAGGCGAATTGGCTTTGCCAATCGCCGAAAGGGGCAACGCCCCTTTTCTAAAACTCTCGAAACGAGCGAAGCAAGTTTCTGTCTAGGCGCGTCAAA
>DJPO01000060.1:73614-74016 GCA_002437405.1 Opitutia bacterium UBA6410 | reverse complement strand
AATTGGCATCGCCAATTTTTCCGAAGGGGGCAAGACCCACTTTTTTATAGTCTAAATGCAAAATTGCCCCGCAATTTTGCTGACTACCTAAAATCCCTTGACCTTGAAAAGGGATGTTACCGACATATTGTTGTGTATGCGCAGTATTGCCTCAGTCAACAAGTGGCCTACGGGCAATACGGTAATCGGATAGTCCTTGTACCTTTCATTCGGCGGCGTCGAGTCGGTTATAATCAACTCGTCCAACCAGTGCTCGGAAAGCCTGTCATACGCCGTGTCCGTCAAAATCGCGTGCGTTACCGCCGCGCGGACGGATTTTGCACCCTTGGATTTCAGGATTTTCGCCGCCGCCGTCAATGTGCCTGCGGTTTCGGTCATATCGTCGACAATGAGAATGTCGCG
>DJPO01000060.1:61301-73552 GCA_002437405.1 Opitutia bacterium UBA6410 | reverse complement strand
CGCTTTGCGATAAAGCCGAGCGGGCAGTCGAAAAGCGTCGCATAGCTCTGCGCGCGCTTGAGTCCGCCAACGTCGGGCGAGAAAACCGTCAGATTGTCGATGTACGATTGACCTTCGAGGTAGTCGTAAATTACGGGCGACGCATAGAGGTGGTCGCAGGGAATGTCGAAGAAGCCCTGAATTTGTGTCGCGTGCAAGTCGAGCGTCAAAACGCGGTTCGCGCCTGCGGCAACCAAGAGGTTGGCAATGAGCTTCGCGGTAATCGGCACGCGGGGCTGGTCTTTTCTGTCTTGGCGGGCGTATCCGAAGAACGGGAGAACTGCGGTAATGCGCTTTGCGGAGGCTCTACGGGCGGCGTCTATCATAATGAGCAGCTCCATTACGCTTTCGTTGGAGGGCTTGCTCGTGGGCTGGATAATAAAAACATCGTCGCCTCTGATATGGTCGATGATTTTTACGAACGTTTCGCTGTCGGGGAAAGATTCCACGACTGCATTGCCGATGGGCATCGACAGTTCTTTGCAGATAGACTGCGCAAGGGCGGGGTGGGCTCTGCCCGTAAATATTTTCAGATTATCTATTTTCATACTCGCGTTTTTTTGAGAAAAACAATTCTTTTTCCGACCTTATCCGCGGATTGATTCAAGTCAAGGATAAATGGAGGAAGTCGGAGGTTTGCGACGGCTTTCTTTTATCTTGCGGATTTGTCGGGAATGTATATAAATACGCGCCAATTTTATTAAAAAATGGACTCCCTCTACGAAAATATTATCCGTCCCGTCCTCTTCACGCAAGACCCCGAGACAATGCACGAACTGGCTCTCAAGGCCATGACAATCGTCGGCGCAGTTCCCCCGCTGCGCTCGGCAATGGAGTATTTGAATCTCGTGAAAACGCCCAATCCGGTAAAGGTTTTCGGGTTGGAATTTCCCAACCGCGTGGGGCTTGCTGCGGGCTTCGACAAAGACGCCTACGCTTGGCGCGGGGCGGCGGCATTCGGCTTCGGACACGTCGAGATAGGCACGGTTTCGATGCTCAAGCAGGCGGGCAATCCGCGCCCGAGGATTTTCAGGTATCCCAAAGACGAGGCAATCGTCAACGGTTGCGGATTCCCCAACGACGGGGCGGAGCAAATCGCCGCGCGCTTGGCAAAGGTTCTCGACGGACACCGCGACATCACGAAAAAATGCCCGCTCGGCATAAATATCGGGAAGTCGAAAGTAACGCCGCTCGAGGAGGCCGCCAACGACTATCTCTTCAGCTTCAACGCGCTCGCCAATTTTGCGGACTTTTTCGTCATCAACGTCAGTAGCCCCAATACGCCCGAGCTTCGCAAATTGCAGGGCAAGGATTTTCTGCCCAACCTTTTGGGGACGGTCTCGAAGGCTAACGAGGACAGGGCGAAGAAGCTCGGAGTCGGGCGCATTCCGATTATTTTGAAAATCGCACCCGATTTGACTTTCGAGGACATCGACGCGATTTTGTCGATTCTCACCGAACTGAAACTCGACGGCATTTGCGCGACAAACACGACAGTCTCGCGCCCCGAAAACCGCCCCGAATTCGAACGCACGGGCGGACTTAGCGGCAAGCCGCTCTTCGAAAAATCCGTCGAAATCGTCAAATACATTTCGAAGGCGACCGAGGGGAAACTCCCGATTATCGGCGTCGGCGGGATTACGGACGTAAAGCGTGCGGGCGAAATGCTCAACGCGGGCGCGAGCTTGGTTCAGATTTACTCGGGCATGATATACCGCGGGCCATTCTTTGCGCGCTCGATTGCAAACTCGCTTCTCTGGCGGGATAGCGACTGGGTATAACTCCGCGAAAACGAAGAAAATTGTTGACCGCTTTGCGGTTTTAGGTAGCTTTTTAAACTCTCAAAAATAAAACGAAAACAGAAATAATATGGCATCTCCAACCGATATCAGAAAAGGCAGAGTAATAATGTACAACGGCACACCGCACGCCGTTATGAGCATGCTTCACCGCACTCAGGGCAGACAGGCGGGCTTCGTGCAGACAGTCCTCAGAAACCTTTCCAACAACTCCTCGACGGCGGTAAAATTCCGCTCCACCGACTCCGTCGAATTCTGCCACACCACAAACAAACCCTTTGAATTCTCGTATGTCGACGGCGACCACTACCACTTCATCGACCCCGAAACCTACGACGACATCGTTTTGATGCAGGACACAATCGGCGACGACATCAAGTGGCTGGTCGAAGGCGTCCAGTACAACATTCTTTTTGTCGACGGCAGCCCCGTTTCCATCGAACTGCCCAACAATATGGAAATTAAGGTCGCCGAAGCAGCAGAAGGCGTCAGGGGCGACACTTCCTCCGCTCCGACCAAGCCCGTAACCCTCGCAAACGGCGTCGTTATCCAAGTGCCGCTTTTCATAAAGCAGGGCGACGTTGTCAAGGTTCGCACGGAAGACAACACCTACATCAGCAGAGCGTAATAATTGCGCTTTAAGCGGGCGGCGGACGTTTTTTCTTTTGCCGAAAATCTCCGCCGCCTTGCCGTTAAGAACAAACACCCGCGCGCACGAGAGGTATAATAAAACAACAAAAAACTCGGAAATCCCGATTATGGAAAAAACCAATACCAATATCCGCAAAGTCAGCCTGAAGGCGTCCGATTTGCGCGGGATTCTTGAGTATGTTCCGCTCTACCGCAACCAGACTTTCGTAATCGCGCTCGACGGCGCTATTATCGCGGGCGAAAATTTTGCGAACGTCGTCACCGACATCGCCGTTCTGCGCAGTCTGGGTATCAACGTGGTGCTCGTGCACGGAATCGGCAAACAGTTGGTCGACGGCGCGCGGGAGCGCGGAATTACAATCAGCGACGTTCACGGCGAAAACCCCGTGGACGACGCAACCCTTTCGCTTTCGCGCAAAATCGCGGGATTCGTCGCACAGGCAATCGCCGACACTTTTTCGACGCGCGATTTGCGCTGCGTGCTCGCAAACGTCGTGCGCGCAACGGAAGTGGGGATTATTTCGGGCGTAAACTACCTCAACGCGGGCAAGACCGAGAAAATCGACTTCAAGGCGATTTCCGACCTTTTGTCGCTCGGAATGATTCCCGTTCTCACCCCGATTGCCGTGAATCGGCGCGGGCGGATTTTCAGAATAAATTCCGACCTCTTGGCGTCGGAAGTCGCCGAGGGGTTGCGGGCAACTAAGCTCATATATTTGACGTCCTCGGCGAGCATTTTGGTGGACAACCCGCACCCCAAGGCTTTCCCCGTTGACGAATTGCGCGAGCTAATCGAAAAAAATCCGCAGGCAGTCAAGCCCGAGCTTATGTCCAAGTGCCGCTACGCGCTCAATGCGCTCGACAGCACGCGCACACAGCGTGCACACATTCTCGACGGCGAGGAGTTCGCGTGCCTGCTCACCGAGCTATTCGACAAAGTAGGTTGCGGCACAATGATTTACGCGGACGAATATCAAAAAATCCGCAACGCCACAGCCGACGACGCAAATTCCATTTACCACATTTCGATGGTATCGGCGCGCACGCAGAACCTCGTCTACCGCTCTTTGGACGAAATCCGCTCGAAAATCGGCAGTTATTTCGTCTACGAAATGGATTCGAGCATAATCGCAATCGTGAGCCTTCTGGACATCGGCGACGGCGCGGCGGAGCTTGCCAGCCTGCACGTCCAGCCGTTTTATCAGGGCAACAACGTCGGCACGCGAATGGTCGAATTCATCGAGCGCGAAGCCCGCAAGCGCGGCTACAAACGCCTATTTTGCCTCAGCACGAAGAGCGCGCCGTTTTTCACGGACGTGTGCGGATTCACCGAAGTTTCCGCCGACACATTGCCCGCGCAAAGGTTTGAAAAATACGCGGCAAGCGGGCGCAACTCCAAAGTTTTCCTTAAAACCCTCTAATTTTTATCCGAGCGTTTGGGCGGTTGAAAATATCCGCATTGCGCGGTAGGGCTGGAGAATGAAGATTATCCGCTTGGCGTTGTTGCGCCCCGAAAAAATCTTTTTCTCGGGGAATTTTTCACCCTGAAAAGTTTTTTTGCGGAATAAAAATTCACTTTTAAAAGAAAAATTTTTCCTCCGAAAAATTCGCCGAAAATCCGCCGCCAAACGCCGATTCGCTTGGCGTTTTTTATGCGTTGTTTTCTAAGCGTTGATTCTCGCCGCCAATTCGTCCCGCGACTGCGATTTAGAAAGTGCCTCTTCCGCCGAAACCGTCCCCGATTCCGCCAAGCCGAGCAGCGAGTCGTCCAAGGTGAACATACCGATATTTTTGCCCGTTTGCATAAGGCTTTTTATCTGCGGAATTTTTTGCTCCCTAATCAGATTCCTCACCGCGGGAGTTGCAATCAGCACTTCGAATGCCGCGACGAGCCCGCCCGATTTGCGCACCAAAAGCGTCTGGCTCAGAACCCCGATTAGACTTTCGGAAATCATCATTCTGATTTGCTGTTGCTCGGCGGAAGGGAATTGCCCGATGAGCCTGTCGATTGTCGAAATCGCGGTGCGGGTGTGCAGTGAGGCGATTACCAAATGCCCCGTTTCGGCAAGCTCGATTGCCGTGCGGGTTGTCTCCAAGTCGCGCAATTCGCCGACAATTATAACGTCGGGATTTTCGCGGACGCTCGAGCGCAGCGCGCTGTAAAAGTCGGGCGTATGCGTGCCGACCTCCCTTTGCGTGATGAGTGCCTTGCGGCTTTTGAAAACGTGTTCAATCGGGTTTTCAATCGTCAGAATATGAACCTGCCGCGTCGAATTCATAATGTCGATAAGCGCGGCAATCGTCGTCGATTTCCCCATTCCGTTTGCGCCCGTTATCAGAAAAAGCCCGCTCTTTTTGTTGCAAACGTCCGTCACCGAAAACGGCAGCCCGATTTCCCCCGCCGACAGCCTGTCGGGGCGGATTATGCGCAGCGCGGCGCAAAGCCCGCCTTGGGTTTTGTAGATATTCGCCCTGAGCCTGATTCCCGAAATATTCGAGAACGCGCAGTCCATATCCTTGCCCGCCTTGCGAAGCGCGAGCATTGCGTTGCGCTCGTCCTCGGTCAGATAGTCGAAAATTTCGTCGACGAGCGACTGCATATTTACCGTCGGCAAGTCGGGAAATTCGGCGAGCGAGTTGTCGATTCTGATTCTCGCTTTCGCGCCGTCGCGCAGGTGAATGTCGGAGGCGTTTTTTCTAAAAGCCGTTTCGATTATCGTGTCGAGGTCTTTCATTGCTTTTCGATTTTGAAGATGATTTGCGAGGGTTTTCCCGCCGATTTTTTCCCGAGCCTCTTGATTTCCGAAAACGCGAATCCGTCGGGCTTGGGGGCGGCGGCGAGGTCAAATTGCGCGGGGGCTTCGATTATAAAAAGCGTATCGGGGCTTGAAAGTTGCGCGAAGAGCGCGAAGAGTTTTGGGGCGGTTTTTGGGTCGTCATACATTCGGTAGGGCGGGTCGGCGAAAACTATGTCGAAGGATTTTTCGGAAAGTAGCCCGCATTTTGTGCAGTCGGCGGCGATTACCTTTGCCGAAAATTTTTCGCCCGCGGACTCGACCGCCTTTTTTACCCGCGCAATGTTCGCCCGCAAAACGGCGAGCGCGTTGCGGTCGGACTCGACAAAAAACGCCTCGGCAGCCCCGCGGCTCAACGCCTCCAAACCGTACGAGCCCGTTCCCGCAAACAAATCCAGAACTTTCGCTCTGAGTGTAAAATCGCCGAGCGACGAGAAAATCGCCTGTCTTGCGGCGTCGGTTGCGGGGCGCGTGTTGTCGCCGCGCGGGGCGTCGAGGAATATTCCCCTTGCAAAACCCGATGTAATTCTCATTTTTTTAGAGTATGAGAATTTCCCGAATTTTGTCAATTATTCTGGCGTGCTCGCTGCCCGCTTTTTCGTGGGCGGCGCAGGCCGCGGCGGAAACTTTCGCGAACAGGACGCTTCCCGACTGGCGTAAACTGTCGTTTACCGTCGAAAACGACTTCGGTTTTTCCGACAGATACTACACGAACGGCTTGAAACTTTCGTACACGCAAAGCGGTGAAAATCTGCCCACAAGCTTCCTGCAATTCGCGGCGCTAAAATATATCGCGCCTGCCGACGCTCAGGCGTACGAAAGCATTTCAATCGGGCAGGGCATGTATGTGCCCACCGACATCGAAAACCCCAATCCCCCGACTTGGGACAGACCCTACGCGGGCTGGCTTTACGCTGGCTTCGGCTCGCATTTGGCGACGTGCGATACGCTCGATAGCTTCACCGTGAACTTGGGGGTCGTCGGGCCGATTTCACTCGCCGAAGACGCCCAGAAATTTTACCACAGCATAATCGACGCCCACTGGCCGATGGGCTGGCACGAGCAGATAAAAAACGAATTCGGCTTCGTCTTTTCCTACCGCCACACGCAGCGGATTGTCCGCACGAAAATCGGCAAAAATTTTGACTTCGACATTCTCGCGACGGGTGCGGCGGACTTGGGCAATGTCGCAACCCGCGCCGAGGCTGGAGGGCTGCTCAGATTCGGGCTTAATATGCCCTATAATTTTGCCTCGAACGCGATAACCTATTCCGACGGCGCGGACGTTCAGTGGCGCACGGGCGAAGAGGCGGATTGGCACTTGTACGGCTACGCGGGCGGCGTCGCGCGGCTTGTCGGCTACGACATTACGCTCAACGGCAACGCTTTTACTTCGAGCCGCAGCGTAACGCCCAAGTGGCTCGTCGGTGATTTTCGTGCGGGGATTTCCGCGCGGCTTATGCGCACGGAGCTCGAGCTTGCCTACACGCTTCGCAGTGCCGAATTCAACGGGCAAAGCCACCCCGTCCATATGTTCTGGTCGGCGACTTTGAAATACGCTTTTTAGTTTGGAGACGTCGAAAAACTTAAAGAATAAAAAAGCGGGAAAAATAAAAAATTTCCCGCTTTTTTGTCGTTCTATTTCTTGTGGGAGGAAGTAAAAGTTTTCTTCTCTATTCCCAAGTGCTTCTCGAGGTCTTTTACTCTGTCGAACAAGTCCGCCAAATGCCCGATTAGAATTTCGATTTTGTGCGCCTTCAGATAGGGGCGGGGAGGCGTGCCGCGCATGTACGACTTCGGGGGAATGTCGCCGTTTACGCCGCTTTGTCCGCCTATCATCGCGCCGTCGCCGATGTGCAAATGTCCCGCGACGCCGACCTGTCCGCCGAGCACCGCGTAGTTGCCGATTTTCGTACTGCCCGAAATCCCGACCTGCGAGACCAGCAGCGCGCCCTGTCCGATTTCGACATTGTGGGCGATTTGAACCAAGTTGTCGATTTTAGTACCGTCGCCGATAATAGTCTTGTCGAAGCGCGCCCTGTCAACGCAGGTGTTTGCGCCGATTTCGACGTTTTCGCCGACGACGACCTTTCCGACTTGCGGAATTTTAACGTGCACGCCGTTGACGAATTCGTATCCGTATCCGTCCGAGCCGATGACAGCCCCGGGCTGGAGTCTCGCGCCCTTGCGCAGTTCGCAGTAGTCCATAACGACGCTCGTGGGCATAAGGAATGCGTTTTCGCCGATTTTCGCGAATCTGCCGATGTAGTTGTTGCCCTGCAAAACCGCGCCATCGGCGATTTCCGCGCCCTCGCAAATCGAGACGTTCGGACCGACGAATACGTTTTTGCCGATTTTCGCGGACGGGTCGATTGCCGCGCTTGGATGGATTGCGGGCTTGATTTCTGGCCACAGAGCCTTTTCGATGAGCGCGCCGATTTTCGCGAGTTCGGCGGAGGGGTTGTCGACCCTCACGACCGTGGTTTCGGCGGGAATCTCCCCTTTGTAGTCGCGGGGCAGGAGGATTGCGCCCGCTTTGGTTTGGGGTACGAGGTGGGCGTATTTTTTGTTGCCCAGAAAAGTCAGGTCTGTCGGCTTTGCGCGGTCGATTGCGGCGATTGCCGACAATTCCACGCCCGCGTTTCCGCAAACTTCGGGTTTGTCGAAGAGTTTTACTATTTCGCTGAGGGGATATTTCATATTATTTTTTACCGTTATTGTATTCGACTCTCGTGTGCAGCATATTCATCATTGTGAACACGAAGCTCTGTTTTATTTTCGAAATCTGTTTTATCGTAATCGGGCACTCGTCGAGCTGCCCGTCCGAGATTTTGCCCTTGACGATTGCGTCGACAAGCTCGGCGATTCCGTGCTGCGTAACCTTTTTGAGCGACCTCGATGCCGCCTCGCAAGAGTCCGCCAGCATAATAATCGCGTTCTCGACCGTCTGCGGCTTGACGCCCTCGTGGCGGTAGTTGCTTTCGTCGACGCCGATTTCGCGCAGGGGCTGGGTTGCGTCGGCGGCGGTGTTTTGCTCTTCGGCGAGTTTCACCGCCTTGTTGTAGAAGAACGAAATAATCGAAGTGCCGTGGTGCTGCCTGATTGCGTCGATTACCTGCGGCGGCATTTTCGAAATTCTCGCAAGCTCGACGCCCTCTTTGATGTGGTTTTTGATGATGAGCGCGCTCATCGAGGGATTTTGGTCGTCGTGCGGATTTTTGCCGCCGCCCTGATTTTCGGAAAAGAATTCGGGCTTTACGATTTTCCCGATGTCGTGGTAGAGCGCGCCGACGCGGCATACCATCGGGTTTGCCGATACCGCGACCGCCGCGTGCTCCGAGAGGAACGAAACCATCACACTGTGGTGGTAAGTCCCAGGGGCTTCGATTTGCAGGCGGCGCAGAAGCGGATTGTTGAAGTCGGTGTATTCGATTAGCGCGATGTTCGAGTATATCCCGAAGATTTTTTCGATAATCGGCAGAACGACCGTCGCGAAGATGCCCGTAAAGCCGCCCGCGGCAATCGCCAGCAGCGACTGCCAGCCCGCGATGTTAATCGGCGCACCATTGGCAGAGCTTATTATGAACGAGAAAAACGCGAGGAACATACCGTAAATCATTCCGCCGAAAATCACGCGCGAGCGGCTTTGCGCGCCGTCGCAAAAATAGATTGCAACCAATGCCGCCGCCAAAAAGAGCACGAAAATCATTACGCTTTCGCCGATCATCATAGTCGTGAGGGCGGCGATTAGAATCGCCATTACAAAGCCCGTGTACGAGCCGAAGAGCAGAACTTGGATAATCGGCCCGAGCATAATGGGCGTGCCGAACGCGAAAATCTGCAGGAACGTCGTGTTCGTGTCGAAATACTCGGCGTTGCTTAGGTGGATAATGAACCGCTCCATCGCGAGGTTCAGAATCAGCAATGTGGAAAATATCAAAACCGTCCGCGGCTTTTTGTTCTTCAGCGTCTTGCTGATTACGAAAAAGAGCGACGCTGTGGTCATCAAAAGCAGGCAGATTACGTAGTCGATGTACCTGAACGCATTCGTGTACTGCCCGAGATCGCGGCGTTTGGAAAGCTCGTTTTTATACGCTCTGAGCTTTTCCTGCATTATTGGCGTGGACATCGAAGAGGCGTCGAGAATCGTTTCGCCCTCGCGGACTTTCACGACAATCGGGCGGATATTTTCTCGCGCTTTTTCTCGGAGCGATTTCGTCTTTTGCTCGTCGAACTCGATGTTCGGGCGGATTTCGTGCACTACGGTGCGGTATATCGCAAGCGAAAGCGCGTTGGAGACCCCCATATTTTTGAGCTTGTCGAAAAGCTCCGCCTTCGCCGTCGTTTCGCTCACAGCGCGCGCCGTGTATTGCGGCGAGACGCCCTCGATGTCCACTTTCGGGAAGTCCGTGTTGTCCGCGCCCGCAAAGATTTTGTCGCCGTCGGCGTATATGCCCTGACGCAAAATCGTACGCATTGCAAAGGCGACGTGGCTGAAGATGTTCCTGCAACTCTCGGCGGTCGTCTCCGCGAGGATTGTTTTGATGTCGTCGGGGCTTATCGTCAGCTTGGTTGAGTTCTTGATTTTCGAGGAGAGATCGTCGTAGAATTCGGCGGAATTTTTCGCGGCGGATTCGTCGTCGGGGCGCAAGTCCTTGAAAATCGCGACGAGCGCCTTTATCGAATCCTGCACGTTTGCGACGGACTCGGGATTTATCTTATAGAAGGGCGGGATTCTCTCCGCGCTTTGGTTGCGTTTTGCCTGCGTCTGGATTTCGCTGATATACGAAAATTCGAAGGGCGAGACCAAGTGCACCTGCGCAACTTTGTTCGAAAACACCTGCGGGACAATCGGCGATTTGTACGCAAAGCATATGAAATAGACCGCGAACGACATCGCGAAAACCGCCCCGATTGTCGCTGCGAGCTTGCGCTTTTTCCGCCAATTTGTCGCCTTGTTCGGCTCTTCGAGCTTGCGCTTGGCGCGCTCGGTTCTGTATTTTTTTATGCTATTGAACATCTGGAGTTTCCTTGCGGGTTGACTCGTACGCATTGACTATGCGCGTAACGAGCGGGTGGCGGACAACATCGCACGATTTGAAATAAAACTGCTTGATTCCGCCTATGTTTTCGAGCACTTTTAACGCCTCCCTCAATCCCGATTTCTTGCGCTTGGGCAGGTCGGTTTGCGTGATGTCGCCCGTAACCGCCATTCGCGAACCTTCGCCCAGACGCGTCAAAAACATCATCATTTGCTCGGAAGTCGTGTTCTGCGCTTCGTCGAGGATTACGAACGCGTTTTGAAGCGTCCTGCCGCGCATGTACGCGAGCGGGGCGATTTCTATGATTTGGCGTTCCATCAGCTTCTGCGTGTCCTCCGCGCCGAGCATATCGTAGATTGCATCGTAGAGCGGTCGCAGGTAGGGCAGGAGCTTTTCTTGTAGGTCGCCGGGGAGGAAGCCCAGCTCTTCGCCCGCCTCGACTGCGGGGCGGGTCAGGATTATGCGTTCGACTTTCTTTTCCTGAAGCATTTTCAAAGCCCAAGCCGTCGCGAGGTACGTTTTCCCCGTGCCCGCGGGGCCGATTCCGAAGACGATTTCGTTGTCCTTAAAAAGATTCAGATAACGCTTTTGATTTAGATTCTTCGGAACAATGCTCTTTCTCTTTAAGTTTACGACGACGGGATTTTCGAAAACTTCGACAATCTCTTCGAGGTTTCCGCCCGCCGCGCGCTCGAGCATACTGCGGAAGTCGAACGGGCTGATTCTGATTCCCTGCGAGCGCGCCGACCCGAGGGTTCGGAAAAAGTCGAACGCCGTTTCGACCTTCCTTTTCGCGCCCTCGATTTTCAGCCAACCGTCGCGCGAGACGATTTTCACGCCGAGCTTCTCCTCCGCCGCCTCGAGATTTTCTGGGCGGTTGCCGTAGGTTTCGGCGAGCCTTTGGGCGTTTTCGAATGTCAGGGTTTTTTCGACGGCCGCCATAATTATTCTTCGTCGGCAAATTTTTTGAGTTTGACCCAAAGCGTATCGAGCGATTCTGGCAATACGCGCGTGTCGGAAATTACGGGCATAAAGTTCGTGTCGCCGTCCCAGCGCGGGACTATGTGGCAGTGCAGGTGCTGCGGTATTCCCGCTCCCGCTTTCGAGCCCAAATTGAAGCCGACGTTAAACGCGTCGGGGTTCATTGCCTTTCTCAAAATGCGCTTGGCGCGGATTACCGCGTCGAAGAATTCCGCCTTTTCGTCGCCCTCCAGAAGCTCGATGTCGCCGATTTCCCGCAGGGGCAGGACGAGCAGATGTCCGCAGTTGTACGGAAATTTGTTCATCACGATAAACGAATATTTGCCCTTCCAGAGTATGTGGAATTTTTTAAAGTCGTCGGAAGCCGCCATCTCCAAAAACGGATTGCCGCCTTTTTTGCCCGAATCGTCGCGCGGCTTGGGGGCTTCGATATACGGCATTCGCCAGTATGAATGTAGTCTTTGCATATTATTCACGTCGGAAATAGAACCACATTGCGCGGTGTTTGTCAACTGTTTCGCCCCCTGTTCCAAAATGTATATTTGTGTTGTATTTTTTTGAAAAATTTTATATGGGTTGAACTAAATTTAAATCGGAAAAACTATGAATATGAAAATACTGAAATTCACGGCGGCAATCGGTTCGATTTTTGCCGCGTTTTCTGCAAATGCAGCCGAGTACGATGTCGCAGCTTACGTTTGGCCTGCATATCAACCCGAAGCCCGTTGGAAGGAACTGGGAATCTTCGACCACGGTTGCGGCGAATGGCAGAACGTCTACGAGGCTGTCCCGAAGAAGGCGGGGCATAAACAGCCCAAAGTTCCGCTCTGGGGATACGAAAACGAGGCCGACCCGATTGTCGTCGCCCGAAAAATCGACGCCGCCCTCGCTGCGGGCGTGAACGTCTTTATTTACGACTGGTATTGGTATCAAAACCGCCCGTT
>DJPO01000060.1:45696-61205 GCA_002437405.1 Opitutia bacterium UBA6410 | reverse complement strand
TGATGTGGGCAAACCACGATGTCGACTACCTCTGGAACAACAAGAAAGCCGACAAAAAGGCGAATCCCCCGCTTTACAGTGCGAAAGTTTCGCTCGACGAATTCAAGAAAATCGCCGACCGCTGGATAAAGATGTATTTCACAAAGCCCAACTATTATAAAATCGAGGGCAAGCCCGTTCTCTATTTGTACAAAATGAACGAATTCGTGCAGGGCGTCGGCGGCGAAGACAAGGCGAAAGAGGCGTTCGACTACCTCAAGGCTCAGGCGAAAAAGGCGGGGCTTGGCGGTGTTCACATTATGTCGATGGCGAACATCACAAAGGAGCGCGCGCAGAAAATCGGGGTAGATTCCTCTTCGACCTACTGCTGGACGGACGGAACTTGGGAGAAAATCCAGAAATCCGAGCCAAACATCACCTACCGCGAATGGATAAATATGGCAACCGCCATTTGGAACGAAAAGAAGGAATCGGGCATTCCGTTCTTCCCGAACGTGACCGTCGGCTGGGATACGAATCCGCGCTACCCCAAAGAAGCTTTCGCCCCCATGGTGACGGGCTCGAACCCGCAGGATTTCGAACGCGCCCTGAAAATGGCAAAGGCTTGGGTCGATAAAAACGTCGCCCCGAACCTGCCCAAGCTCATCACCGTAAATTCGTGGAACGAATGGACGGAGGGCAGCTACCTCGAACCCGACAAGGAACACGGCTACGCGTATCTGAACGCAATCGCCAAAGTCTTTATGGGGCAGTAGATTTTTTCTTATATTTGCAAAAAAAACGGTCGGAATTCTCCGACCGTTTTTTGTTTTATCTGCCGTTCGATATTGGCGATATTTTGCAAGGATTCGGGTACACTTTTTTACCTTGTTTATCGCAATGTTGGGTGTTGGAAACGTGGGGTGGTTTTCTCTCGCTCAAACCTTTCATACAATTTGCAAGAAAACACGCAGTTGCCAAACGGAACATAATTACCGCTTTGCGTACTCGTAAATCCCCAAAAACGCCCAATGCAATATCGTTTCTTGCCTGTAATGCCAGTAATAAGACGTCCGTTTTTTGTGATATGTCCGTTTTATGAGCGGTGAATGCCTATCTCCAAATTTAGATTCTCCCGAAAGGAAGATGTGAAAATAGCTTCACATTTTCTTACCCCAATGTTTTTCACATATGATTTAAAAATAAAAAAACACCGTATTAAAAAATACGGTGTTCGGATTGAGTAATGAAAAACTATTCGGCTTCCGAGAAGGATACCTGCTTGATGCCCGCCATTGCGCAGGCGTCGAGCACGGATATTGCCGCTTGGTGCGGGGAGTCCGCATCGGGATAAATCGTGACTATCGTCGGGATTCCGCTTCTATCCGCGCTGATTTTCAGGCGGCGCAAAACGGACGCGAGTTCTTTTAGCTCGAATTTATCGGGGCGCGGTTCGCCCATCGGGGTGCCGTTTAGGGATACGCTGCCGTCGGGAGCGATTTCGACCATCTGTTCGCTCGGCAGCGGTGCGTTCCCCGAATCCTGATTCTGGGAGAACGAGGGCAGGGAGAACATCAAGTCTGCCTCCTGCTGAATCGGCAGGTACATGAAGTAAATCAGAAGCAGAAATACGACGTCGATCATCGACGTAAGGTCGAACTTATCTTCCGATTCCAATACATCGTTTTGTCTCATATTAGTCGTCGTTTAGTGTTCCGAAGAGAATGTTGTAGACGCCTGCTTCGCCGCAAATTTTCATCAGTTCGCTGATGTATTTGTGCGGAGTCGCCGCGTCGGCGCGGATATACGCGCCCTTAAAACCTTCCTTGGCGTTTCGTGCTATAAGCGCGGTTTTGATATGTTCCAAATCCGATTTGAACGCCCCGAGAAAGTAGTCGCCCTTGGGGGAAACGGAGATATACTGTCGGTCTCCTATTTCTTCGGGAACTTTTGCCTCGGGGGCAATCGGCATTGCAACTTGTATCATTTCCGCAGAGGCGAAACTGGTAACCGTCATAAAGAAGGTAATCAGAAGAAAGACGACGTCGATCATCGGCGTAAGCTCGAATGCGCCGTCGTTTTCTGCGGGTGCCCAAGTTTTCATTGCCTATTCGGATTTGTTTTCGGATTCGGCGGCGGTTTCGACTACTTCGGCGGGAGTGCCTTCAACGTCGGCTTCGAGCTCGGAAATATCCTGCGGGCCGTATTTGAGGGACGTTTTCATCGTGAACATCAAGTCGCCGATAATGCGGCTGGAGGACGAGATAATTGCGCCGTATCTGTTTTTGAAGAAGAAGAAGAAGAACATGGCGGGAATACCGACGATCATGCCCGTTGCCGTTGTAATAAGAGCTTCAGCGATGTTGTCAGCGAGCTTCGATGCGCTACCCGCACCTTCCGCCGCGATGGTATTGAACGCCTTGACCATGCCCGAAACCGTACCGTACAGACCAAGCATAGGCGCGAGGGACGCCGTAACCGAGAGGTAGTTGATGAGAACGTAGGGGCCTGCGAATTCTTCGACGGAGGCTTCTTCCATAGCCGCCGCGACTGCGTCGGTGTCGATGCCGCGTTCGTCGGCGCGGGCGAGGCCGCAACCGATGATGTTGGTAATCGGGGAGGGGTTCTTTTCGCAGAAGTCGACCGCTTCCTTGATTTGGAGGTTGTTTACCAATTCTTCAACCTTCTTGACGCCGTCGGGGTTCAAGAACCTCTTTTTGCGTACTGCGATGAAATTGTAGATGATGAGGGTAGTGGCGAGCATTGCGAAGAACGCCAAAGGATACATTGTCGCGCCGCCTGCGCGCCACATATCGGCGAGCGATTTTTCCACGACCTGCGGGGCATCGGGTTTTGCGGGCGCATCGGCCGCGGGGGCGGCGTTCTGGGCGAATGAGATACCCGCGCTTGCAAATACGAACGCGGCGATAGACAACACGGTTAACGTTTTTCTTTTCATTTATTTATTCTTTGTTGTTTATATAAAGTAAAATAAGGGGAAACGGCGCAATCGCAATACCGCGCCTTTGTGATGTATATTGCTTCATCTTCGGGGATTGTTCAAGCCTTTTTATGTTTTTTTTACAATCCCGATGGGGAAAGGGCGTTTGAAAATCTATTTTTGCGGATTTTCGGCGAGGGCGCAGGTTGCGAATTCGGCGATTTTCTTGCAGAGCTGGCTGAGCCCGTTGCGGCGGTTGGGGGAAAGCTGCGTGCCGATTTTAAGCTCGTCGAAAATGGCGGGGTCGAGCTCCAACACTTCGCTGGGGGAAAGCCCGCTGTACGCGTCGCACACGAGAGCCGCGATACCGCGCGTTATTACGGAGTCCGCGTCGCTTGAAAAACTGCAGACGTTTTTTTCCTTGTCGTACGAGGGCGCGAGCCACAGGCTCGAGACGCACCCCTTTACGAGAAATTCGTCCTTCTTGAATTCGGGGGCGAGGTGCGGAATCTCCTTGGTTTTTGCGATGATGTATTCGAACGTGTCGCGGGGGTCGTCGAAAAATCCGAATTCCTCGTGGAGCGCGTTTTTTTTCTGTTCTACTTTTTCGCTCATATTCCCAAAATTTTTATGCCGAACTCGTCGGCGAGCCGTTTTACTTTTTCGGATTCGAGGATTATCACTTTGTCCGCCTCCAAAACGGCGTTTTTAATCCCCGCCTGCGCGAGCTTTCTGATTGTCCGTTCGCCGACTACGGGCACGTCGAAGCGGTAGTCTTGATTGGGCTTTACCGTCTTTGCAAAGAGCGATTCCTTTGCCTCGAACGTCCCCGCGCGCTCGAGCATTTTGTCCGTGCCTTCGAACGCCTCGACCGCCAGCACCGTCCCGCGCGAAGTAACGCAGCCCTGTCCGATGTCGAGTGCAGCGCATTCGCGGGCGATGTGCATTGCGTGGTCAACGTAGTCCTGCGCAACCGTCCACTTGCCGCCGCAAAAGAGTCCGCACGGCGCGGTTTGGGCGTCCAGAAACGAGCGCGCGTCGAGCATTTCCACGCCGATTGACGCGAGCGCGTCGGCGACCGCCCCGAATATCGTTTCGGCGTTTTTGCGCTTGAGTTTTGCGAGAATGAGAATCGCCTTGAGGTCGGGCTTCATTCCCTTGAAGAGTTTTTTGGGGGTGATTTGCCCCGCCATAATCGCGTACTTCGCCCCGCTGTGGCGCAGGTTTTTCAGGAGTCTGCCGAGCTGCCCGACGTTGCCGATGTAGCGTTCGTTTTCGCCGAAGCTGTCCCAGAGCTCGGGCGATGTTTCGTCTTCGAACGCCATCAGGACGTGCTTTATTCCCGCGTTTTTTAGCATTTCGCGCATTACAATCGGGTACTGCCCTTTGCCAGCAAGCAATGCGACTGTCGCGGAGGCGTCGAAATTGTCGGGGAGGAATTTTGAAAGACTGTGCATTTTATTTATGCTTTGTCGGCATTGTCAAAAACGACTTGGAAACCGCGAATTGTCCCGCGAGTCCGCCGTTTGCGTTGCGGGAAAATACCGTCTGTTTTGCGGCGGTGTCGGCGTATTTGAAAAGTTCGCCGATTTGTTCGACCTCTACTTTGTAAATTTTCCCGAAATCGATTTTTTTCGATTTGTCGGTAGGGATTTTCGCGTAGTTTTCGCTTGCGACCACATTCCAGACGCCGTCTCCGCGTTTGACCCTCGCTATCCCCTCGAACGGGGCGATTTTCGCCCCGTCGGAGTCGGCGAAAACCGCGAGTCTCGGGCAGTTTGTCGAAACGGAACAGTTGGGCAATTCGATCAATATTTTTCCGTTGAGCGGATTTTTGGGAATCGAAAAATACAGCTTCCCCGAAGCCACGGAAATTTTCATATCGAAATTTTCGCTCAGGTTTTTGCCTGAAAGATGTTTTAATGTTTCGACGGAAAAGTCCGCCCCGTCCGACGCGAAAATCGCGACGCCGTTCGAAAAGACTGCGGAAAACGTGCCGTCTTTTGCGACTTTCACGCGCAATCCCGCCGCGGGCAGGGTTGCGTTCCGCTTTATATTTACGGGCTTTTCGTTATAAAAAATTTCCGACGATTTGCCCGCATTTTTTATGAATACAACGCCCTCGGTCGGGGCGGCGAAAGCCGTCCCGAGTGTCAGGCAGAAGCACAGAAATGCCGAGGCGAATCTCATTTCACGACGATGTTTACAATCTTTGCGGGCACGCAGATTTCCTTGACGATTGTTTTGCCCGCGAGGAAGTTCGCGACGTTTTCGAGCGACTTCGCCGCCGCGATAATCTGCTCCTTCCCGAGGGACTTGTCGACGACGATTTCGCCCCTGAGCTTGCCGTTGACCTGAACCGCCATTTTAACGGTGTCGGAGTGCAGGTTGGATTCGTCCGCAACTGGCCACGGCGCTTTTGCGACCGAGCCTTCGCCGCCGAGTCTGAACCACAATTCCTCCGCGATGTGCGGGGCGAACGGCGCGAGCAGCTGGACGAACTGGCGCGCGCTTGTCTTCGATATTTTGTCCTTCTTTTGGAAGACGGACATAAAAATCATCATTTGGGAAATCGCGGTGTTGAAGCGCAGGGTTTCGATGGACTCGCCGACTTTTTTGATTGTCTCGTGCAGAGCCTTGAGCAGTTCGGGGTCGTCCTTTGCGCCGTCGGAGATTTTCTCGGCGATTTCGCCGTCCTTGCCGACGTATTCGCGCCAGACTTTGCGCAGGAAGCGCACGACGCCCTCGATTCCGTTCGTATTCCACGGTTTCTGGTCTTCGAGAGGCCCGAGGAACATTTCGTAGAGGCGCAGGGAGTCCGCTCCGTACTGCTTTATGATGTCGTCGGGGTTGACTACGTTGCCGCGGCTTTTGCTCATTTTGAAAGAGCGCGCGTCTACGGCAATCGACTTGTCCGCCTTGAGGACGAACCCGTTGCCGACTTTTTCGACGTCGTTTTCGGAGAGCTTTACGGGTTGGTCGCAGTCCTTTGCGGCGGGCGCGCTGACCCATTTGCCGTCGGGTGATTTAAAGCCCGTGTATTCGAGCTGCCCGAGGATTATCCCTTGGTGGAAGAGCTTTTTGAACGGCTCGTCGCCCTTTACGATTCCACAGTCGAAGAGCACCTTGTGCCAGAAGCGCGCATAGAGCAGGTGCAAAACCGCGTGTTCCGCGCCGCCGATGTAGAAGTCCGGGTAGCCCCAGTATTGCTCGGCTTCCTTGCCGACGGGGGCTTGGTCGTTGTTCGGGTCGCAGTAGCGCAGGTAGTACCAGCACGAGCCCGCCCATTGGGGCATTGTGTTGGTTTCGCGACGACCTTCGAACCATTCGGCTCCGCTTTTGCTTTCGGAGGCGGGAACGACTTCGCCCGTCGCTGCGTTGATTTTTACGTTGAGCCAATTTTCGGCGTGCGCAAGCGGGCTTTCGCCCGTTCCCGAGGGCTTGTAGTTCTCGACTTTCGGGAGCTCGAGCGGCAGGTCTTTGTCGGGCAGGGGCAGGGCGTAGAGCGTCGTGCCGTCGGATTCGTAGGTAACGGGAGTCTGCGGCATATTCGCGCTCCAGACGGGCGATTTCGCCGCGGCTTCGTAGGCGTCTTTTTTGACCCAGATAATCGGGAAGGGTTCGCCCCAGTATCTTTGGCGCGAGAACAGCCAGTCGCGCAGCTTGTAGTTTACGGACTTCTTCCCGACGCCCCTGTCTGCGAGCATTTGGGTGATTTTCGATTTAGCCTCGAGCGACGGCGTTCCGTCCCATTCGCCCGAATTCATTAGAGTGCCGACGTCGCAGAAGGGCAGCTCGGGAGCATTGCCGTTTGCGTCCTTTTTGTCGATTACTCTTATTATAGGGAGATTGAATTGCTTTGCGAAGTCGAAGTCGCGCTCGTCGTGGGCGGGGACTGCCATAATCGCGCCCGTCCCGTAGCTCATCAAAACGTAGTCGGCGACCCAAATCGGAATCAGATTTCCGTTGACGGGGTTGATTGCGTGCGCACCCGTAAAAACGCCCGTTTTGTTCTTCGCCAAATCCGTTCTGTCGAGGTCGCTTTTCGACGCAACCGACTTTACGTAATCGGCAACCGCCGCCTTGTTTTCGGCGGAAACGAGCTTGTCCAAAAGCGGGTGTTCGGGCGCGATTACCATATATGTCGCGCCGTACAGGGTATCGGGGCGGGTTGTGAAAATCCTGAGTTTTTCGCCTTTCGCGGCGGAGTCGGCTATTTCGAAATCGACTTCCGCGCCCTCGGAGCGTCCAATCCAGTTTTCCTGCAAACGCTTTGTCGAGTTCGGCCAGTCGAGCCCTTTGAGCCCCTCGATGAGCTTGTCTGCGTAGGCTGTGATTTTCAGAACCCACTGGCGCAGCTTTCTGCGCTCGACGGGGAATTTGCCGACTTCGCTCTTGCCGTCGATAACCTCTTCGTTTGCGAGCACCGTTCCGAGCGCGGGGCACCACCAGACGGGTTTTTCGTCGACATACGCCAAGCCCATTTTAAAGAGGCGCAGGAAAATCCATTGAGTCCATTTAAAATACTTGGGGTCGGTCGTATTGATTTCGCGCTGCCAGTCTATCGCAAAGCCTATCGATTTTATCTGCTTGCGGAAGTTGTCGATGTTCGCGGCTGTCGTGATGCTCGGGTGTGTGCCAGTTTTTACCGCGTACTGTTCGGCGGGCAAACCGAATGCGTCCCAGCCCATCGGGTGGAGTACGTTGTAGCCGTTTGCCCACTTGTATCGGGCGACGATGTCGGAAGCCGTGTAGCCCTCGGGGTGTCCGATGTGCAGACCCGCGCCGGACGGGTAGGGGAACATATCCAAAATGTAGTATTTGCCGTTCTTTGACGGTGCGCCTGTTGTCGCGTGGAACGTTTTTTCCTCGTCCCACTTGTGTTGCCAGCGTTTTTCGATTTCTGTGAAGTCGTATTCCGGATTTTTGTTCATAGGATAGATAATATATAAAAATCCACAATGGCGTTTTTCGACGCCAAGTCAAGGCGCAAGTGCCGCTTCGGTTTTTGCGGAATTTTGCCCTATTTTATGTCTCCGTGTTTCTTTTTTCTTCAAACGAATCGGGAATTTTTGAATAAATTTTCGGGGGGGGGGGGGGGGGGGGGTAATTCGCCGTTTTGTTTTTGATTTTAAAAAACTTAACTATTAAGGCGTTTTTATTCGTTTTTTGGACATAATGGATTGAAATAACTTGACTATAAATTTTTTATAATCCATTTTTCTAAGAAATGAATTTTTATCGTTAAATGTTTTGAGTGCGGATTGCTTCTTCCGATACTCATTTAAAAGATGTTTAACGACATTGGATGAAATCAAAAAATTCAACAATAAAACAAGGAATAATATGGCACGCAAAAAAGGCTCGGGTAAAACTGTTGGTATGACTCAAATTTCCATCAGCCTCCCCCAATCACTCGTAGAGCAAATCGATAAAATGGCGGAAAACGACAACCGCAACCGCTCCAACTTTATCGCCAACACTCTCCAGAATCTTGCCCGCGACTTTATGAATGTCGCAGAACCTAAGAAAACCATAAAATAGTTTGCTACTATCTTTCAAACCCCCGAACGACCTTCGGGGGTTTCTTTTTTTTTGAGGAGGCGGGGAGGAGATGACGGGGCAGTGCGTCTTTTTTTTGGCGGCGGATTTTGCAGGGCGGGGGCGGATTTTTTTCAAAGGCGATTTTTTTGCGTCTGATTTCTGCGTTTGATTTCCTCGCAGTTCTCCACTTTCACTCGAAAATCCGCAAAACCTCCGCTTGCGGCAGTATCGCTCTAAAATAGAAAAAAAGACAAAAAATCCAAATGTTTGCGGCGGCGGATTTTTTTCTTGCATATCGCACGCCTTGCCGATTTAATCGCGAATTTAAAAATTGTTTATGACTATGGAATATATCTCGACCATTATCGCACAAGCTGCAACCCCCGCAACACAGGCGGCAGAAGGCGCACCCCAAGGCGGCGGTTCGCAAATGCTGATTTTCCTCGTACTTATGTTCGCGGCAATGTACTTTTTGATGATTGCCCCCCAGCGCAAAAAACAAAAGGCGCACGCCAAGATGATTTCCGAGCTCAAGTCGGGCGACAGAATCGTCACAATCGGCGGTGCGTGCGGGACTATCGCAAACATCAAGGACAAGACGTTTGTCGTGAAATTCGGCGACAACTCCAAGGTCGAATTCCTCAAGTCCGCGATTCAGGACAAAGTCCCCGAAGACGCCCCGAAAGCCGAAAACAAATAAAAACCTTTTAACACGCGCCGTCCCGAACAGGGGCGACGCGCTTTCCTTTTATTAAATTAGAAAGAAAATAAAATATGTCTCCCGTAAACCGCAGTATCCTGTGGAAGCTCGTAATAACGGCTCTCGTAATAATTTGGTCGGTCTCGGCTATGCTGCCGCTCTCCGACACTCCTTTCGAGACCTATATCCAAACCCGCGCAACCGCCAATCAGGACGAATTCGCCCAAGTCCTCCAAAAGGCGCAGGCGCGCGTCGACAAACAGGCGGCGAAAAACGACAAGTCGAAGTCCCCGACGCTCTACATCGCCTTGCGCGACTACGCCGATGCGGAAAATATCGACCTCTACAAATATTTCCCCGATGTCAACGTTTCCGACATTCTCAACCTCAAGAAGCGCAACGACATCTTGCTCAAGGAGCTATACCGCCAAAGCAAGGGTATGCTCAAAAAGGGCTTGGACTTGCAGGGCGGCGTATCCTTCACCCTCGAAATCGACGAATCGAACTTGGACACCGACGAGCAAGCCCGCTCGGGTCAGCTAAAGGACGTTCTCTCGGTTATGAACAACCGCGTCAACGGCTTGGGCGTCACCGAACCGACTATCCGTATTATGGGCTCGAAGGCTGTTGAAGTCCAAATGCCGGGCGTCTCGCTCAAGGACAACCCCGAAGCCATCGAAGAACTCTCCCGCCCCGCAAAGCTCGAGTTCAGACTCGTCCACCGCACGGCGCGCCCCTCGTCGGTAAAGCCCCCGCTTTCCGAAATCCCGATGGGCTACGAAGTGATGGTTATGGAGTCGGAACGCCAAGGCAAGCTCATCGAAGAGCCCATGTACGTCAAGCGCAAGCCCGAGGCGAACGGCGACATCATCAAGCGCGCCTATCCCACGATGGAGGATACCAACAAATTCGCGGTCGGTATGGAATTTACCTCCGACGGCGCAAAGGTTTTTGAAAAAATCACGCGCACGATTCTTGAAGGCGACAACCAGACGGGTACAAAACAGCCCTTGGCTATCGTGCTCGACGGCCGCCTTATGAGCGCGCCGAACATCATAAGCGTAATTAAGGAAAGAGGCTCGATTACGGGCAACTTTACGCGCCGCGAGGCAATCGAATTGGCAAACGCCCTCAACAATCCCCTTTCGGTCGGACTCAAACGCACGTCCCTCAACGAAGTCGGGCCATCGCTCGCCGACACTGCGCGCGAAAGCTCCGTGACTGCCGCCGTTATCGGTTTCGCCGCCACGATTTTGTTTATGATTTTCTTCTACCGCGGAATGGGTGTTATCGCCGTTATCTCCGTTATCGTCAACTTGCTGATTATCCTCGGCGTCTTGGCAAGCTTCAAGGCGACTATGACGCTTCCCGGTATCGCGGCGTTGGTCTTGACAATCGGTATGGCGGTTGACTCCAACATTCTGGTATTCGAGCGTATGCGAGAGGAAACGCGCTTGGGTAAAAACCTCTGGGCGTCCCTATTGGCGGGCTACGACAAGGCGTTCTCGACTATCGTCGACGCCAACTTGACGACCCTCATTTCCGCAGGCACGTTGTGGGTATTCGGTACTGGCCCCGTCAAAGGGTTCGGTCTTACTCTCGCAATCGGTATTTTTACTACCCTCTTCTGCTGCTTGATTCTAAGCCGCGCCTTGCTCGAACTTTGCATTAAAAACAACTATATCCGCAAGGGGCTCGAAAAGGGCTTGATTTCGGGAGACGCAAAATTCCCGTTCCTGAAATACGCCAAGACTTCTTTCATAATTTCTTGGACAATTGTAATTTTGGGTGTCGGTATTCTTATCTACCGTGGCGATAAAACCTTGAGTATCGACTTTACGGGCGGCGACATAGTCTCGATTTCCTTCAATCCCGACAAAAAGCTCCCCATTGAAAAGATTACGGAGCTGAGCACCTCCACTTCCGACGAAGGCATAGGCGAAATTCAGGCGTCGTACCAAATCGACTTGGCGACCCGTTCCGAAAACCTCGTCTTGCAGGTCGAAAGCGAAAAGGGGCAAAGGGTCTTCGACTTGTTGACCCAAAAATTCCCCGACGCGGGCTTGAAGCTCGTCAGCCAGCAGAGTATCGGCGCGTCCGTCAGCGGCGAAATCACGCGCGACGCATTTATAGCGGTAGGCTTGTCGCTGTTGTTGATACTACTTTATGTAGCTTTCAGATTCGAACTTAGCTACGGTATCGGGGCAGTTATCGCGACATTCCACGACGTTGTTATCACAATCGGCTTGTATGCGATTATGGGTTTGTTCGGCATAGGTTCGGGGCAATTCTCCGCGCCGATGGTTGCGGCAATTCTGATGGTTATGGGCTATTCGATTAACGATAAAATCGTAGTATTCGACCGTATCCGCGAAGAGCTGAAGCTGAAGCCGACGATGACGCTGAAGGACATCATCAACTACTCAATCAACAAAACGATGTCGCGTACATTGTTGACAAGCTTGAGTACGTTTGTAGCGGCGGCGGCATTGTTCCTGTTCGGCACGGGCATTATAGTGGACTTCTCGCTGGTATTTATGTTGGGTATCATAGCGGGTACGTTCTCGTCGATATTCATTGCAAGTCCGGTATTCTTCTGGTGGAACAAGGGCAACCGCGACCACGTAGAAAAAGAAGAAGCATTACCCGAACGCTCTTGGGAATAAGATTTGGCGAACGCTTTTGGGCTAAAAATTAGCCACTAAAAAAAACGGGGACAAGGCGGTCAGCAACAAGTTGTTGCTTTCCGCTGGAAGCGGATTTTTTGCCGACACCAACGACGAAACCGTGTCGGCAATCCGCAAATTAAGTTCTTTTCCCGCAACGCTTGCTAATATGAAGCAAAGATGGAAAACATTTTCGAAACGCGAGATGCTTTGTCTCACATTTGTTAAAAAATTTTATTGATTTTTATCATTTTTTAGGAGGGGTTTCCTTGAACATTTTGTTTTGCCAAAAATTTTTCAACCCATCAAAAGGCGGAATTGGAAAAGTTACATGGGTTTTAATTCGCGCATTTAGGCGATTGGGCATTAATGTTCATGTTATAGCGATTAAAAATACTGGTTATTTCGAGGAAAACGTTGTTTTTATGCCGTCGGGAAATTTTGACGACTCTCCCGAAAACGAATCATTCCTATCGAATTTTATTCGAGAAAACTCCATTGATGTTTTGATAAATCAGCAAGGCTTGGGTAGATACGGCTTTAATTTATTTCGCAAGGTGTGTTTCAACAAATGCGCATTGGTGTCTGTCGTGCATTCCCAACCATTGGGGGCTGTAAAGAATTTTATATATTCCAAACGCTTGAAATTTCAAAAATACAAGCTTGTTTGGCTTTTAAAATTGCTCTGGGTTAGACCTCTTAGGGACATCGTTGTCTTTTTTTATAAGTTAAAATATGTCGGACATTTTAGAAAGCTGTGTGAGTTTTCCGACAGGGTTGTGTTGTTGTCCGAGCTTCACAAGTCAGATATTGTGGAGTACTTGGGTAGATGTCCCGACAATGTGGTCGCAATCCCTAACTCTATCGATATTTCCGAACCTGCTTTGAACTGCAAAAAAAAGAAGCAAGTTTTGTGGGTAGGCCGTGTCGATTCGGGCAAGCGCCTTGATGTATTTGTAAAAATTTGGGAGCGGTTGTATCGGGAATTTTCAGATTGGGAGGTATTTGTTTTGGGCGACGGAGTATGCCTGCCCGCACAGAGAGAGTATGTGCGGAATCGAAATATTCCGCGCGTGAACTTTATGGGATTTCAACCGTCTAAAAAATATTTTGACGAATCCGAAATTTATTGTGCAACGACGTCGTTCGAGGGCTTCGGTATGACAATTCTCGAAGCAGTTTTGGCAAAGTGCATTCCCGTTGCATTTAAGACGTTCGATTCCATTGAAGATTTGATCATGGACGGAAAAAACGGTTTTCTTGTCCCGCCTTACGACATTGAAAAGTATGTCGGCACAATGCGCCGTCTTATGTCGGACTCCGAGTTGCGGAAATCTTTGCGCAAGAACATGGAATGCGTTTCAAACCGTTTCGATTCGGACGCCATCGCAAAAAGATGGTTCGATTTGTTGTCACAAATCGTTAAACGTTAGGTCTAAAAAGCCTTTTTGTTTTGGGAATAATTACCAGTATAGATAATAATATGCCCCTCACCGCAATTCTACTTATGAGAACATATTCAAATTGGATCCTAAAGATATAGTGATAAAAAATTTTGGAAAATTGATCAATTTGATATCTGAACTAATTGTAATGTAAGATATGAATACTTTGTTTTCTTGGGGTTGTTAACGCAATTTTTCTTTGAAGTCCGATTCCGTTATTCCCGTTATTTGCTCGAAAATTTTGTAGTCGAAGTTCGGCAGTTTTAGCGTTTCTTCCGCCTCCTCTTTTGTGATTTTTTCGAATTCAGCTTTGGGGTAGGGGCGGTTTAGCCATTTCGGCAGTTTTATTTCCGAAAGTTTTTTGTTTGTCGGCTTATTGAACATTATTGCGGGCGGTTCTTCCTTATTAAAAAAACCGCTATGGCGGCTGCCGATATTCCATTTGCCCGTATTGCGGTTGCCCTTATTAAAACTTCCGCTATTTGCAAAGCCTGTGTTGTAATCGCCGCTATTATATGAGCCTTTATTGTGGCTGCCTGTATTTGAGTGTCCTATATTATAGCACCCCACGTTGCCTGTCCCGACATTTCCGTCGCCGACGTTGTCGATGCCCGTGTTATTGTCGCCCGTATTGAAATCGCCGCTATTGAGTGCACCTGTATTGCGGTTGCCTGTGTTGTAATTTCCCGTATTAAAATTGCCCGTGTTGTGCAAGCCCGTGTTTGATACGCCCGTATTTGTGAAATTTTCGGCGGAGTCGGGCTGGGGAAGGGTTGCGAGCAATTCCTCTGTTGCGTCGCGCAGCAAGCGGATTTGCGAGCAGCACGCCTGTTTCTCAACTCCCGCGATTGTCGGTTTTTGAATGTTTCGCACTTCCACTTCGTAAATCCGCGCATCGGGCGAGTACCACATATTCCAGTATTTTGAAACGTAATATCCGTCCGATTCCAGTTTATTGTCGGGGATTTCGGGCAGCCATTCGCCCGCTTCGCCGCCGCGGGGCAGGTATGGAGTGTAGTCGAAGCGCGTTGTCGGCGATTTCCCGTCGGCGGCTATTACTTTGTAGTACTTTTCTTCCATATGCGAAAAAAAGTTTCGTTTTTTGTTTTGGGTTTGTCAAAGTCGAAATATTTTATTGTTTGGAAGACGGATTTTGTCTTTTACTCTTGATATATTGCGATTTTTCGGGGATAATTTTTTGTATGAAAAATTCGGCGGAAACGGTTGTCCCCATATATCTTTGTTGCGACGAAAACTACGCGCCGCAGCTTTGCACTGTCGCCGCTTCCGTCGTCGACAACACGCTCTCGCCCCTGCATTTTATCGTCCTGACTGCGGGGCTTTCCGATTCGGCGAAGTCGAACATTGCGAAAGCTTGCGGCGCGAACGAAGTCAGTTTTGTCTCGGTGGCGGAGTATTCCCGCTTTTTCGACGAATTCCCGCTGCTGCACTCGCACATTTCCATTGCGACATGCTATCGGTATTTGATTCCGCTTTTGGACTTCCCGTACGAAAAGGGGATTTATCTCGATTGCGACGTAGTAGTATGCGGCGACATTCGCGAGCTTTTCGATTACGATATTTCCGACGCCGCCATCGCGGGCGCGGACGATTTTATTTCGACTTCCCACCCGAAGACTCTCGGGCTTGACAGGTATTTCAACGCGGGGGTTTTGCTGCTTAACATAAAGAAAATGCGCGCCCAAAACGCCGCCGTGAAACTTTTGGAAAAGACGCTCGAGCTTCGGGAAAAAATAAAATACCTCGACCAAGACGTTTTAAACGTTTTTTTCAAGGGGGAATCGAAAATCCTTCCGCCGAAATTCGGGGCTGTCTCGTCGCTGTATCGGAAAAACGTGGTTTCGGAATATTTTTCGGCGGAGGAAATCCGCGCGGCGGTCTATTCGCCGATAGTCGTCCATTTTACGGGGCCCGACAAGCCGTGGCTGATTCCGTTCGGGATAACGGCGCACCCGTGGACTCCCCTGTTTCTGCATTATTGGAAGACAACGGCGTACGCGGATTTGCTGGCAAATGCGGTCGAAAAATTCAATCCCGTCGGCAGGTTTTTCTGGTATTGGAAGCGTCATTTGGGATTTTTCCTGCGCCCCCAATTTTTTAGAATGCGCAAATTGTACGCGCGGAATTTGAAAAAATACGAAAACAAATAAAAATATGTCGCTCAACGTAGTACTCGCACCCGACAACAACTATGCAAAACACGCCGCAGCCTG
>DJPO01000060.1:43510-45602 GCA_002437405.1 Opitutia bacterium UBA6410 | reverse complement strand
CGGAAAACAGAAAAAAGCTTGCCGAGATCGACGGATATTCCAATTTCCGCGTGAATTTCGTCGAAATAAATCCCGACGATTTCAAGGACTATCCCGAGTCGGGCTACATAACGCGGGCGACGTGGTACAGGCTGAAAATCGCGAGCCTCCTGCCCGAGAGCGTCGATGTCTGCCTGTATCTTGACTGCGACGTAATCGTAAACGCCGACCTCACCGACTTGTTTGCGACGGACTTGCGCGGCGTTTGCGCGGCGGTTTCGATGGACTGTTGGTACGAAAAATTCGCCAAGAAAAACAGAAAATTTCTGCCAAAGGGCTATAAATATTTCAATAGCGGGGTGATGTTGATGAACCTCGAGCAATGGCGCAAGTGCGGTATAGAAGGGGAAATTATGCGCTTTTTGCGCGAAACCCCCAACGCGTTCGGGCTTTTTGACCAGACGATTTTGAACATCGTTTTGCAGGGGAAAACCGTCGATTTCGGGATAAAATACAACCTGCAATTCACCCCGAAAATCATTTCCGAAACCTGCTATCCGAAAGACGAATACCGCGCGGCGGCGAAGTCGCCCGCGATAATCCACTATGTCGGCGAGTTCAAGCCGTGGGTTGCTGGCTACAACGCGCTCAATCCGTATTATAAATTGTATCTCGACGCGCTTTCGCTCACGGCTTGGAAAATGTCCGACTCCGAAAGGGAGCGGTTTGTTGAACGCTCGGAGGAGGAAAAGGGGAGGGTGTTTGGCAAACTTTTTGTTAGACAGTTAAAACGAAAGCCGTGGTGGGTGTTCCGCAAGTATTTCTGGAACAGGGTGTTTTTGTAATTTTTATGCCCCGAAACTGCGTATTTTGACGCTCCATTATCTTCTTGCCCGCGCCCCTCGAAATCTATTGGATAAAGAAGATATGTCGAGGGGCTTTCTTAAATTTATCGCCGTTTTTTCCGCCGTGTACGCGTGTGCATTTACGCTTCGCGCGGGCGAGTTCGAACTCTTGGATTCGCTCGAAAAAAAGGGCGTCATCACAGCAGGCGAAAAATCCGAAATTAAAAAATCGTCGGTCGGCGTCGTCGAATCCACCGAGCGGAGCAAACGGATACGGTTGCTGACTTTCGCGCATTTGCGCTATCAAAACATTTCGCAGGATTTCGGCGGATTTTCCGACAACAGAAATTTCTTCGCAATCCGCAGGATAATTCCCGTTTTGCTCGCCGACCTAACGGATAATTCGCGCGCGCTGGTGTCGCTCTATATGCCAAGCAAAACGCTGCTGAACACCGCCAGATACGAAGTCGATTTTGACACCCAGTATCTCGACGGAACGCTGTGGCTCGGGCACGAGGCGGTTTTCTTCTGCATGGAAGAGCCGATGAGCGGAATGAAGATTATGACGCCCGACCGCTCCATTATAAATATGTATTTCGGCGGCGGCGACCACGGCTTTAATGACGGATTCGTCGGGGAGCACTCGTCGGTTGCGGCGTTTTCGGGCTACCACACGGGGGCGTTCTGGAACGGGAAGCTGCCCAACAACAAGTCGGTAATTTACAGGCTTTCGGTGACGAACTCCAAGCCCGAGTACATAACCGCCCCCGCGTGCAACTCGGTTGCGGTTTGGGCGAGCCTCGGGTGGGAGGAAGTTCGGGACGCCGACAATTCCCTTCAAACGGGCGTGAATGCTGGGTATTCTTCTCGCGTGGTTTCGGCGGTCGACGGACGTTCGTTTCCGTCGCGCGTCGGGGCGTACGGCGATTGCTGGGGGATAAATCCGTACTTTTTGTGGAAGTACAAACGCTTCACGCTCCACTCCGAATTTGTGGCGACCGCCATGCAATACGGCAAGTCCGAAAGCTCGGACTACGCGCTGTACACGACGAATTCGCGGTGCGCGATTCCGTGGGGCTTTTACGTTCTCGGCGCGTACAAGTTCGACGCCGGATTTATCGGCGACATCGAGCCTGTTTTCAGATACCTGTATCTCGACACCGACGGGCGCGGGATTTCCGAGAACAAGGTTTTGTACGGCGCAAACACGCGGTCGGGGCTTTATTCGCGGGTAGAGTCGTTCTACGGCGGGTTCAACTGGTATGTGC
>DJPO01000060.1:42932-43486 GCA_002437405.1 Opitutia bacterium UBA6410 | reverse complement strand
TGGTATGTGCTTGGCAATTCCCTAAAATATGCAATCGGTGCGGAGTATGCCGACTTCAATTCGGCGGTCGCGGGCGGCTCGTTCAAGCGCGACAGGGTTTTGTCGGTCATTGCGCAGGTTCAGGTTGTGTTTTAGCCGCGCGCAGTTTTTGCTTGTCTTGCGGGCTGATTGGGAGTTTTTTCTCTTTCTTTCCGCAAAATGCTTTGCGGGTTGAAAATTTTTCATATGGAAATTTCCGAAAGAGCAAAAGGGCATATCTGCGTCCTTACGACAAACCTGATGTTCGGGGTGTTTATCCCGATTTCAAAATACCTGATGACGGATTTCGCGTCGCCGCTGTTCGTGACGATGTGCCGATTCATCGGGGCGACTATTCTTTTTTGGACGGCGTCGTTTTTCATAAAAGACAACAAAGTTGCGCCGAAGGATTTGCTTTGGTTTTTGTTTTTCGCGCTCACGGGGATAGTTTTCAATCAGGGACTTTTTATTTTCGCGCTCGGGCTGACTTCGCCCGTCGACGCGTCTGTGATTTTGACGGCGACGCCGTTCTCGGC
>DJPO01000060.1:0-42819 GCA_002437405.1 Opitutia bacterium UBA6410 | reverse complement strand
GGCGGCGGACTTGGGTCTGGCTCGGTTTCGGGCGACCTTCTCGTATTTCTGGCGACGGTATCGGCGGCGGTTTATTTCGTGACGGCAAAGCCGCTAACCTTAAAGTATTCGCCGATTACGATAATGAAGTGGATGTTTTTGTTCTCCACGATAATTTTCATTCCGTTCGTCCCGAAAGCGTATTTTTCGGAGGATTCGCTGAAAGCCGCGCTCGGCGGCTGGGAGATTGCGGGGCTTTTGTATGTAGTTTGCGGCGCGACGTTCTTGGCGTATCTTTTCCAGAATATGGGTATTAAGCGCATTCGCCCCGCGACGGTTGCGATGTACATTTACGTCCAGCCCGTGGTGTCGTCGGCGATAGCGGTGATGGTCGGGCAGGACACGTTTTCGTGGGGCAAGCTTTTTGCGTCGTTTTTGGTGTTCGCGGGCGTGTATATCGTAACGACTTCCCCGAGAACCGCCGAGCAGCTGAAAATCGCGGAGGAAGTCGAAGAGCAGGGCAGGCGGCGGTAGGGACGGGGGTTAATTCCCGCGCTCAAAAAATAAAAAAAAATGGATTTGTCGAAAAAATCAACACTCGTTGGATTGACCGCCCCCGTTTTTTGGGGGACGACCGTCGGGCTTGTCCGCGATATTACGGCACAGTTCAGCCTTTCGGCGGGGCTCGCGATTTTGTACGCGATTACCGTCGTTTTTTTATTGGCGGTTCTGGGAGTCCCGAACGTCAAAAAAATGCCGCTAAAATACCTGCTGTTCGGGCTGCCGCTCTCCAACCTCTGCTCGATTTTCTTCTGCGTGTCGATGTTCCTCTGTAAAAACGAGCAGCAGACTGTCGAGGTCGGAATGGTCAATTATATGTGGCCGTGTCTGGTGGTGTTTCTTTCGATTTTCATAAACAACCAAAGGGTGCGCTGGTGGATTTACCCGGGAATGGCGGTCAGCTTCTTCGGGATTATGATTGTCCTGAGTGGCGACAAGGGGATTGCGTGGCGCGAGATTCTCCAAAACGTGGGCGGCAACCCCGCGCCGTATTTGCTGGCGTTTTTGGGAGCGGTCGCCTGGGGTATGTTTTCCAACCTCACGCGCCGCTGGCAGGTCAGGGAGAACCCGACGGTGCTGATTTTCGCGGTGGACTTTTTGATTTTTGCGGCGCTGTGGGCTTGCGGATTCGGGAGTGTCGAAAACGCGACGGTCTCGGGCTGGATTAGCGTCGTGTTCGGGGCGATTGCAATCGGCAGCGGCTATGCGGCGTGGAATTACGGAATCGCAAACGGCAATATGACGCTGCTTGCGATTGCCTCGTATTTTACGCCCGTGCTCTCGTGCGTTTTTGCGTCGCTTTGGATTGGCTCGCGGCTCGGGACTTCGCTATTGGTCGGGGTCGCGATACTGATTTTCGGCTCGCTGCTCTGCTGGAGCTCCGCAAAGTTCGCAACTCCGCAATCGGGCGGTGGCAAAGGCTCGTGGGGAATCAGCCATGCCCTCCGCGGATTCTTCCGCCGCAGGGACGAAAAACTATAGAAATTTTACAGATATGAAAAAGATACTTTTTGTTTGCCACGGCAATATCTGCCGCAGCCCGATGGCGGAATTTATAATGAAGGACATCGCCGCCAAGGCGGGCAGGGCGCAAGAATTCCACATCGAGTCCGCCGCCGCGAGCGACGAGGAAATCGGCAACCCCGTCTATCCGCCAGCCCGCAGGGTTTTGGCGAAGCACGGCATCGACTGCGCGGGCAAACGCGCGCGGAAAATCACGCCCGCGGATTTCGAAAAATTCGACTTGGTTGTCGCTATGGACAACAGCAATCTGCGCAATATCGGGCGCATTTGCGCGGACGGCTCTGCGAAGCTTCTGATGGAGTACGCAGGCGTTGCGGGCGGCGAAGTGGACGACCCGTGGTATACGGGCGACTTCGACAAAGCGTATTCCGATATTTCGGCGGGTTGCAGGGGGCTTTTCGAGTCGCTAAGCTAAGCGTTTTTTTTCTTTTTTTTCGCGTGATACACCGCCCGAAAAATCCCGCATTCGGCGCAACTTTCGGCAAATTCGAACGCGGCTATTTGCCCGCGTTCTTTTCGTGCTTCTTTTTGATGTTGGCAAGCTGCCTGTCCAAGTCGTCGAAGAGCTGGACGAGAGTCGAATCCTTCGACGTTTTCAGGACTTTGCGGGTGATTTTCATAATCGAGTCCGTTTCGGCGATTTTCCCCTTTTTCAAAAGCGCGTTTAGAATCGGGATTGTTATTTCGCCCGTAGCGATTGCAGCGTCGTTTTTGAAGACTCCGAGCAGGCGTTTGTAGGAGGATTCCAACCGTTCGGCTTCGCCGCTTGCAATGTCCTCCTCGATTTCCGCGCGGGCGAACGCCATCGCGATGTCGGGGCGGGAAGTCTTTGTTTTTTGGATTATCGCGGACGAAAGTTTGCGGGCGGTCGTTTCATCGCCCGCCGCCTTAAGTTCGGCGATGTACTGGCGGCGGAAGTCGGCGTCGATGTCGGGGTATTTGAAGAACGAGCGGATTGCGTCTTCGTAGGTTTTGCGAATATATTGCGGTGCGATTCCGAGCTTCTTGCGGCTATTAATAAGTATGCGCCAAGTCTTTTCGTTGCGCTTGTCGCAATTTATTGCCTTGAGTGCCGACTGTTCCGCCTTTTGCCAGTCGTTGAACGAATAGTAGCGTTCGGCGAAAATTGTGTGAAGCTCGTTTTCGCGGTATTTTTTCCAATTTCTGAAACCCTCCCTTAGCGATTCGAGCGCATGGTCGGAGGCTTTTTCCCATGTCTGGGGGTCGATTGTCGTGCCCGTTACGAATCTCGAGCTTTCGTAGCGGCCGATGCCGAAGTCCCAGTCGCCCGATTTCTTCATCGCCGCCGTCCACGCGTGGAAGCCGTCCGAGCCCGCGCCCGTGAAGATGAAAGCGGGTATGCCGCGCGATTTCGCGGTTTCGGCGGTATAATAGGCCTGGTCGGTGCAGATTCCGCCAGACTTCAAAATCGTGCGCAGGCGGTAGTCCGCGCCGTCCCAGTCGAAACGTTTTGCGTTGAGTCGCTGGTAGTCGTAGGGAACCGACCCGTATAGCTTGCCGACTCCCGCGACGGTGAGCGAAACCGACTTGCGCGCCCACTCCCTGTCCTCGTTGGTCGCGAGGCTCGCGACGAGGTATTTTAGTTCGGCAATGGACATTCTCTCGAATTGCGTGAGCAGCCTGCCGCGTTCGCGCGCGGATTTCCAGTCGGCGAAAGCCTGCACGGGTTCGGGGAATTTGCGGGGCAGGTATTTTTCGGAGACTTGGTCGTGCGGCCAATTTTTCGGCGGAGGGGTGTCGAAGACTATCGCGATTGCCAGCGCAAGGCGCGGGTATTTTTTGAATGTCGCGCTGTCGGAATCCCAGATATCGAGTATGATTTTCGCGACTTTCGCCCTGTCGTCCTTCGGGGACAGCCCCGTGCAAAATTCCTCGATAAGCTCGGGTCTGCCGAGCATGTACGCTACGTATTCTTTCGACGCGCTCGGCGAGTAGTCCGCCAAAAATCCCAAGAATTTCGACGCAAAGTACGCCGCGCCCGCGTCGTCGTATTTTGTCGCGGAGTAGAGCGAGTCGGCGCGTTCGGCAAACGTTTTGGCGTATTCGGAGAAATCGGGGGCGGAGGCGAGGAACTCTGCGGCGGTTTTGGGGTCGAAAGGCGGGGTGGGATCGGCCTTCTGGGCAAACAGGCAGGGGGCGGCGAAAAGCAACAGGGCGGATAGCAGTCTTTGGTGCATCATATTACCCTAAAAATAGCGGATTTATCCGCGCCTTGTCGAATCTTTTTTCCCCTCCGAGAATAAATGCTCGACAGGCGGGCGATTTTTTCAAATTATCGTATCTTTCTATCTCAAATTCGGAAATAGCGTTATGGCAAAAAACAAAGTGATATTTCTCTGCACCGGAAACATCTGCCGCTCCCCCATCGGAGAGGCTCTCCTAAAGCACGCTATCGAAGCGCGTCCGAAGAACTCGCCAATCCATTCGCTCGAAATCACCTCGGCTGGGACTTCCGCAATCGACGGAATGCCGCCGAGCGCAAATTCGGTTTCGGCTCTCGTGCGCGTGGGTATCGACATAAGCTCCTACAAGGCGAAGTCGCTGACGCAGGAAATGCTCGACGACTGCTTCGCGCTCTTTGCAATGAGCCGCGCGCATCTCGACGAAGTAAAACACTTTTACAAAAATCCGCCCGCGCGTATGTTCACCGTGCGCCAGCTCGTCCCCAACGCCCAGCACCCCGACGTTCCCGACCCATACGGCGGAAACCTCGCAGAATATGTGGAAGTTCGCGACGAAATCGCGCAGGCAATCCCATTCATCGTAAAATATCTCGAAAATGAACTCAAAAAAAACGCTTAGCATAGGTTCCGACCACGGCGGATTCGCGCTCAAGGAGCACTTGGTAAAATCGCTCTCGGACGCGGGCTACACGGTGCTCGACAAGGGGCCCGCCGACACCGCGAGCGTCGACTACCCCGACTACGCAAAGGCGGTTTGCGGCGACGTAAACGCGGGGAAGGCTGACTTCGGGGTGCTCGTTTGCACGTCGGGAATCGGAATGTCGATTGCGGCGAACAAAATCCGCGGGATACGCGCCGCGCTCTGCCTCTCGGAGGACGCGGGCAAATTCTCGCGCCTTCACAACAACGCGAACGTCCTGTGTCTGGGCGCGAAGTACCTGACGCCCGAGCTTGCCGACTCGATTGCCAAGACCTTCCTTTCCACCGACTTCGAGAGCGGACGCCACGAACGCAGGGTAAACAAATTCATGGCTTTCGAGGACGAAGCCTAACCGCAAAAATCCGCCCGACGAACCCTCTCGCGAATCTTTGTGTTGACAAACTCGAACTTCGGTACGAAATAGAGGAACATTTTTATGAATAAAGCGATTCAAGCAGCCCCACTAAAAGAAATCGACAGCGCGGTTTTCGACGCCATTAAAGCGGAAACCAACCGTCAACAAACGCACATCGAGCTCATCGCGTCGGAGAATTTCGTAATTCCCGCCGTTATGGAAGCAATGGGTTCGACCCTCACAAACAAATACGCCGAAGGTTATCCGGGCAAAAGATACTACGGCGGTTGCGAATTTGTCGATATTGTCGAACAGCTTGCAATCGACAGAGCCAAGCAGCTCTTCGGCGTAAAATTCGCCAACGTCCAGCCCCACTCGGGTTCGCAGGCAAACACCGCAGTCTACACGGCGGTTCTCAAGCCTGGCGACAAGATTCTCACGATGAGCCTCGAACACGGCGGACACCTTTCGCACGGCCACCCCAAGAATATTTCGGGTATGCTCTTTAACGTCGTAAACTACGGCGTCGACGTCGACACCGGCTACATCGACTACGACAAGCTCGAGGAAATCGCCCTCGCCGAAAAGCCCAAGCTCATCACCGTCGGCGCGTCGGCTTATCCCCGCAAAATCGACTTCGAAAGAATGGGCAAAATCGCCAAGAAATGCGGCGCGTATCTGATGGCGGACATCGCGCACATCGCGGGCTTGGTCGCAACAGGCCAGCACCCGTCGCCCGTTCCGTACTGCGACTTCGTCACCACAACGACCCACAAGACCCTCCGGGGCCCGCGCGGCGGTCTCATTATGACCAACGACGAAGCCCTCGCCAAGGCAATCGACTCCGCGATTTTCCCTGGCACGCAGGGCGGCCCGCTCATGCACGTTATCGCGGGCAAGGCGGTTTGCTTCGGCGAAGCCCTCAAGGATTCCTTCAAGGAATATCAGGCGCAAATCGTAAAGAACGCTGCGGCATTGGCTGAAGCGCTCAAAAAGCGCGGATACGGACTCGTTTCGGGCGGCACGGACAACCACCTTATCCTTATCGACCTGCGCAAGAGCCACCCCGATCTCACGGGCAAGGACGCGCAAATCGCGCTCGACAAGGCGAACATCACGACGAACAAAAACACCGTCCCTGGCGAAACCCGTTCCCCGTTCAAGGCAAGCGGTATCCGTCTCGGCACTCCCGCTGTCACGAGCCGCGGTATGAACGAAGCGGATATGGAAAAAATCGCCGAAGCAATCGACTTGGTTCTCTCCAACCCGACCGACGAAGCGCAAATCGCAAAGGCAAAGGCTATCGCCGAAGAGCTTTGCAAAACCCACCCGCTTCCGTACTAATAATTAGTCCGAAAGGGCGTCCCGCCGCAAGCGGGTCAAACTGAAATTTGTCTTGCGGGGCGGACGATTAATTTCGGCCGCCCCGTTTTTTTTAATGCGAAAAATTTTTATTTTATGTCCGAAAAAATAGCACATCTCAAACAGTTGCTGTCGGAAGCTTCCGACAAAATAATGGAAAGCTCCGCCGCGAATATTCTCGGCTGGCTCGACGAAAACTTTTTGCCCGAATGGGCAATCGACGCACTCGTTGAACTCTTCGAAGAGGGCAGATACGAGGAAATCAACGACCGCTTCTTCCGTTTCTTGGCATTCGGAACGGGCGGTATGCGCGGACGCACAATCGGCAAACAGCCCGCAATGGCGGAACTTGGCAGGCAGTCGGAGCAGGGCACGCCCGAGCACGCGGCGGTCGGCGCAAACAATATGAACGACTTTAACGTTGTCCGCGCCACGATGGGGCTTTTCAACTATTGCAAAGGCTACCTCGACGCCAACGGCGGCGGAACTCCCAAGCTCGTCGTAGCCTACGATGTCCGCCACTTCTCGAAGCGTTTTTGCGAACTCGCGGCGTCCGTCTGGACGCGCATGGGTGGCGAAGCGTATATCTTCGACTCCCCGCGCTCGACTCCCCAGCTCTCCTTCTCCGTAAGACAGCTGAAAACGACTGCGGGCATCGTCATCACCGCCTCCCACAATCCGCCGCACGACAACGGCTACAAGGTCTATTTCTCCGACGGCGCGCAGGCAATCAGCCCCCACGCGGAGGGCATTGTCGAGCAGGTCGGCAAGGTCTCTTGGAAGGAAGTTGGCAAGCACCTCGAAATCAACCTCGACGGTGTAAAGCGCGTCCCCGAGGAAGCGGAACAGGCTTACATCAAGTCCATTGAAAACTGCGTAATCGATGCCAAGGTTTTGGCGGACAACAAGCCCAAGGTTGTATTCACGTCGGTTCACGGCACGGGTGTTACGATGTGCCCCGCAGTTATGCGCCACTTCGGTCTCGATCCCTATTTCGTCGAACCGCAGATGAAAATCGACTCGCGCTTCCCGACCGTAAAACAGCCCAACCCCGAATACGCCGAAACGCTTTCGATGGGTATCCAAAAGATGCGCGAAACTGGCGCGGAATGCCTTATGGCGACCGACCCCGACGCCGACCGCATGGGCGTTGCAATCCGCACGCGTTCGGGCGAAATCCGCCTGCTTACGGGCAATATGATAGGCTCGCTCTTGGCGCAATACCGCATTTCGAAAATGATTGAAAAGGGGATTATCACAAACCCCGCAAAATGTGCCGTTATCAAAACGTTTGTCACAACCCCCTTGCAGGACAAAATCGCGGCGGCGTACGGAATCAAGTGCATAAACACACTCACGGGCTTCAAGTGGATTGGCGGAAGGCTCGAGCTTTACCGCAAGCAGCTTGAAAAGGCTCTCGGCAAGTCGGTCGACGATTTGACGTACCTCGAAAGGGCGAAACTTTCGCAGGAATATTCGACATTCTTCGTCTTCGGCGGAGAGGAAAGCTACGGCTACCTCGGCACGGATTTGGTGCGCGACAAGGACGCCAACGCGGCGGTTATGATGTTCTGCGAAATGCTCGGGTATCTGAAGTCGATAGGCAAGACGGTCGACGAATATCTCGACGACATCTACCTCAAGTGCGGGTACTACCTCGAAAGCCTGCGCAGCGTTTATCGCGAAGGCGCGGCTGGCGCGAAGCAGATTCAGGACTTCCTTGTAAAGCTCGGCGAAAAGCCGCTCGAGTCGGTCGGCGGCGTGAAAGTCGCAAAGGCGGTCAACTTCGCAAAAGACGAGATTTTCGACGCGGACGGAATTAAAATCCCCAGTGAAAGATTTTATTTCTATACGCTCGAGAACGGATACAGCTTTGCGATTCGCGGAAGCGGAACCGAGCCGAAAATCAAGTTCTACGCATTCGCGCACGAAAAGGCGGACAGCTTGGAAGGGCTGGTAAAGGCGAAGCAGACGGCGAAAACCGAACTTGACAGAATTCTCGACGACCTCGAGGCAAACTTCTAAGAAAAAATGCCGCGCGCGCGAAACCTCCTGCCGCAAAGGCCGAACACGGCTCTGGCGGCGTTGCGCGCGCGTTTGAACGAACGCGCGGAGGCGAAGTATCGCGATTTTTCCTCCGCGCTTTTGCCGAACGTCGGCGGGGTGCTCGGCGTGCGCATACCGTATTTGCGCGAACTTGCCAAACAGAGCGCAAAGAACGGTCGCCCCGAATTCGCCCCGCCGTTTTCGCCCCAAAGCTTCGAAGAGCGAATGGTCGAGGGGCTTTCAATCGCGTACAGCAATCTGCCGCAGGATAAAATGTTCGGGCTTGTCGCCCGATTCGTCCCGAAAATCGACAACTGGTCGGTTTGCGACAGTTTTTGCCTTACGCTGAAATTTATCGAAAAGAACCGCGAAGACGCGTGGCGGTTCGTCCTCCCGTATTTCGATTCGCCCGAGGAATTCAAGGCGCGGTTTGCTCGCGTGATATTTTTGGGCTACTTTGTGGATTCGGAGCATTTGGACGACGGGTTGCGCCTTTGCTCCGCGCTGAAAAACCGCGAGCGTTATGCGATAATGGCGGCGGCGTGGGCGATTGCCGAGTGTGCGGCAAAATTTCCCGAGCGTGTATTTTGTTTCTTGAAGTCGCTTGGCGACAGGGAATTGCTTAGGCTGTCCGTCCGCAAAATCCGCGAGTCCTACCGCATCTCTCCCGAGTATAAAAAGGCGTTTTCGGGGCTGCTGTAAAAAATTATTCTGGCTGTTCCGAAACCTGCGGGCGTTTGACAATCACCTTGTCGATTCTCGCGCCGTCCATATCGGCAATCTCGAATTCAAACCCGTTCCACTGGGCGATTTCCCCCGCGTGCGGAATGTGTTTTAGAATCGAAAGAATCAGCCCCGCGAGGGTGTTGTATTCGGCGTTTTCGTCGTCGTCTTCGATGTCGAAGAAAATCAAAAAGTCGTGGAATGGGCACTGTCCGTCGACAAGGTATGTGCCGTCGCGCCGCTGGGTTATGTCCATCTCTTCGTTTGCCTCGGGCATATCGCCGAGAACGGCGTCGATGATGTCGTTTAGCGTAATCATTCCGAGCGTCACGCCGAATTCGTTGGAGATTATCGCGTTTTTAAGCCTCAGCTCGCGCAGCTGCTCGAGCGCATTGTAAACCTGCGTGTCCTCCTTGAAAAAGTGCGCGGGCTTGACGACCGAGCGCACCGAAAAATTCGGGTCGCCGAGCTTGCCGAAGAGAGCCTCGAGCTTCACAGTCCCTATGATGTCGTCGAGCGATCCGCCGCGCGTTACGGGGTAGACGGCGTGTGGCGTCTTTTCGACAATCTCCGCAATCTGCGCGTTCGAAAGCGATACGTCGATGCTTTCGATGTCGATTCGGGGCGTCATAATCGATTCCACGCACCTGTCGCCGAGCGTGAAGACGCGCTCGACGATGTTGCGCTCGACGGATTGCACTTCGCCGCTGGCTTCGCCCTCTTCAACGAGCGATTTGATTTCGCGCTCTGTGACTTTCGACTTTATGTTTTTTATCCCCAAAATTCCGAGCACAGCCGAGCTCGATTTGCCCAAAATCCAGACAAACGGGGCGGTTGCGACGGAAAGGGCGGTCATTGCGCCCGCAACGAGCTTTGCGACTTTCTCGGGCGCGGCGAGTCCGATTCGCTTGGGGACGAGTTCCCCGAAAATCAGCGTAAAATAGGTCGCGACAACCAGAATCGCCGCCTGTCCGCCGAGAGTCGCCCACTTTTCGGACACGCCCATATCGCGGAGGTACGCGCCGAGCTTGCCCGCGATTGCGTCGCCCGAATAAATACCCGTGAGGATTCCGATGAGGGTGATTCCGATTTGGACGGTCGAGAAAAATCTTTCGGGATTTTCCGCCAGCGCGATTGCACGTTTTGCCGATTTGCTCCCGTGCTTTGCGTCCGCCGCAAGATTCGCCTTGCGCAGCGAAACGAGCGCGATTTCCGACATTGCAAGTATTCCGTTTGAAAGTATCAGTACGGCGATGATAATAAATTCCATAAAATTGCGGTAATCCTACCAAAGCGGGCGGGCGGGTCAAGAAAACTTTGGCAAGTATCGGTTGACGCCCGCGCGTTTTTGTCCGATATTTTTTCTATGGACAAAAAAGCGCAACTTGTCGCCGACACCGTTTCGGCGGGTTTCCCGAAGCCCGCGGAGCAGTACCTGCAGACTCCGCTCGACCTCAACGAACTGCTCGTGCGCAACCGCCCCGCGACGTTTTTCGTGCGCGTTAGCGGCGATTCCATGGAGGGAGCGGGAATCCGAAACGGTGATTTGCTGGTCGTCGACAGAAGTCTCGACGCCAAGGACGGCGATGTCATCGTGGCATACGTCGGCGACGAATTTACCGTGAAATATCTGAGGCGCGGCGGCGACGGCTCGGTCGCCCTCCACCCCGCGAACCCGAAGTACAAGCCGATTGTCTTTTCGGGCGAGATGACTTTGAGCGTTTTCGGCGTCGTGACGGCGGTAATCCACCGCTTTGTGCGCGTATGATTGGGCTTGTGGACGGCAACAATTTTTTCGTCTCCTGCGAGAGGGTTTTCGACCGCTCGCTCGAAGGCAAGCCCGTGGCGGTTTTGTCGAACAACGACGGCTGCGTGGTCTCGAGGTCGAACGAATTTAAGAAACTCGGGATTGCGATGGGTACGCCATATTTCCAGCTCAAGCCGAAAATCGCGCGGCTCGGACTGGTTCTGCGCTCGGGCAACCACGAGCTTTATTCGGATATGTCGAACCGCCTGATGCAGGTGCTCGGCGCGCTGTTTGCCGACATAGAGCAGTACTCCGTGGACGAAGCCTTTGTCTATCCGGCGGACGGAATCGACTTTTTAGGCTACGGGCTTCGGGCGCGGGCGACTATTTTGAAGTGGATTGGAATCCCGTGCGGAATCGGGTTCGCGCCGACTAAAACTTTGGCGAAAATCGCCAACCACATCGCCAAAAAGACGTCGGACGGCGTGTTCGTCCTGCCCGAAAACCCTTCGGAAATCCTTGCGCAAACCCCCGTAGGCGAAGTCTGGGGAGTCGGGCGCAGGCTTGCCCCGAAGCTCGAGCGCGACAGAATCCTAACCGCCCGCGACCTCGCCGAAACGCCCGAGGGGAAACTCTCGAAAAAGTACGGGGTAATGCTCGTTCGAACTGCGCTTGAGCTGCGCGGCGTGGCGTGCAAAGACGAATCGCATTCCGACGACAACGGGCTTTCGCAGAGCCTGACGTGCTCGCGGTGCTTCGGTTCGCCCGTGCGGGATTTCGAGTCGCTTTCGCAGTCGGTCGCGTACTATTTGGGGCGGGCTGCCGAAAAGCTCAGGGCGCAGGGGCAGCGCGCGGCGGGCGCAAACGTCTATTTCGTCTACTATCCCGAATATTCGCCGAAAAAACTCGACGGCGGGGTGTCGGCGGAAAACATAACGTTTCCGCACCCGACCGACGACACTTCCGAAATGGTGAAAGCGGTTTTCCCGTATTTGCGGAATATGTATATAAAAGGGAGGCGTTATAAGAAAAGCGGCGTGATGCTTTGGGGGCTCGAGAGCGGGGCGGTTCAGGGGGATTTTTTTGCCCCGTCGCAGGCGCACAGCAGGCTGTTTTCGTCCATCGACGCGGTCAACCGCAAGTTCGGCAAGGGAACGGTGTTTTCGCTCGCGGAGGGGCTCGACAAAAAGTGGAAAATGCGCAGCGATTTGCTCAGCAGGGCGTATACGACATCGTGGGACGATATAATTGTTGCAAAGTAAATTCTTTGTTTTTTTTAACAAAAAGCTTGATTTTCATAATTATGAACATAACTATTTGCATATATTTTTAAAATATATGGCAGACATAAAAAGTGTTTTATATGACGAAATCCGTCGTCTTGCCCGCAAGGAAGTCAAGATGGCGGTTGCTCCCCTTCAGGCTAAAATAGCGGAATTGCGCAAGATCGTCGCGGCTCTCTCGAAGTCCGCCCCGAAGCCACAATCCCCCGCAAAAGCCGCCGAAAATCGGGCGGAAGGCGGCGAAAATTCCGCCAAGGAAAAATCTTTCAGAATAAACGCCGAGGGAATAAAAAAGCTGCGGACAAAGCTTGGCGTTTCGCAGGCACAGTTCGCAAAAATGCTCGGCTTTAGCACGCTTAGCGTCAACAGCTGGGAGCTCGGCAAAACCGTCCCGAGAGCCGCCGCAAAGGCGCGCTTGGCGCAGTTGCGCTCGATGGGCAAGCGCGATCTCGCCAAGATTATGCCCGCCAAAAAGCGCAGGGGTAGGGTTGCTGCGACAAAAGTCGAAGAAAAACCCGTCGAAAAAGCTTCCGAAAAATCGGAATAATTTTTTGTAAATTCCGACAAAAAAACCGCGAATTTTCGCGGTTTTTTGTTTTGTGCATTTTAATATGCGGGTTCTTTAATGATAAGGAATTTCGCGTTTCCGCCTGACGGGATTTTTGCGATTTGCGCGGGCGGGATTAAGCGCGGACGACCAACGCAGTTTCGCCGAGCAGGTTTTTGACGAGCTTTTCAAGCTCCGCGATTTCGTCGTCTTCGAGATTGTTTACAATCGCAAAGCACGCGCTGCCAGAGCCGCTCATCATTGCGGGCACGCGGAAGCGCGTGCGGATTTCGTCGAGCACGATTTGCAGTGCGGGGAATTTTTTGAACGCCTCAATCTGCATATTGTTGATGAGCGGCAGCCCCGAAATGCTGGGGTTTTCGAGCCATTCGGACAGTGCGGATTCCGCCGCGTTCTCGGACATATAGTCCTGCGGGTTGGCTTTCATCTGCGAGTACGCCCAACCCGTGTTTATCGAGAAATCGGGTTTGAAGATTACGAGTTTGAGCCGCTCGATGTATTCGCGCGCCTCGCCGCGCAGCGCAAAAACCCGCTCGCCGCGCCCGCGCATTACGACGGGCGTATTTGTCAAAAACAGCGGGCAATCCGACCCCATTTGCGCCGCGATTTCCGAAAGTTTTTTCATCGGCAGCGGATTCCCGCAAAGCTCGTTGACGGCAAGCAACGCCGCCGCACCGTTCGAGCTGCCTCCGCCGAGTCCCGCGCCGGCGGGCACGCGTTTTTGCAGGTCGAAATCAAAATGTTCGCTCCTGCCAGTCGCCTCGCGGAACAGCTCCGCCGCCTTTATCACCAAGTTCGTGGAGTCGAGCGGAATCCCCTCCATATTGCAGGCGAGCGAGTCTGCGGGCTTGTCGGAAATTTGCGCCTTCAGAGTGTCGCCGAATTTCGTGGGGGCTACGATGCTGATGAGTTCGTGGAAGCCGTCGGGGCGGACTCCCAAAATCGCGAGCATCAGATTGATTTTGCAGGGTGAAAATTTTTCTATCATTTCGGTTTCAGGTTTTTGGTTGAAATTTTTGGTCGGTTATGCCACAAAATTGCCAATATGTCAAAACACGATTGCAAATTGATACTGGCTCTCGATTTGCCCGACCGCGAGTCGGCTCTCGATATGCTGCGCGGGCTGCGCGGAGAGCTTGAATGGGTGAAAATCGGGCTTCAGATGTACCTGAAGTACGGCGCGGATTTTGTCAACGAAGTCGCCGCAATGGGGTTCAAAATTTTCCTCGACCTAAAACTCTACGACATTCCCAATACCGTGGCGAAGGCGGTCGAAAGCGTCTCCTCTTTGCCCGTCTCGATGCTGACAATCCACACGAGCGGCGGGCGCGAAATGATGAAAGCGGCTCTCGATTCCGCCGCAAAGACCAATCCCGACCTGTTGCTGCTGGGGGTCACCGTGTTGACGTCGTTCGACGCCGACGGGCTCGCCGAAACGGGTGTTGAGCTCGAGCCCGAATGGCAGGTCGAGCTTCTCGCAAAGCTGGCGGTCGACAGCGGAATGAAGGGGCTTGTCTGCTCGCCGCTCGAAATCGAACGCCTGCGCTCGATTCTCCCCGAAAGCGTCGCGCTCATAACCCCCGGAATCCGCCCCGCGGGTTCTTCCGCCGACGAGCAAAAGCGCATTATGACACCCGCAAAAGCCGCAAAGGCGGGCTCGAGCTTCATCGTTGTCGGACGTCCGATTCTCAAGGCGGAAAATCCCGCACAGGCGGCGAGGGACATTTTGAAGGAAATCGCGGGCGATGAATAGGGACGCGGCAGTGATTCTCGCGGGCGGAAGCGGCTCGCGAATGCGCGCGAGCGTGCGCGACAAGGTGCTTGAACCGCTCGACGGCAAGCCCGTCATCGTCCATTCGTTCGGCGCGTTTCTCGAGAGCGGAAAAGTCGGGCGCGTAGTCTTTGCGTGCCGCGACGACGCCCAGCGCGACGAAATCGCGGCGGCGGTAAAAAAATTCTATCCCCAAAACTCCCTTGAAATCGTATTTTGCAGGGGCGGGGCGGAGCGTTCGGACAGCGTGCTGAACGCGCTGATTGCGCTCGGCGAATCGAACTGCGACGCCGAAAGTCTGGTTTTTATCCACGACGGCGCGCGGCCGCTCGTAGGTTCGGAGAATATTTCGAGACTCTCCGACGCTGCAAAATCCGACGGCGCGGCGGTCTTGGCGGCGCGCGTTAGCGACACTATAAAAAAAATCCCCTCCGACATAAAAAATCTGCGCGCGCGGATTTTGGAGGACTTGGAAAGACCCTCTCTTTGGGCGATGCAGACCCCGCAGGTTTTCCGCCTCGCGCAAATCCGCGCCGCCTACAAAAAAGTGCGCGAAAGCGGCGCGGCGGTCACCGACGATGTCGCCGCGGCGAATGCGGACGGAATCGGCGTTAGCATTGTCGAAAACATTTCGCCGAACCCGAAAATAACAGTCCCCGAGGACATCGCGCGCATCGAATTTCTACTATCACGCAAAAAATAAAACTATGGCAGGACAATTCAGAATAGGGCACGGCTACGACGTACACCAGCTCGTCGAAGGGCGCAGGTGTGTAATCGGCGGCGTCGAAATCGAAAGCAAGCTCGGACTCTTGGGGCACTCGGACGCGGACGTTTTGAGCCACGCGATAGCCGACTCGATTCTCGGCGCGGCGGCTTTGCCCGACATCGGCTACTACTTCCCGCCCTCGGACGACTCGTGCAAGGACATCAACTCGCAGGAGATTGTAAAACGCGCCGTTGCGGAAATCCGCAAGCTGGGCTACAAAGTCTCCAATGTCGACGCGTCGATTATCGCGGAGACGCCGAAAATGCTCCCGCACGTTCCCGCGATGAAAAAAATTCTCGCAAAGTCGCTGGGCGTCGAGCCGTCCGACGTTGGAATCAAGGCGACGACCAACGAAAAGATGGGCTGGGAAGGGCGCAAAGAGGGAATCGGCGCGCACGCGGTTTGCCTCATCGAGCGTATAGACTAATAATCTTCGACACAAAAAATCAGACCGCAACGCCGACGCATTGCGGTTTTTTTGTTGCGCGGCGCGTAGTTTTTCAGTTAAATTTTTAATATGAAAAAGCTCGTATTTATTCCCTTACTGTTGGCGGTATGCTCGCTTTTTGCGGGCGAAAAAATCAGAATGCACGCGCACCGCGGCGAGCCGTCCCTCGCCCCGCAAAATACGGTGGAATCCATAAAATTGGCGTTCGACTTGGGCGCGCTTATGATTGAAACCGACTGCTGGCTTACGAAAGACGGCTCGATGGTAATTTGCCACGAAAGGGGCGAATTGAAAAAATATTGGGGAATCGACAAGCAGCCCAGCGAGCTGACCGCTGAAGAAATCAAAAACGCCAAGCTCGCGTGTGCCGACAAGTTCGACAAAAAATACGCCGACTGCAAGCTCCCGACGCTCGACGACATTCTCGCGGTAATCCCCAAAGACAAAGCTTTCGAGCTCGAAATAAAACACTACGGCGACGGATTCGCCGACAAAGTCGAGGCGGCGAGAATCAAGGCGGGCTTGGACTACTCGAACATTCTGATAACGTCGTTCCGCGACGATGTTATCAAGGATTTCAAGAAAAAATACCCGAAGTACGAAACCCTTTTTATCGTGTGGGTAGGCAAAAACGCCAAGCCCGAGCCGATAATCGAACGCGCGAAAAATGCGGGCGCAAGCCAAGTAGCAATCGGCGGATACAGGAACATAAACGCGGACTTTGTCGCGAAAATCAAGGCGGCGGGGCTGAAGGTCGGCGTTTGGCACGTTGAGAACCTCGACGATTTGGCGTTTGCCGCTAAGCTCGGCGTGGACAGGGTGTGCAGCAATTACGCCTCGCGCCTGCATCGCGATTTCGAAACAGTAAAATCGCTCGACTTCAAATAATTTTTCGACATTGCGACGAAACATCTAACCGTAGTTGCGGTGTGCGGCGGAGGGCAATTTTACCCCGCCGCTTTTTATTTTTTTGGTGAACGAAAAAAAACTGTCCGACAAATTTCAACTGTCCAACAAAAAAATCGGTTTTGCGGTTTGACTTGCCCCGTTTTTGGGTTAAAAACATCTTCCGTTTAAAGAGGGGGACGGAAAAGTTTTCGTCTCGGAAAGAAAATATGGAAAACAGAAGAAGTTTTATAAAGAAAATCGGAACAATGGGCGGTGCCGCAGTGGCATTCCCCTATATTGCGGGCAATCTGCACGCGCAGGATAACGCCAAGGACGCCAAGTTCGACGAAACTCCCGTAAGGCTCGGGTTCGTCGGCACGGGGCTGATGGGCGGCGGAAATATGGCGGGGTTCATAAACGGGCTCAAACAGAAAGTCGTAGCGTACTGCGACGTCGACAGCGGCGAGTACGGTTTCGGCAACGCCCGCAAATACGCGGGTTCTGACGCCGAAGCTTTTATCGACTATCGCGTGATGTTCGAAAAAATGAAGGGCAAAATGGACGCTGTCGTAATCAGCACGCCCGATCACAACCACTTTGCAGTTGCGATGTCCGCAATAAAGCACGGCTACGACCTCTATCTCGAAAAGCCCCTTTGCTTCTCGATTTGGCAGTGCCGCGAGCTCGCCCGCGCCGCAAAAGCGGCGGGTGTAAAGACCCAAATGGGCAACTTCGTCCACTCGGGCGACGGTGTCCGCACGGTCAAGGAATGGATTGCCGCGGGGCTTATCGGCGAAGTCAGGGAAGTCGTAATGTGGACTTGCCGCCCGCTCAAAGGCGTCAACCAACGCCCCGGCGGATTCACGAGCTGGCCGGCTCCCGACCCGATTCCCGCAAACTTCGACTGGGACAAATGGCAGAATATTTCCACTCCCACGGTTTCCTTCACAAAGCGCGTAGTGCCGCTTAACTGGCGCAGATTCTGGAAATTCGGCTCTGGCTCGCTCGGCGACATCGGCTGTCACATTCTCGACGTCCCGATGACAGCTCTCGACCTCGCAAATCCCTATCGCGTGGACTCGCGTCAACGCGGCGGCACGGATATTTCCATTCCGCTTCAAGACAACGTAAACTTCCACTTCTCGACTTCCTCTCAGGGCAAGCCGATAACGCTCAAGTGGTACAGCGGCTTCGTGCGCCCCGACAAGGACGGCAATTTCGAGGCGGGCTATGACAAGTCCTTCCTGCCGCCGCTCCCCGAAGAATATCTGAAGTCGGGCAGGGGCTACGAACAGCTCCCCGACGACGGGCAGTTTATTATCGGAACTGAGGGCGTGCTCTTCTCCCCCGCAATGCACCTTATGGGCGCTCCGATTGTCCTGCCGAAGTCGAAAACCGCAGACGCAAAAAAGATTGCCAAGACTCTCCCGCGCGTTCGCAACAACGACCACAGGCTCAACTTTGTCGACGCCGTCCGCGGAAATGTCGCACAGTGCGCGTCCAACTTCGACGAAGCCGCAAAGCTTACGGAAGTCGTCATTTTGGGGAATATGTCGCTGCGCACGAATTCGGTAATCGAATGGAATCCCGAAACGATGCTCTGCAAAAACAACCCCGCCGCAAACGCGCTCATAAAGCCCGCAATGCGCGAAGGCTGGTATTGATAAATACACAAAAAATTAATAAAACAAATTGTTTATGAAGAAATTATTGACGATATTTTCGGTCGCCGCCGTTGCCGCACTGCTTTTCGGGTGCGTTGCGAAGGATTCGGCGCCCACTCCCAAATACAGGAAAATCGCGCTTCACGGATATGTCTACCGCAATCAGGCTTCGCTCGTCGATACCGTAAAAAAAGCGGCGGAAATGAAAGTCGACGGCGTGGTGCTTTCCAAAACGCAGTTCATCGGCGGCAAATATCCCAACGTAAAGGTTTCGGAAAAAATGACGCCCGAGCAGCGCGCGTACCTCAAAAAAGTGTTCGCCGACAATAAAATCGAAATGGCGTCCTTCGGAATCTATACCGTTGCGGAAAACGAGCTGGAACAACATCTAGCATTCTGCAAGGATATGAACATCAAAGTGTTCACGGAAGAAATGCCGCGCCAATATCAGGCTAAAATCGACGCGCTCGCCAAGAAATACGGCGTTGAAATCGCCGTCCACCACCACGGACGCAAGACCAACGAATATTGGAATCCCGAAGTGCTGGCGCAGGTTGTAGCATCGTTTTCAAACGTCGGCGTCTGTGCCGACAACGGGCACTGGATTCGCGCGGGTGTCGATATTTGCGGAGCGTACAAAACAATCGGCAAAAAGTTGAAGATGCTGCACTTCAAGGACGTAATTATGCCCGAAGGCCGTGACACGTATCTCGGCGGCGGCTCTCTCGATGTCCAAAAAATGCTTGCGACGCTCGACTCGCTCGGCTTCGACGGATATTTTGTCCTCGAATACGAAGGCGGCGACGAAAAGCATCTGGACGATATTATGCGCAAAAGCATAGAATATCTGCGCGCGCACTAATTTGTGAATGTTCCAACGCAGCCCCGAAAGCTCTTTCTTTCGGGGCTTTTTTCTTGACTAAAGCGGCGATTTTTGCGATTTTTTATTTGTTGTAAATTTATATTTTAACACACAAAATTATATTATGTTTACGGGAATAGTTGAAGGGGTCGGGAAAGTAGTTTCCTTTGAAGAAAAAAAGGCGGCGTGGCTTTTGAAGCTGCAAGCCCCCGAATTTATCGCCGAAAGTCTTTCCGACGGCGATTCCTTGGCGTGCAACGGCTGCTGTCTCACGCTCGTCGGGCGCGACGGCAACGAATTGTCCTTCGAGCTTCTCGAAGAAACCATAAGGCTCACGTCTTTCGAGGGCGTGAAAAGCGGCTCGCTTATAAATCTCGAACGCCCGCTTGCGGCAAATGCGCGGCTGGGCGGACACTTTGTGACGGGGCACGTCGATACCAGAAGCAAAGTCGAAGTCTTCGAGCAAAGGGGCAAGAATGTGTACCTGAAAGTCGCAGTTCCCGAAGAATTTGCAAATTACGTCGTCTACAAGGGCAGCGTCGCCATCGACGGCATTTCCCTCACGATAGCCGAAGCCCACAAGGATTCGCTCGCCGTATGGCTGATTCCCCACACGCTCGAGGTCACGAACCTTTCCGAGTGCAAAGCGGGAAAACTCGTGGATTTGGAATTCGACATTCTCGCGAAATACGTCGAGAAAATCGCAACAGGCAACCGCGAGAAATCGCCATATCAACCCTAATTCGGCGTGAAAATACCCGCAAAACTCCTGCGCGGCAAAATCACCGCCCCCAAAGCCGCCGCCGTTTTGGTAATTTGGCTGGTCTGGGCGGTCGCGACCTTTTTGTCGGACAAGGCTGATTTCGGTTCGCGCCCCGAGGTTTTGCCTACGTTTTCGGAGGCCGAACGCGCGGGGGTGGATTCGCCGAAAGTGCGAATCTGCTCTTGGAACGTCCACAATTACAGCGTCGCAAACCGAATGGTAAACGGCAAGTGGCGCGAGCACCCCAAGCCCGAATCCGAAAAAGCCGCCCTGCGCTCCGTTTTGCGCAAGATTAACGCGGACGTAGTGTTGCTCGACGAAATGGGCGACGAAGTGTATTTGGAGGAATTGCGCGACGCCTTGCATAAGGAGGGCTTGGCGTACCCGTTTTGCGCGATTACCTCTTACGACGCCCATACGCGTGTTGCGATTCTTTCGAGAATCAAGCCCGAAAAAATTTTTGACTGCTCCGATATTTCCTTCGAGTTAAAGGGCGCGAAGGTCTTTTCGCCGCGCGGCACGCTCGGGGCAAAATTCACGACCGCAAAAAAGGACTGGTACGCCTTCGCTCTGCATCTGAAGAGCAAAACGGGCGCGCGGAAAGCCGACGAGCAGTTTTATCCGTTCCGATTCGCGGAGGTCAGGGCGATTGACGCGCGCATTTTTTCGATAGCCGCCGACGCTCCGACAATCGCCGCGGGCGACTTCAACAACGAGCCGTCGGACGCGCTTTTCAGAAACTTCGGAAAAACGAAGCTCGCGATGCTCGGCGGCGGCGATTTCGCCTCCGCAAACGCCTACACATATTATTGGAAGAAAAAGGACATCGCCTATATCTACGACTATTTTGTCGTCAATTCGGCAATGTCCGCCTACGCAGGCGCGCCCGCGATAATCAATACCGACGAAGTGCGCGCGGCGAGCGACCACCTGCCGATTGTCGTTGATTTGGATTTCGGCAAATAGGCGTTATTTGCCGATACAGAATTTGGAAAAAATTCTGTCGAGCACTTCCTCGCTGTCGGTTTTCCCGACGATTTCCCCGAGCGCGTCGAGCGTTTCGGCGAGATCGGAAGCGACGAGCTCGGACGGTTCGCCGTCCAGAATTTTCCGCTCGGCGCACTTGAGCGACTCGCAAGCCCTTTCGAGGGCGCGGGCGTGGCGCGCGCCTACGACGACGTCGTCGCCCGAAGGTTTTATGAATTTTTCGCGAATGAGCGCGAGCGCGTTTTTTTTGAGCTCGTCTATCCCGCTGTTGTTTTGGCAGGAAACTTTGATTGTTTTGAAATTTCGGAAGTTGGCGGGGAGGTTGTCGCGGCTTTCGGGCAGGTCGCTTTTATTCAAAACAATTATAGTGTTGTCGGGCGAAATTTTTTCGAGCACTTCGGGCGGGAGTTCGGGGAAGGGCTGGGCGGAGTCGGCGACAAGCAGGCAGAGGTCGCAGTCGGCGATTTTCCCGCACGCGCGGCGTATGCCCTCGCTTTCGATTTCCCCGTCGCCCTCGCGCAATCCCGCGGTGTCGGTCAGATTCAAAATGAATTCGCCGAGCATAAAACGCTCGTCGATGAAGTCGCGCGTCGTTCCCGCAACGCTGCTTACTATCGCGCGGCTGCGCCCGAGAATTGCGTTCATCAGCGACGACTTCCCCGCATTCGGCGCGCCCGCAATCACTGCGCGTATGCCGTCGTGGATTAGCGAATCGTATTTCGAGGTTTCGGCGAGCCGCACCATTTCCGCGCACGCCTTTTCCGCCATATCGCAGAGCCTTTTTGTGTCGGAGGGCGGCAGGTCTTCGTCGGGGAAGTCTATGTAGGCTTCAATCAACGCCTTCATATCGAGAACGTCGGACGAAAGCTGAGATATGCGCCTGCCGATTTCGCCGCCGAACTGCTTGCGGGCGGCGGTCAGGGCGGCTTCGCTACGCGCGCCGATAATCTTGGCGACAGCCTCGGCTTGGGAGAGGTCGAACTTGTCGTTCAGGAACGCGCGGCGGGTAAATTCCCCCGCTTGGGCGAGCCGCGCGCCGCGCACGCAAAGGTCGTCGAGTATTTTCCGCAAAATGTACGGATTGCCGTGCGGGTAGATTTCGAGCATATCCTCGCCCGTGTAGGAATTTGGGGCGCGGAAAAGGCAGAACATAACGTCGTCGAGCGTCTTGCCGGAAGAGTCGCGATAGTCGGCGTAGTGCATTTTGCGCGGCTCGATTTGCGGTACGTCGGGCTTGGAAAATCTGAAAATTTCGCGGGCGAGCCTCGCGCAATCCGCGCCGCTAAGGCGCACGGCGGCGATGGCGGACTCCCCCGCAGGGGTCGAAATTGCTGCGATTGTTTCGTTCATTTGCGTGAAATCTTTTTTACCAGAAGCAGTGCGAGCGCGCACGAGCAGAACGCAAGCCCCGCGTACGTCGCGGAGTCGATGTGGGCTTTTAGCTTTGTCATACCCGTTTTGGCGTCGGGGTCGATTTTCTGTTCGAGCTGCCACGCGGTCATTTCGGAGTAGCGTTGCGAGCAGTTGGAGGCGTACACCGCCGCCGCGACAAGCGCGGATATGCCGAGTATCATAAACTTGGAGCGTTTGGGAATCGTCTTCATTTTCTCTCTCCGACGGCTTTCTCCAGCTTTTGCATATCGAGCTTTGCGGGCGGGAATATTCTGTTTTTTTCAAACCAGCCCGCGTTCATTTCGAGGCAGTAAAAAATGTCCGAGCGCGACGATTTGACGGCATCAAGGTTGTGGGGGTAGAGCTTCTTGACTTCCGTGAGAGTCCCGTCCTGCGTGAAAAATCCGATATCGAGGGGGATTTTCGTGTTTTTCATCCAATACGACATTTGCTGGCCGCTGTCGTAGACGAAGAACATACCCGAGTTCGGGGCGAGGCTTTCCCTGAACATCAGCCCCTGCGATTTCTCCGCGTCCGAAAGCGCGACCTGCGCGGAAAATTCGACGTTTTCAATGGAAAAGTCGAAAACCGTTTCAAACGCCCGTTTCGCCTTTTGGGGTTCGGAGCACCCGAGCAGAACCGCCGCCGCGAAAAGCGTGGCGAGCCACGTAAAAAATCTCCCGAATAATTTCATTATTTTTAATTTGTATAAACAGGCGCAGCGTGCAACAATAATTTCAATGAATCGGAAAAAGAGAGAGTTGATTATGCGCGGCTCGTCGGAGACCGACGCAAATTTGTTGTACTTTTCGGGTATGCAGATACCCGACGATTTTTTCGCGTTTACGCTGGCGGGAAAAAAATGCGCGCTGCTCAGTCCGCTCGAGGCGGGCAGGGCGTTGCGGCATTCAAAGTTCGACGAAGTTTTCGACATCTCCGAAGTCTGCCGAAAGGCGAAAGTTCCGTACGGCGACTTTTCGGCTCTTTGCGCGGTTTTGAAATCCAAGCGCGTAAAATCGCTCGTCGTCCCCGAGAATTTCCCGTCTATTTGGTATCTGAACCTCGTAGAAGCGGGGTTTGATGTCGACATTTGCGAGGGCGAATTTTTCCCGCAGCGCGAAGTCAAAAGCCCCGCCGAAATTAAGGAAATCGTGAAGGCAAACGCCGCCGCGTCGGCAGGATTCACTATCGCGGAGGAAATTTTGCGCCAGTCGAAAATCGTCAAGGGACGTCTGATTTTCGAGGGCAGGCCGCTGACGTGCGAATTTTTGCGCTCGGAAATCGAAAAGGCGGCTCTCTCGCTCGGCGCGGATTCCATGCACACGATTGTCGCCGCGGGCGACGACGCCTGCGATCCGCACAACGAAGGCTCGGGGGTTGTCCACGCAAACTCGTTGATTGTAATGGATATTTTCCCGCGACTGAAAGCCTCGGGCTATTACGGCGATATGACGCGCACTTTTTTGCGCGGCACTCCCAGCGAAGCACAGGTGCGCCTTGTCGACGCCGTTTTGAATGCGCAGGCTCTCGCGCTCTCAAAAGTCGCTGCGGGAGTTGACGGCGCGGAAGTCCACAAGAGCGTGAAGGATTTCTTCGAGCAAAACGGATACAAAACAACCGCTTCGAAAAGCGGCTGGAGCGGATTCTTCCACTCGACGGGGCATGGCGTTGGGCTCGACATTCACGAGTCGCCGTCGCTCGGAAACCGCAAGTGCATTTTGCAGGCGGGCAACGTCGTGACAGTCGAACCCGGGCTGTACTATCGCGGAATCGGCGGGTGCAGAATCGAGGATACCGTCGAGGTCACAAAGTCGGGCGCGAAGATTTTGTCGCGCTACCACTACGAGTGGGTTATCTAAATTGGGGGGGGGGGGGGGGAGGGAGGCGGCTAAAGGTTCACCGCCCTAATCAGCTCGACCGCCGCGCGGTACTGGTCGCCCCGACTTTTCACGAGGGCGATTTTCGCGGCGAGCGCATAACGGCGCGCTTCGCAAACAGCAAAGTAGTCGGCTACGCCCGCGTCGTACTGGTCGCGGACGAGAGAGCCGACTTTGGCGGCGGCGTTTGCGGCGGTTTCGCGCTCGGCGGCGCGCTTGGCGGCGGCCTCAGATTTCGCGAGGGCGTCTTCGACTTCCCGAACTGCTTTCAGCACAGTGGCTTTGTACTTTTCGAGAGTCTCCTTATGCTTTGCCAAGGCGACGCGTTTTTGCGCCGTGAGCTTGCCCGCCTGAAAAATCGGTATGTAGATTTGCGGGCTGACGCCCCATGCGAACGAGCTTGAATTCAAGAGCTTTGAAAACGCGGTCGATTCCGTTCCGAGCGAGCTTGTAATCGAAACGGTCGGGAAGAACGCCGCCTGAGCCGCTCCGATTCTGTAATTTGCGGCGCAAACAGCCCTTTCGGCGGCGGCGATGTCGGGGCGTTTTTCGAGAAGCTCGGAGGGAATCGACGCGGGCACGGCGGGCGCGGATTTATCGAGCGGGACGGCGTCAATCGAGATTTTCGCGGGGACAGTGCCGAGTAGGTTTGCGAGCATATTTTTTGCGAGCGCGATTTGCTCGAGCACGTCGGTCAATTGCGCTTTTGTCGAAAATTCCTGCTCGATTGCGCGCTGGACGTCGGCGTCGGTCGCGGTCGCCATTTCGTAGCGGGCGCGGATTTGGGCGGTTTCGGACTCGCGCGTTTTGACGGTTTCCTCGAGCAGTTGGCGCAGGCTTTCCGCCTCCCGTAGCGAGAAATACAAAGCGGCGGTTTTCGTGCGCAGCGACATCAGGGCGTTTTCGTACTCCATCTGCAACGCCTGCGCGTCGGCGCGAGAAGCCTCGAGCGTGCTGCGGATTCGCCCGAACAAATCGGCGTCCCACGTTAGAGTTGCGCCGACCGCCCAGTCTTCGAATTGCGAGCCGAGCGGGCGCAAAATCGAACGGTTGCCGACTTCGTTTTTGAACCAGTCGCCGCTCGCCGTCGCGTGCGGGAGTAGGTCGCCGCGCTTTATCAACGCGTATTCGCGCGCCTGTTCGACTTTGTAGTAGACGGATTTCAAGTCGGGATTTTTTTCGGCGCACATGCGCATATAGCCCGCGAGCGTCTCGTCCCCGAAGATGTCCCACCACTCGCCGCGGCTTTGGGAGTCCTGCGGGTTTGCGGTTTTCCAAAGCCCGCCGTCGTTCGCGTATTCGGCGAAGTCGAGAATCTCCTTTTCGGCGACGGATTCGTTCGGGTTTTCGTAGTCGGGCCCGACCATGCAGCCGCCCGCGACGGCGGCGGCGGAGAACATAAAAATCGTTTTGAATTTTTTCATAAGAAAAGAACCCTAATTTTCGCGGGAAATTTTGTAGTTTTTGCGTATCAAATAGAAGAATACGGGGGTAAATACCAGCCCGAACAGGGTGACGCCCAACATTCCGAAGAACACGGGCGTGCCCAGCGCGTTGCGCAGCTCCGAGCCCGTCGCCTTTGCGAGAACCAGCGGCGTCACGCCGAGTATGAACGCGAACGATGTCATCAGAATCGGGCGCAGGCGGTTGCGCGCCGCCAAGCTTACGGCGTCGACGATATTTTCGCCGTTTTCCTGACGCTGTTTCGCAAATTCGACAATGAGAATCGCGTTTTTGCACGCCAGCCCGATTAGCACGATGAACCCGACTTGCGTCATAACATTGATGTCCATTCCCATCGCCCGTACGCCCGAAACCGAGAAGAGCAGCACAAGCGGCACAATCAGAATTACCGACAGCGGCAGCCGCCAGCTTTCGTACAAAGCCGCCAGAATCAGGAAGACGAAGACGACGCACTGCGCAAAGGTAATAAGCGCGGTGAATCCGCCGACCCTCTTTTCCTGAAACGCCAAATCCGTCCATTCGATTCCCATTCCCGCGGGCAGGATTTTATCGGTGATTGATTCGATTGCCTCAATCGCTTCACCCGTCGAGTGCCCCGTTGCGACGTTGCCCATAATTTCGGCGGCGGGGTACAAGTTGTATCGGGTGATGACCTCGGGGCCGACCGTCCTGCGCAGCTCGGCGACGCTCCCGATTTGCGCGTTTGCGCCCGACGCCGTCGGAATGCGCATCTTCAAGATGTCTTCGGGATTGGCGCGGTTGCGGCTTTCCGCCTGCGCAACTACTTTGTAGGAGCGGTTGAGCAAATTGAAATCGTTGATGTATGCCGACCCGAGGTTGAAGCGCAGAGCGTCGAAAATCGAGCTAACGGAAACGCCCAAGCGTTCCGCCTTTTCGCGGTCAATGTCAAGCCCGAGCCGCGGGCTGGAAATTGTGAACATCGTAAGAGCCGTCGAGACGCAGTCGCGCTTGCGGGTTTGGGCGACGGTTTCGGAAACCTTTTTTTCGATTTCCGCGAGCCCGTGCGTCCCCCTGTCCTGAATGTATCCCTTGAAGTCGCCGCCCATGCCGATGCCCGAGACGACAGGCGGCTTTACCGCAAAGAAGAGAGCTTCGGGGATTTCGCGGTTGAACGCCTGCATTAGGCGCGAAATGGAGTCGTCGAGCTTTATTCCCTTTTTGTTGCGCGCCTCCTTGCTTTCGAGCTGAATGAACATCGTGCCGCCGTTTGCCATTCTGCCCAAGTTTGCGATGTTAAGCCCCGCCATACTCATATACCGCTGTGCTTCGGGCAGCGTTTTGCCGACGACCTCCTCCGCCTTGCCGAGCACCCGACTCGTGCGCTCGAGCGTCGCGCCGTCGGGCAGCTGGACTGCTATGTAGAAATAACAGGTGTCCTGAGCTGGGATAAATCCCTTGGGCGTCGAGCGGAACAAAAACACCGTAGCCGCGAGCAGCCCGACATAGCAGACCGCAAGCACCTTCGACCAACTCAAAGTTCTGCGGACAAACCCGCCGTATAAGTCCGCGACTTTTTCAAAGCCCCTGTTGAATAGCCCGAAGAGATTGCCGAGCACCAAATTGTACGCGCGGGTAAAAAGGTCGGGGCGCGCGGTTTTGCGCAGGAAAATCGCCGAAAGCGCGGGCGTTAGCGTCAGCGAAACTATCCCCGAGACTATCGTCGAAGCCGCGATTGTCAGCGCGAACTGCTTGTAAAATTCGCCAGTTATGCCCTCGACAAACGCCGTCGGCACGAACACTGCGCTGAGTACGAGGACGATTGCCACAAGCGCGCCAGCGACCTGCGCCATTGCCTTTTTGGTCGCCTCCTTTTCGCCCAATCCGCCAGCCATATTCCGCTCGACATTTTCGACTACAACGATTGCGTCGTCCACGACAATCCCGATTGCGAGCACCAACCCGAAGAGCGTCAAGTTGTTGATTGTAAAGCCGAATATGCTCATAAAAAAGAAAGTGCCGACGAGCGAAATAGGTATCGCAAAAAGCGGAATCACAGCCGCCTTCCAGTTTTGCAAAAATACCATCATTACGACGACAACCAACACCGTCGCCTCCAAAATCGTGCGGAAAACCGCCTTGATGGAATCGGCAATGTAGACGGTGTTGTCCATCCCCACGTCGTAGTCAACGCCCGCGGGGAAATCTTTTTTCATCTCATCGAAAAGCTTCAGGACATCACCCGCCGTGTTCGAGGCGTTCGACCCCGGGGTTTGGTAGACGAGCAGGGCGACTGCGTCGCCGCCCTTGTAAAACGCGGAATTTGTATAGGAGTACGCGCCCAGCTCGAGCCGCGCAACGTCCTTGAGCTTCACAATCCGCCCGTCGCCGAGCTTGCGCACGACGATTTCCCCGAACTGCGATTCGGAAACGAGCCTGCCTTTTGTCTCAATCAGAAGCTCGTACGCGGCATTCGGGTTGGCAATCGGCGACTGGTTGATTTTGCCCGCCGCGACCTGCCTGTTTTGGTTGCGGATTGCCGCGTAGACCTCCAGCGGCGAAATCCCGAGGTCGGAAAGCTTGTCGGGGTCGAGCCACACGCGCATACTGTATTCGCGCGAGCCGTACGCGATGATGTCGCCCACGCCGTCGACGCGCAGCAGCTTGTCGCGCATTTGCGTGAGGTAGTAGTTTGTAAGATACGTTGTGTCGCGCGAGCCGTCGGGCGAATAAATCGCAAGCCCCAAGAGCAGACTCGGCGAGCGTTTTGTAACGCGCACGCCGATGTTGCGGACTTCCTCGGGCAACTGCGGCTTCGCGCTCTCGACCCTGTTTTGGACGAGAACCTGCGCCGCGTTGATGTCCGTGCCAAGCTCGAAGGCGATTTCAATACTGACCGTACCGTCGGAATTGCAGCGGCTTGTTATGTACATCATTTTTTCGACGCCGTTGACCTCCTGTTCGATAGGGGTGGCGACATTTTCCATAAGGACTTCGGGGGAAGCCCCTGGGTAGAGTGCGTCGACGGCAATCGTCGGCGGGACGATGTCGGGGTACTGGGAAATCGGAAGTTTCGAGAACCCGATTGCCCCGAGCAGTACGATTACGACCGATACGACCGTTGCGAAAATCGGTCTGTCGATGAAAAAGTTGCAGAAGTTTTTCATTTTTGTCCGCTATTTCAGCTCGGAGGGTTTTTCGATTTTCCCGTCAATCGGCGCGACTTTGCGCCCGACGGCGGCGCGCTGGATTCCCTTTACCACCACGCGCGAATTTTTGTCGAGACCGCTTTCGATTATCGAAAGATTTTTTATTGTTTTCCCGAGTTTGACGGGGACTTGTTTAATTGTGTCGCCGTCGCCGACAACCAACACATAGCGTCCGACCAAATCCGTTCCGATAGCCTCTTCGGGGACGAGCAGGGCGTCCTTTTTTATCCCCTCGACTACCCGAATTTCGCCGAACGAACCTGCCATCAGCCCGCCGTCGGGATTGTCGATGTCCGCGCTGACGACAAGCGACGCCGTCCCGCGCCCGAGCGCGTTGTCGTAATACGAGAGCTTCCCCGCATATTCCCTGTTGTCGCCGTTCGCCTTGACGGAAACTTTCGCACCGTTTTTGGCGTCGATTTGCTTCAAAAGCCCCGAATTTTTGTAGCGCATCGCGTCCGCGCTGTTTAGCTCGAAATAGACCTTTGCGACGGAGTCGTCGACAATCCGCGCAAGGCGCATTGCGGGCGAGACGAGATTGCCCGCGTCAACAAAGTTTTCGCCGATTCTCCCCGAAACGGGGGCGACAACCGTCGCGTATTCAAGATTCAGCCTCGCGTTGTTTTCGGCGGCTTTCGCCTCCAAAAGCTTGGCTTGGGCAACGAGCAACTGGGTTTCTCGCGTTTGGTAGACTTCCTTAGAAACGGCGTTGCGCTCGAAGAGCCCGCGGGCTCTTTCGGCATTGTCGCGCGCGAGCGGAATTTGCGACTGCGCCGCCTTCACTGCGGCTTCGGCGGCGGAGAGCGCGGCTTCGTAGGGACGGGGGTCGATTTTGAAAAGAACGTCGCCTTTCTTTACCTTCGCGCCCTTTTCGAAAGCGATTTTGTCGAGATAGCCGCCGACGCGCGCGCGGATTTCGACATCTTCGCGGGCGGAGATTCTCGCCGAATAGGAGTTTACTATTTCGACGTCGGCGACCAGCGGCGCGGACACGACGACTTCGGCGGGAAGCTCGGCGGTTGTCGGCGCGTTTTTCTTTTCGCAGCCGCAGAAGGCGGCAAAAGCGAGCGCGGGAAATACGATTTTTTCGAGAAGATTTTTCTTCATATTCATAATTTTTATGCAAATGTTTTTGAAAGTACTTTTGTGAGGGCGGTTTCGAGCAGGGCGATTTCGGGCGCGCCGAACGATGTCCAGTTGTGCAGTTTCAGCACGGCGTCGCTTTTCGAAGTATAGCTGCGCACGTTCGCCCAGAGCGCCTGCGCGAAGACGACCCCAACGTCGTGCGGGATACGCCCTTTTGCGGCGGTTTCGAAGAGCTTTGCCAGAAATTCGACGGGCTTTCTGTAAATCGAGTCGTAAACACGCTGGAAAGATTCCGACGGCGACGCTGCCTCGCGCGTCATAATCAGACAGAGCGCGGGGACGATTTTCACCTGCGAGAATTTTTTTATCGCGTCTATCAAAAATTTTTCGGCAAAGTTTTTCGATTTTTCGGCGTCGCCGCTTTCGATTATTTTTTCGCCCTCCGCGTAATATCCGCCGACGAAATCGTCGAAATAGTCGGACATCGCCGAGATTACCGCCTTGTATAATCCCTCCTTGCCGCCGAAGTGGTAGCTTATCGCCGCAACGTTTGTGTTCGACTTTCTGGCGATTTCGCGTATCCGCGCCCCGTCGAGCGACAGTAAGGCGAACTCCTCAATGGCGGCGTCCGCAATCCGCGCTTTCGGATCGCCGTCGTCGCCGTTGATGATTTTTAAGATTAGATTGTTTTCAATCATTTGTTTCAATCAAATGTTTGAATTTCTTTCGGTCAAGTCTTTTTTCGGAAAAATTTTGAGGATTTACGCATGGAATTTTCCGAAATAGTAAACAAAAAAAAGACCGCCCGAATACGGACGGTCTCTGGGATAAAAACATTAAATTATTCCTGAGGGGCGGGGTTGATTTCGCCGTTCGCGCCGTCGGGAGCGTCGTTGGACGCCTCGCCGGTGTCGCCTGCGCTGTCGGAAGCACTCGCGCCGTCGCCGTCAATTCCCTCGTCCTTGGGATTGACAACCCTGCAAATTCCGACGAGCTTGTCGCCCTCTGCAAGGTTGATCAAACGCACGCCCTGAGTCGTGCGCCCGATTATTCTAACGTCCTTGACGGGCGAGCGAACCGCCTGACCGCCCTGCGTGAACATCATAACTTCGTCGTCTTCGCGGACGGAAAGCGCACCCGCGACGCCGTTTGTCTTGATTGCAATCACGCCCGAGCCGCCGCGGTTTTGTACGCGGTATTCGTCGTACGCCGTGCGCTTGCCTTGCCCTTGTTCGCCCGCGATGAGCAGGGTCGTGTTCGGTTCGACAACGACAATCGCCTTGACGCAGTCGTTTTCCTTCTTGAGCGTTACGCCCCTTACGCCGCGGGTTACGCGACCCTGCGCGCGCAGGTCGTTTTCGCTGAAGCAAATCGACATACCCGCGTAGGTAATCAGGATAATGTGAGCGTCCTTTTCCGCGAGCACCACGCCGATGAGCGTATCGCCCTCGTCAAGGGTAATGCCCTTGATTCCGCTCTTGCGGCAGTTTTTGTATTCGGAGAGAATCGTCTTTTTGACGACGCCGTTTTTGGTCGCCATCACAAGAGCGTGGTTTTCGTCGTCGAGGTTTTTGACGCAAATCATCGCGGCGACCTTTTCGTCCGCCTGCAAGTCGAGGACATTTTTAATGGAGCGTCCCTTGGAAATGCGCGTGCCTTCGGGGATTTCGTAGACTTTTTCGACGTGCACGCGGCCGTTGTTCATAAAGAACATAATGTAGTCGTGCGTGGACGCCGTGAAGATGTGTTCGATAAAGTCTTCGTCATACTGGCCGCTGCCGATTACGCCTTTGCCGCCACGCTTTTGCGAGCGGTACGCGCTAACGCTTGTGCGCTTGATAAAGCCGTTGTGGGACACGGAGATAATGCAGCCTTCGTTGGCGATTACGTCCTCCATTCTGAATTCGCCTTCGGCGGCGATGAACTGGGTTTTGCGCGGCGACGGATATTTGTCGCGCATTTCCATAAGTTCTTTTTTGATAACCGAAAGCAATTTTTTCTCGTTTTTGAGAATGGAGTTGTATTCTTCGATTAAACGCATCAATTCCAAGTACTCGTTTTCGATTTTTTCGCGCTCGAGACCCGTGAGTTGGTGCAGGCGCAAATCGAGAATCGCATTGGCTTGGCGTTCCGAAAGCGGGTATTTTGCCATAAGAGAGACCTTGGCTTCGTCCCTGTCTTTCGACGCGCGAATGATTTTGATGAAATCGTCGAGGTTGTTGAGGGCGATTTTATAGCCCTCGAGTATGTGCGCCCTGTCTTCGGCTTTGCGCAGCAGGTAGCAGGTGCGGCGGTATATGACTTCGCGGCGGTGCTCGATATAGCATTCGAGCATTTCGCGGATATTCATAAGCTTGGGCTTGCGCTTGTCGAGCGCGAGCAATATTACGCCGAATGACGCTTCGAGCTGCGTGTGTTTGAAGAGCTTGTTGAGAACCACGCGCGGGGATTCGCCGCGCTTTAGCTCGACCACGACGCGGGTCTTTTCGTCGGATTCGTTGCGTATGTCGCTGACTTCCGTAAGAATCTTGTCGCCCACGAGTTGCGCGATATTCTCTACAAGCGAATTTCTGTTGACGTTGTAGGGGATTTCCGTGATGACGATTTGTTCTTTGCCGTTTTTAAGCTCTTCGACATTCGCCACGCCGCGGATTTTCACGATTCCGCGCCCTGTCTTCATATAGTTGTCGATTCCGCCGCGCCCGACAATCACGCCGCCCGTCGGGAAGTCGGGGCCCTTGATTACCTTTTGCAATTCTTCAAAAGGAGTGGACGGATTGTCGATGAGCATGCAAATGCCGTCGATGAGTTCGCCGAGATTGTGCGGGGGAATGTTGGTTGTCATACCGACCGCGATACCCGTCGAGCCGTTCATCAGGAGGGTCGGCAGGGCGGAGGGGAGGACGACGGGCTCGGTTGTCGTCTCCTTGTAGTTGGGCATAAAATCGACCGTGTCGCTGTCGATATCCTTGAGCAGGTCTTCCGCGATTTCCTCGAGTTTACATTCGGTATAACGGTAGGCGGCGGGGCTGTCGCCCTCAATCGAACCGAAGTTCCCCTGCGGGATAACGAGCGGGTAGCGCATCACCCAGTCCTGCGCCAAGCGTGTTAGGGTGTCGTATACCGAGGAGTCGCCGTGCGGGTGGTAGTTTTTGAGAACTTCGCCGACGACGCCCGCGCACTTGTCGAACGGGCGGTTGTGGAGCAATCCCTCGCGCAGCATTGCGTAGAGCACGCGGCGCTGGACGGGCTTGAGGCCGTCGCGAACGTCGGGGAGGGCGCGGGAGATGATGACGGACATCGAATAGTCGATGTACGCGCTCTGCATTATCTGCGTAATGCTCGAGTTTATGATTGTTTCATTTTCTGTGTACATTTTGCGAAATTTTTACGGGTTAGATGTCGAGATATGACGCATTGAGCGCGTTGTCTTCGATGAATGCGCGGCGTATCGGAACGTCTTCGCCCATCAGCATCGAGAACGTCGCGTCTGCCTCGGCGGCGTCGTCGATGGAGACTTTGAGGAACGAGCGCTTGTTCGGATCCATCGTCGTTTCGTAGAGCTGCTTTGCGTTCATTTCGCCCAGACCTTTGTATCGCTGGATACTCAGGCCGCGCCTGCCGAGCTCGCGGATTTTCGAGACAAGCTCGAGAATGCTGTTGAGCGGGAACTCGTTTTTCTTGTCGGGCGACTGGGTTTCGGTGAGCACATAGCGCGGTTCTTCGGAGGCGGAGAAGGAGTCCACCGAAAGCCCCGTCTTCGCGATTTCCGCGAGGATTTTTTCGATTTGGTGCGCTTCGTAGATTTCGTAGACGTTGATTCTCTGCTGAACCTTGTTGCCGATTTCGTCTACGACTTCGCGGATTGTGTTGCCCTCGAAAATGTCCTCGGAGTTGCCGTATTCGATGAAGAATTTCGAGCGATCCTCTTCGTCGAACATATACTTGAACTCCTCCTTGTTGCCCGTTCTAATGCGGGCGATGTACTTGGGGAGCTTGCCGTCGCGGACGGTGTCAAGATACGTCGAGAACGAGCAGGCGTAGCGGGTGATTCCGTGCCCGAGAACCTCCAGGCGCGAGAGCAATTCGACAATCTTGTCGAGCTTTTGCGGCGGGAATTCCGCGCCGTCGGCAATGCTACGGAAGTTCACGTCTTCGAGACCGAGCGAAAGCAGGATTTTGTTCAATTCGGCGTCGTTCATAACATACTGCTCGCGCTTCTTTCTCTTGATTCTGTAAAGCGGGGGCTGGGCGATGTAGACATAGCCGTTTTCGATGAGTCCGCGCATTTGGCGGAAGAAGAACGTAAGCAACAGCGTTCTGATGTGCGAGCCGTCGACATCGGCGTCCGTCATAATCACGACCTTGTGGTAGCGAGCTTTCGTGACGTCGAACGCGCCTTCACCAGATTCGCCGATGCCCGTGCCGCAGGCTGTGATGATTGTGCGGATTTCGTTGTTGTTCAAAACCTTGTCGAGACGCGCCTTTTCGACGTTCAGCAACTTGCCCCTAATCGGCAATATCGCCTGATACTTTCTGTCGCGCCCCTGTTTCGCCGAACCGCCTGCGGAGTCGCCCTCGACAATGTAGAGTTCGCAAAGGGCGGGGTCTTTTTCGGAGCAGTCCGCAAGCTTGCCGGGGAGTCCGCCAGCCGACAAAACCGTTTTGCGGACGGTTTCGCGCGCCTTTCTTGCGGCGTCGCGGGCGCGGGCTGCCATAACACACTTGTCGATGATTTTCTTGGCGATTGCGGGGGAAGTTTCAAAATAGTATTTCAACTTTTCGCCGACGATTTTCTGGACTATGCCGTCAACTTCGCCGTTGGAAAGTTTTGTCTTCGTCTGCCCCTCGAAGCGCGGTTCGGGGACTTTCACGGAGATGACCGCCGTCAAGCCTTCGCGGCAGTCGTCGCCCGAGATTGCGGGGTCTTTTTCCTTTATCAGCCCGTTCGCCTTGGCGTAGTTGTTGACTACGCGGGTTAGGGCAGTGCGGAAGCCGCTTAGGTGTGTGCCGCCCTCGACGTTGAAAATCGAGTTCGCGTACGCATAGACCTGTTCGTTGTAGGAGTCGTTGTACTGGAGGGCGATGTCGACCTTGATGACCGAATCCGAACCCTCCGCCGCGGGAGCTTCGCCCGAAAAGGCGATTACCTTGGGGTTGACAACGACTTTCGCGCGGTTGAGATACTGGACGTATTCGGAAATGCCTTCTTTGAAGTTGAATTCCTCGTGCTTGCCGGTGCGCTCGTCCGTAAGCTCGATTTCGATTCCGGGGTTGAGGAACGCAAGCTCGCGCAGACGCTTGGAGAGGATTTCGTACTTGAATTCGCGGGTGGTCGTGAAGATTTCGGGATCGGGGATAAACGTGATTTTCGTGCCCGTGGTCTTCGTAGCGCCTATGACAGTCATTGGCATAGTGGTTTTGCCGCGCGAAAATTCCATTTTGTAGATTTGACCGCCCTTGCGGACTTCGACTTCAAAATATTCCGAAACCGCATTGACGCACTTCGCGCCGACGCCGTGCAGACCGCCCGATACCTGATACGCGCCCTTGCCGAACTTGCCGCCCGCGTGGAGGTTCGTCATAACCAGCTCGAGCGCGGGGATTTTGTACTTGGGGTGAATGTCTACGGGAATGCCGCGGCCGTTGTCCTCAATGGAGCACGCGCCGTTTGCGCGGATTGTTACCTTGATTAGCGAGCAGTATCCCGCGAGAGCTTCGTCAATGGAGTTGTCGACGATTTCGAACACGCAGTGGTGCAAGCCGCGCTCGTTGGTGTCGCCGATATACATATCGGGACGCTTTCTGACGCCTTCCAATCCCTCTAATTTCTGGATTTTAGACGCATCGTAATTGTCTTGGTTTGGATTTGATGTTTCAGCCATTTGTGTCGTTATTTTGTTAAATTTTTGCGGAGCAAAATTCGGCGAAAATCCGCCGATTCCCGTACCCGCTTTTCGGATAAAAAATTGTCGAAAATTAAAGAACTTTTTTTCTTTCCGCCGCACCTCAAATCGGCGCGCCGAAATCGTCCGCAAACGCAAAATAAACCGCCGTTCAAAAGGCAAAATAAAAACCCTCCTAAAGGCAAAATAAAATGCGAGTCCCCGACTTTGTTCGCGGTTTTATTTTATAATAGTTCGGGGGGCGCGGCTTGCAATATTTAAATTGCAAAAACCCTAAATTTTTCGCACGAAAATCCGCCGCTTTTTTGTCGCAAATTTACTTGCAAAAAAACGAAAAAACCGCGCAAAAATCCTGCGCGGTTTTGTGAATTTTTTTACTTTGGAGAAAACGGGTTTTTTGAGTTCGGAAAATAGAATTTTTTATTCCGAATCCCCGAGTTTTCCATCGCCGTTCAAACATTAAAAAAACGTCCGAGGGCGGCAAATTTTCAGCCGATTCCCGAAAAGCGGATTTCTCCACTTTCCGCCGAACCGTCCGCCGCCATTCGTCGAGCTACCGTATTACGCCGTGTCGCCGTCTTCCCGCCGAACAACAGCCTTCCCGCGAGTCGCCCGACGCCCGCCGCGCAGCCGATACCCGAACGGGAAGCTCGACTATTTCGGGTCGCTCCAACGCCCCTCTTTTTTGATTAGGGCTACAAGACGCTCGATTGATTCCTCCTGCGGAATGTTGCGTTCAACACATTCGCGGTTTTTGTAGAGGTTGATTTTCCCAGCCGCGCCGCCGACGTACCCGAAGTCGGCGTCAGCCATTTCGCCGGGGCCGTTTACGATACAACCCATCACGCCTATCGTGATGTCCTTGAGGTGGCTCGTTGCGGACTGGATTTTCGCAAAAGCTTCCTGAATGTTGTAGAGGGTACGCCCGCAGCTCGGGCAGGCGATGTATTCGGCTTTCGAGCGGCGCGTGCGCGCGCCCTGCAAAATCGCCAAACAGTACTGGGCGTCTTTCTGCGCGTCGCCCGTGATTTCGACCGAAGCGATGTCTCCGATTCCGTCCACGAGCAGCGAGCCGATATATATCGAAGCTTCGCCCAAAAGCGGCATTTCGCCGCCGTCGGGATTAACCGCCGCGGATTTGTCGAATTTCAGCCAAATGGGCGCGGAAATTTTCAGCTCCGCGAGCGTCGCCGCAAACATGCGCGCTTCGCCGACGCTGTGGCGTCCGTCCGCCGCCTTGGGGGCAATCAAAACCACGTTTTCCGCCTTGCGCAGGGTGTCGGCGAGGGCGGGGAGGTCGGCGGTCGCTATCTCGGCAGCGAGCATTGCGGATTCACAAGCGGCTTTCGCGAGCTTTTCGGAGTCGCCCGCGCCGAATTTTTCAACGCGGATTTTCGAGCCGTTTTTCAGAACGGATTCGGAATTTTCGACACAGAAGTCCGCGCAGTCGCTCTTGCCGAACGAAGCGGCGGCGGGGACTGCCTTTGCGCCGATTCGGATTTCGCCCAAATCGATTGTATTGCATGCGCGGCGCGAGTACGAATAAAAGTCGATGTTTTCCTCTTTTTGTTCGACCGCTTTTTGCGCCCTGACTTTTTCCGCCAAGCGCGCGAGCGAAATCGCAACGGGGATTTCCTCGACGGGGTCTTCCGTGAGGGAGACGCGGATTGTGTCGCCGAGCCCGTCGAAGAGCAGCCCGCCGATACCCATCGAGCTTTTTATGCGCGCGTCGATTCCGAAGCCCGCTTCGGTGACGCCCAAATGCAGCGGGTAGTTTCCACCAAGCTCCTCCACCATTTTCGCCGCCGCGAGCCTGTACGCCTGCGTCATAACGCGCGTGTTGCTCGATTTGAACGAAAAGAGGAAATTGTGGAAATTTTCGTCGATACACATTTTCGCGAACTCGAAAGCCGCCGCGACCATTCCGTCGGGGGTGTCGCCGTAGCGGCGGATAATTCTGTCGGAAAGCGAGCCGTGGTTTGTCCCGATTCGTATCGCGCGCCCCAGCTCCTTGCATCTGCGAACGAGCGGCACGAACTTCGCGCGGGCTTTTTCGACGTCCGCGGTATATTCGGATTCGGAATAGTCGGACGTTTCGCCCGTGCGCTGTTTGTCGGTGAAATTACCTGGGTTGACGCGGATTTTTTCGACGTGCTCGACCGCCTCCATCGCCGTTGCGGGCAGGAAGTGAATGTCGGCAACAAGCGGAGTCGAGAAGCCCGCCGCCCTGAATTTCTTGGAGATGTCGCCGAGAGCCTTTGCCGCGTCGAGACTCTGCGCCGTGAGGCGGACGATTTGGCAGCCCGCTTCGGCGAGCTGGATACACTGTTTCACCGACGCTTCGACATCGCAGGTTTTGGTGTTTGTCATCGACTGCACGACGATGTTTCCGTCGCCGATTACCACTCCGCCGACGTTCACCTTATGGACGGGAGTTTTGACGCAGTTGAATCTGGATATGCAATATTTTTTCATTATTTTTTAAAGGTTATGTTTTCTACATAGTATTGCGAAATTTTTTCGGCGGCGGATTCGGACTGCGCATCGCCGTTCCACCTCAAAAAGCCGAGGTAGACAACATACGCCATAAGACCGATGAATGCCAATGAAAAAATCGACTGTACGGCAACGAAAAACGAACGGGGCAGGGCTTTGCCGCGCACGCGCTCGATTAGGGCGAAAAGTATGTGCCCGCCGTCGAGCACGGGAATGGGCAGCATATTCAAAATCGCCAAATTGATATTCAGCAACACGGCGAACGAAAGCATTAGCGATATGTCGGTGAGCGAAAGGCGGTAGATTACGCGCCCGATGTCCACGGGGCCGGCAAGGCTCGCAAACCCGACGTCGCTGCGCGGATTCGCGAGGCTTGCTATAGCCGAATACGTGCGCTCGATACTGTCGGCGAACTGCTCGACAATCGACGGGTGGCGGACAATCACGATGTTTTCGAGATAATACCCGAGCATCATTTTTTCCTGCGGCGGGAGGATTTCGGACTTAGAATTGGGCGGCAGATACGCTGATTTGAGGTTCATCGAATCGTCCGAAAAATACATTCTCGCGCCCGAAGAACCGACCGTCGTATTGATAATCGCATTGAGCTGCGAAAGCGAATCTACTTTCTTCATTGCGATTTCGTACAAAATGTCGCCCACCGCGATTTTCCCGCCCCCGAAGCCGTCGGCGTTGACCGCCAAAACCCGCACTGTTTCGGAACTGTCGGCGGATTTAGACGCGGCGGCGACAAACGAGACCGTCCCAGCGTCGGCAGGCAGGGTTATCTTGCAAAGCGGTTTTGTGAGCGCGACTTTCTCGGGGAGAATTTTTATCGTCCGCTTTTCGCCGCCGCGCAAAATCTCAAGATTCACGGGCGAGCCGAGCGGAACGGCGGACAGAATGTCCGAGAGCTGCATATTGGAGAAAAGCTTTTTCCCGTCGATTCCCGCCACGATGTCGCCGACTTCCAGACCCGCGCGCGCGGCGGGGGAGTCAGGCATAATTTTGCCGATTTTCATCGTCGCGGCGGGATATATGCCTATCATTCTGATTGCGTCGCCCGCGGCGGTGTTGGTCGTTATCAACTCGGGGAGAACCGTGATTTTCTGCGGTCTGCCGTTGCGCAAAATTTCGATTTCCGCACTCGGCGCGCCGTCGGCTGTGCGCCCCGAGCCTATCGCAATGCGCTCTATTATTTGGGAGAAGTCGGAAACTTTCACCGAGTCGATTGCAACGATTTCGTCGCCCGCCTTCAGCCCGCATTTGTCGGCGGGGGACTGCACAGTCTTGCCGTCCGCGCCCGAAATCGTCTTCGCGACATACCCGATTGTCGTGGTCGCCTCAGAGGACGAAACGGGCAGACCGAAAATCCACACGACAGCCGCCAATACCGCCGCCGTAATAATATTGAAAAACGCTCCCGCCGCGCTCACGACTATTTTGTCGAAGCACGAGATTTTCGGCAACCCCGCCGAGTCGGACGCGTCCGTTCCCTCGATAGCCCCCATTTCGGCGAGCTGCGGGAGCGCGACATATCCGCCGAGCGGCAACAGGCTGACAGCGTATTCGCAACCGTCGCGACCTTTCCACGAAAAGAGAATCGGGCCGAAGCCAATCGAAAAGCGCGTGATTTTCAGCCCGCGCCATTTTGCCGCGAGAAAGTGCCCGAGCTCGTGGACGAAAATCGACCCGCCAAAAAACAGCAGAACCAATATCGTCGCCCACGCGTTCTCGAGTATGTCGAATCCGCCGTTCATTACGCCATTGCCGCGATTATTTCGGCGGCTCTAATGCGCGCGAGAGCGTCGTCGGCGAGAATGTCGTCGAGCGTCTGCGGGTCTTTTGTTTCGACGGCGTCGAGCGTTTTTTCGATTACGTCGGCGATTTTAATCCACGGCAGCCTGCCTTTGATAAATTCCGCGACTGCGACTTCGTTTGACGCATTGAAAACCGCCGTCGCCGTGCCGCCCATTTTGAGCGCGTTGTACGCGTGGCGCAAGCAGGGGAATCTGTCGGTGTCGGGCGGGGCGAAGTCGATGGAAACCGCCTTCGTGAAATCGAGCGGTTCGCAGACGCACGCGCCGCGCTCGGGGTAGAGCAGGCTGTGGGAGATTGCGAATGTCATCGACGGCGGCGAGAAATGCGCAAGTATCGAGCCGTCCACAAATTGCACCATCGAGTGCACCAAGCTTTGCCTCTGCACGACAACCTGAATCTGCTCGGGCGAAACGTCGAAAAGCCACTTCGCCTCGATTACCTCCAAGCCCTTGTTTGCGAGCGTCGAGGAGTCTATAGTAACCTTCGGGCCCATATTCCAGTTCGGGTGCTTCAACGCCTGCACGGGCTTGATTGTCAGCATTTGCTCGCGCGTATATTCGCGGAACATTCCGCCCGAAGCCGTTATCAAAAGCTTTGCCACGTCCTTTTTCCGTTCGCCGTTCAGGCACTGGAAAATCGCGTTGTGCTCGGAGTCGAGCGGCAGGATTGCCACGTTGTTTTCCTTGGCGTAGCCCATCACGAATTTGCCCGCCATTACCAAAAGTTCCTTGTTTGCCAGCGCGATGTCCTTGCCCGCCTTGATTGCCGCGAGCGTCGGCTTCAGCGCCTGCGTCCCGACGACCGCCGCGACAACCGTGTCAGCTTCGGGCAGGAGCGCAATTTCCATGAGCCCCTCTTCGCCGCGGTATAGCTTGCGACCCTTGAAGAGTCCCGATTCTTCGGCGGCGGAGTATGCGGCGTCGTCGAAAATTGCGACGTGCTTTACGTCGAATTCGTCCGCGATTTTTGCGAGCTTTTCGTAGTTCTTTTTTCCCGCGATTCCGACGACGTTCAGGCGTTCGGGATTCCCCCTCACGACCTTCAAAGTGCTGTCGCCAATCGAGCCGGTTGCTCCGAGTACCACAAGATTTTTGCGTTTCATAATGCTAAATTAAAATATGTAAATTAAAACGATAAAAAGCGTTCCGACTGGGGCGGAAAGGAGAATCGAGTCCGCCAAGTCGAGCGCGCCGCCGATTCCGGGAATCATCGCCCCCGAGTCCTTGACACCAGCCACGCGCTTGAAAACCGATTCCAGCAAGTCCGAGACAATCGCGATTGCCCCAATCGCCGTACCCGCGACCGCCGCGACGGGAGGGGTAAACTGCGCGGGCAGAATGTCTGCAAACCCGCAGGCTATCGCCGCCGACACAGCAGCCGAGGAAACCAGTCCGCCGACCGCGCCCTCCCAAGTCTTTTTCGGGCTAATGGACTCCGCCAATTTGTGGCGTCCGAATGCGCAGCCGATAACGTACGCGCCGACATCGGAAAATTTCGCCGCCGCCAAAATCCATATCGCAAGCACTATTCCGCAATAGGGATTTTGTCCGCCGAACATTGCCGTTATCACCAAAAAGTGCAGCATAAACGCGATTGCCCCGACCGCCGCAACGGTCGGCAAAAATGTCTTCGAAAAATATCCGCCGTACGGATTTTTCACGATTCCGACTGCCGCCGCGACTATCCCAAGCCCGTATGCCAAAGCTCCACCGAACAAAACTCCGAAATACATTCCCGCAAACGTCCCGACAAATATTGCCAGCGACACCGTTTGCCCGATTTTCCCGCTCGGCTCGAGCCCCGTTTTCCGCATAATCGCGAATGTTTCGTGCAAAGCCGCCGCCGCGAGTGCTGCGACAATCACTGTCCAGCCCACCGTATTGAAATATATAATCACAAAAAGCGTGGCAGCCCAAAGCAAAAGTGTACTAAATATCCTTGCAAACATAACTTACAAAAACCGTTCAGATTTGGTCGGACGTCTTTCCGTAGCGTCTTTCGCGGCGTTTGTACTCTTCAATCGCCTTGGCGAATTCCGCCGCCCCGAAGTCGGGCCAATATACGTCCGTAAAATAAAATTCCGAGTATGCCGCCTGAAGCAGCAAATAATTACTCAAACGCTGTTCGCCCGATGTGCGTATTATCAAGTCGGGGTCGGGGATTTCCCGCGTTTGCAGGTTGTCCGCAATCGTATCCCAATCGATGTCCTCGGGCGCAATTTCCCCGAGTTTGACCTTTTTCGCGATTTCCCGCACTGCGCCGACCGTCTCCGCCCGCGCCCCGTAATTGAGCGCGAGAACCAGCATCGCCCGCGTAAAATTCTTGGTTCGCTCCTTCAAAGCCACCAACGCCTCGACGCATTCCCTCGGCAGTGCCTCGATATCCCCGATTGTCTCGAACTTGATTTCATTGGCCACAAGCTCCTCGCCGTATTTCCTCAGCGACGAAACAAGCAGCCCCATCAATGCCGAAATCTCCTCCTTCGGTCGATTCCAATTCTCCGAAGAAAACGCATACAAAGTAAGTATCCGAACCCCCGCCTTCTGCGCGGCTTCAACAACGTCTCTTACCCGTTGCGCACCTTCGCTGTGTCCGAATATCCTCGGCTTCCCGCGTTCCTTTGCCCAACGGCCGTTGCCGTCCATTATTATCGCGACGTGTGTCGGCACTCTATCTCTTCCGCGCGGGCTGTTATCTTCCTGTGACATAATAAAAAGGGGTCAGGCGACCCACGGCACATTTGGCGGTCGCTACCGTTGCTGCCTTCCGGCTCTGGCGGGGTTTACGCCTACTCAAATTGCATGGGGCCCAACCTTACCCACAATAACCGCAAAATTTTCCCCTTTTTGCAAGTCTTTTATAGTTGCGGGACGCGGATTTTTAGCGCAGCTAAAAATTTTCCGCGCC
>DJPO01000081.1:529-14832 GCA_002437405.1 Opitutia bacterium UBA6410 | reverse complement strand
CTCGGCGTTTATTACGAAGAGGGTACTTTTTTTGAAAAAGATCCACAGAAAGCGGCACTATGGTACACTATCGCCGCCGATAACGGGGACGCTTCGGCCCAGTGTAATTTGGGTTGGTGTTATGAAACGGGATTCGGTGTTCGCAAAGATATAAAGGAAGCAATTCGTTTCTGGGAAATGTCGGCAAAAAACGGAAACGCAATGGCGCAATTCAACTTAGGTGTGTGTTACGATTTTAGCAAAGGTGTAAAGCGGGATATTGTAAAAGCCGTTAAATATTACGAGGTCGCAGCAAAACAGAAATTTGTTGCCGCTCAATATAGTTTGGCGGATTGTTATCTTAAAGGAGATGGAGTGAAAAAAGACAAAATTCTTGCAATGGCGTGGTTCTTATGCGCATTGAACGGCAGCGATGCGCGGGCAAACAATATGGTCAAAGGTCTTCTACAAGAACTCCCTGAAAGCGATGTTAATGAGGCGATAAAATTGGCATGTAAATTTCTTGGCGAAAATAAATAGATTTTTCCTATATGGGCGCGATTTCCCAAAAGAATATGGCGAAAATATATAAGGCTGTGTCTATACAAGGTTTTCCCAACAGATTGTTCTTTTATTCCTAACTGATTATTTTCGATTAGCTATTCCAAGCAAAGCGAAAGCGTTAGACGAATAGCTTTAAATTCTGCATTTTGGCAAGATTTTAACAATAACAAAGGCGTTTTCATAACATTTTATTAGACATAACGCCGATTGTGCGATTTTTTTAATATAGAGTAAGGTTCCGCGGTAAATGAGCTGCGAAACAACTAAAAAATATCATTATAGCTACATGAATTTTTTCTTCACGTTAGGTATGATTATTGTGATTGTTAGAGTCCAGCACTTTTGGATTTATGCTTAGACTTTCACAATTCCGCAAAAAAAAGGAAGCGTTTGACGGCTTCCTTTTCATAAAAAATTACTTTGACGATTTTACTTTGTAGACGTGGCTGGGTCTGGCTTCAGATGTTTTTTTCCCGTCGGTTGTGATGAAATCTACTTTTATTTCTTTTTTATCGACCGTGATATTCATCATCTCCATATTGGAGTTTACGATGTTTGTCGCGTCGAATCCGTTGGAGTTTGATGGATAGAGTTCGTATCTGTGCAAGTGCCCGCTCAAGATTAGGTCGATACCCGTTCCGTTCAATATCGGCGCAAACTTGCGTCTAAAATCTATCGAGCCATGCCAGTCGCCCCATGCGGGCGGTATGTGGGTTATTACGATTTTCACGGCGGCGTTTTTGAAATCTTCGGTTTTTACGACTTCCTGCAGCCATTTTGCCTGCTCGGAGCGGTATTTGTCGAAGTCGGCTCTTCCGTAATATTCGATGTCGTTGTCGGGTTTATCTTCGCCGCTGTCGAGCACTATGAAGAAGACCGGCCCGTATTTAAAGGTGTAATACGGCTTGCCCGTGGGCGTCGGGAAATAATTCATAAATTCTTCCGAGAACATTCCGCGGGTTTCGTGGTTGCCGCGGATAAAGTAAAGCGGCAGATTTGTGTTTTTTACGATGGTATCGACAAAGCCCTTCATAACCTGCTCTTCGGAAACCATTTCGGTTACCATATCGCCGTTGAGAACCATAAAATCGGAGTCTTCGGGGATTTGGGTCATCAAGCTTGTAAGGCGCGGATTATCTTCGTGGATATCGTTGACAACCGAGAATTTTATCGTTTCTTTCGCCAAATCCGCCGTCTTTAACTTGGGGGGATCTTTTTTATAAACTCTGGTGGACGCGGTATTCCCGTAAAAAGCGAGCGTGCCGATTTGCTTTGTTACTTCGGTCGAGAAAACTCTATAATTGTATGTTGTTGCGGGCTTGAGATTTTCAACTTTGATTCTATGGAGTTTTGATATGCGTTTCTTGCCGAGCGGCGATTCGAAGATTTTTTCGCGTTCCTGCTGATAAAAATGCGAACCGTCGTTGGGTGCGATTTCTGCCCACGAAACTGCGGGTTTGTTGGTCGTCCAAACAATCGTCGCCGAATTTTCGTCGATGGCGTGAACATAGGGGCCATGGGTGATTTTTATGTCTTCGGCAAACAGCGCGATAGGCGCGAGAACCGCCGTTAATAACAATTTCTTTATCATAGTCATAAATTTGATATTAAAATTATTTTATTGGGAGAAAAAGAAAAAAATTCCCCTGCTCTGTTAGAATCTTATTGCGTATTTGGAAAGCTCTTTGCGCTGAGCCGCCGAATAGGAATAAACTTTCAGAACAAGCAGGAAAAGCCAGACGAATGTCAAAACGCCGAGCGCGATTGCAAGAATTTCGTTATCAATCATCTTACAGAGCGGATTTGGCGTTTTAGAGACCGCATTTACAACGACGAATTGTATTGCAATGCACCAGAGCGTAAAAACGAGTGCGAGCAGTAAACCGAAGTCGAAAAAGCTCAACGAATTTAGGAGTTTATTGCCGTTGGGTTTAATGTGGTCGCTAAAATAGCTTAGATAGGCAAATGGCCCTACCAAAATAATATCCGCAAAAAACAGCGACAGCGACGAAGCCACCTTGTATATATGCAAAAAAGTATTGCGAACCGATACGGGGATTTCGGGAAACTTTGATGCCAACAGTTTCAAGTCGTTGACATCGGTAAGGTTAAAATACAGAATCGCGAGCAAAGACGTGCACACGAAGACGAGGAAAATACGGTGCGTAATTCCCTTTATCGTAAAGTGCGTCTCTTTCCCGAATGACATTATTTTGACAAAAGTTGTTCCGCTTTGTCGATGTCTTTGAACGACATAGCCATTACGGGTTTGTCGTTGAACGGGCGAGTCAGGGCGTACATATATTCTATGTTAAGCCCGGCTTCGGACGTTTTTTTGAGGATTTGCAACAAAGCACCTGGTTTGTCCTCGACTTCGACCGCGAGAACGTCGATTAGCTTTGCGAAAAAACCCGCAGACTTGAGAGCCGCCGCCGCCGCTTCGGGTTTATCGACAATCGTGCGGACAATCCCGTATTCCTTGGTTTCGGCGATGGTGATTGTCAGCAGGTTGACCCCAGCCTCGGCGAGTGCTTTGCAGACATCTTCGAGGTGGCCTGGGGTGTTTTCCAAGAATACCGATATTTGTTTGAGTCTCATAATACTTAGGACAAGTTTTATCGTTTTATAGTCTTAGATTTTTCTGTTGTCGAGAACGCGTTTCGCCTTGCCGTCGGTTCTGGGGATTTTGTTCGGCTGGACGATTTTCACTTCAATCCTGATTCCGACGATATTCATAATCGAAGTCTGTATTTTTTTGCGGAGAGCCTCGAGCTGCGCGACGCTGTCGCCGTAGCAGCTTTCGGCAACTTCGACTTCCACGGTTACGGTATCCAAATCCTTTTGACGTTCGAGGACGATTCTGTAATTGGGCGTGCATTCGTCCACCCTGAGCAGCCCGACTTCGATTTGCGACGGGAAGACGTTGACACCGCGAATGATAAACATATCGTCGCTGCGTCTGCCGATTCTGCGGATTCTGCGGATAGTGCGGCCGCAGGAGCACGGCTGGTTGATAATCGAAGTGATGTCGTGCGTGCGGTATCTCAGAATCGGCATAGCCTTTTTGTTGAGAGTCGTGAGCACGAGTTCGCCCTCTTCGCCGTCGGGGAGAGGTCTGCCCGTTTCGGGATCGACGATTTCGGGATAGAAATTATCTTCGAGGATATGCAGGCCGTTTTGCGCGCAACATTCGCCCCCTACCCCCGGGCCCGCGATTTCCGAAAGTCCGTAGATGTCGAACGCGCGAATGTTCGTGTGTTTTTGCATAAACTGGCGCATTTGTTCCGACCACGGTTCCGCGCCGAAAATGCCGATTTTCAGGGGAAGTTTTTTGAAGTCGACGCCGTACTTGCTTTCGCCCTCCTCTATTATATGAATAAAGTAGCTGGGGGTGCAGCAAAGGGCTGTCGTGCCGAAGTCGCGCATAATCATCAGCTGTCTTTCGGTATTTCCGCCAGACGCGGGGATAACCGTGCAGCCCATTCTTTCCGCGCCGTAGTGCAGCCCCATTCCGCCCGTGAAAAGCCCGTAGCCGAAGCAGTTTTGCAGGAAGTCGCCGCGCTTGATTCCGAACATCGCCATGCAGCGCAAAACGGAATTCGCCCAAGCGTCCATATCCTCGCGCGTGTAGCCGACGACAATAGGCTTGCCCGTCGTGCCGCTCGAGGCGTGGAGGCGGACGATGTCCTTTGTATCGACGGCGAACATTCCGTAGGGATAGGTGTCGCGCAGGTCGGATTTCTGGGTAAACGGCAGCTTTGAGATGTCGTCGATGGACTTGATGTCCGAGGGCTTGACGCCCATTTCGTCCATGCGCTTGCGGTGGAGCGGGACTTTTTCGTAGGCGAGCTTTACGGTTTCGATGAGCCGCTGGGTTTGGATACGCCTAAGTTGTTCTCTCGGGAGGAAATCCGTCGCGCTTTCGGGGTGGAAATCTCCGTTAATGTCGTTCCAATTTTGCATAGGTTATATGGCGTTTTCGCCGAGAATAAAAGCCTCTTCGTTGGCTTCGTGGAGTTTTTGGGGGAAGAATTTTTTGAGAACCTCGAGCCACTTTTCGCGCGGGAGGTCGAGCTTTTTGGAAAGCATTCCCAAGACAGCTACGTTGATTGCCTTTGCACTCTTTAGCTTCGAAACGTCGATGGAATTCGCCGAGAGGACGATTCCGTCGGGCGCGAGCGACTGCATATGCGTGTCAGACCATTCGGGCGCGAGCGAGAGGAGGAAGTCGATTTTCTTTTCGGGAATCATCGGGCTTACGACCTTTTTGCCGAAGCGCACGTCGCTGGAAATCGAGCCGCCGCGCTGCGACATACCGTGAACCTCCGCCTTTTTGACGTCGTATCCGCATTCGAAGAGCAGTTCGCTGAGAATGAGCGAAGCCTTCAAGACGCCCATGCCGCCGAGCCCCGCAATTCTGATATTTGTAATTTTATCCTGCATAGTATTACTTCCCCGCCGCTTTTCTTTTGGCGATTTCCGCAGCCGCCAAGAGGCACGGCTGACGGAGGATAATTAAAGTCAGTTCGTTGGTCGCGAGTTTTTCCTCGAGATACTTTTGGAATTTTTCGCCCTCGGTTACGGGTTTGAAAACTACGACGTTTTGGACGCCGATAGCCTTTGCGACATCTTCGATTGAAACCGCGTGAGTCGGCGAATGGTCGAGCTTTCTGCCCGTCCCCGGGTGCTCCTGCTGCCCCGTCATGGCGGTCGTCGAATTGTCGACAACCACGACTACGTGCCCAGTTGCGGGCGGATTGTAGACCATTTCGAGCAGACCCGTAAGGCCGCTGTGCATAAAGGTACTATCGCCGATTACGCTGACGACTTTTCTCGCCTGATCTTCGGGGAGAACTTTTCTTAGCCCTATGCCCATGCCGATTGACGCGCCCATGCAAATTTGGATGTCCATGCCGCTGATGGGCTTCATCGCCGCCAGCGTGTAGCAACCGATGTCGCCCGCTACAATGCAGTTGAGATTGACGAGTGGCTTGAAGCTGAACGTGTGCGGGCAGCCGTTGCAAAGCTGTGGCGGCTTGGTTTTCATCACGGGCGGTTGGTAGTCGAGATTCCCGTCGAGCTGCGCCCTGACCTTGTCTACGTTCAGCTCGCCGAAACGCCACTTTTCGTTGCGGGGCTCGATATTGATACCTTCGGCGCGGAGCTTGTCGGTAAGGTACGGGTCGCCCTCCTCCACCGTGACTACGCGCTTGTACTTTTTCGCGAACTCGGCGATTTTCGAAATCGGGAGCGGATTCGAAAACCCGACCTTGAAGAATCCCGCGTCGGGAGCAGCCTCGCGCGCGTGCTGGAACGCTACGCCGGAGGCGATAATGCCCAAGTCGCCCTTCCCTTCGATTTCGAGATTGGGCCCCTGCTCTTCATTGAACTTGCGCATTTCGGCGAGCTTTGCGCGGAGCCTGTAGTGCGCGGGCTTTGCGTGCCCTGGAACCATTACTCTGGCGGGAATGTCGCGGACGAAATCAGCCTTCGGGAGAGTCGGGACAGTTTCGGAATATTCGACAATCGTGTTGCTGTGGGCTATGCGGGTTGTCGTCCGCAAGATAAACGGAATGCCCCATTTGCGCGAATATTCGAACGCGAGCTTTATGAAATCGTACGCTTCCTGCGAGTCTGCGGGCTCGAGAACGGGCAGACCGCCGACAAACGCCAGCGAGCGGGTGTCCTGCTCGTTTTGGCTCGACGCCATTCCGGGGTCGTCGGCAACTACGGCAACCATGCCGCCCTGAATGCCGCTGTAAGAGGCTGTAAAAAACAAGTCCTGCGAGACATTGAAGCCGACGTGCTTCATCGTCACAATCGAGTTCGACCCCGCAAAAGCCGCGCCGAGAGCTACTTCCGCCGCAACCTTTTCATTGGGCGCCCATTCGGCGGCACCGCCGAGCTTGGAGAAATTTTCGAGAATTTCGGTCGAAGGCGTCCCTGGATAGCCTACGCCGAGCGCGCAACCGGCGTGGAGTGCGCCGAGCGAGATTGCTTCGTTTCCGCTTAAAAGTTTTCTTATTTGAGCCATATTTTTTCGATAATGGCGATTTCCGCGCCGAGTTCAACACCAATTTGATTTTAAATCATATTTTTACCCGATTTGCGTTTCAGCGCGCCCGCGATGCGCTCGGCGGCGAGCGGCGCGGAAAAGTCGGGCATTTTAGAAAGCCAATCGTAGACGCCCCGCGCGCAGTCGCGGTTCATCGTCGGGGGGATTTTCAAAAGCCCTTCGAGCGATTCGACAATCCGCGCGGCAATTTTGCCGAGCATAATCCGCCCCCACTGCGAGCCGCTCGAAGCCGACGTGTACGTCGATTCCTCGCCCGCGTAGTATTCCATAACCGACTCTTTATATAGTTGCGCCGAATTGAGCAAAAGCGTCTTCGTGCGCGGATAGAACGAGGTCATCAGATTCCACGGCGGGCAGCTTTCGGAGCTGTCGCCGCAGTCGCCGCCGCTTCGGAAGTCCGAGCGCAATAGCAGCGCGGGAATATCCGCAAATTTCGCGAACATAAATTCGACCACCGTGCCGCTGTCGAGCTCCTGACCGTCGTAGTTGAAAATCGCCAAGTCGCATTCGAGCAAATTCAAAATGTCCTCGTCGCGAATGGACTTCGGGTCGTCCTTGCGCTGTTCGAAGTTCTGCGGCAGCGCGCAGCGGAATTTCCCGCCCGAGCGCGCAAAAATCTCCTCGGCGAGCATTGCGTTGCCTATCAAATCCTTGTGGGTAAAAAGCTCGCCCGCAAAGTAAATCGTAAAAAAATCCTTTTCAGCGTCCATATTTCTTGCAATAAAACATTAAAATTTTTCTTTGCAGGACGATTAAAAAGTTTGCGTCCAAAAGACAACAGATTTTTACAGAAAACAACGGTATAATATATGGAATACAAGTTCAAAGCCGAAGTAAAACAGGTACTCGACATCGTAATAAATTCGCTCTACACGGATAAGGAAATTTTCGTCAGGGAGCTCGTCTCCAACGCCTCCGACGCGTCGGGGAAACTGCGCTATCAAAAACTCGCCAAGGACGAACCCGTCGCCGACGACGATCTGAAAATCTCAATCACGCTCGACGAAAAGGAAAACACTTTCACGATTGAAGACCATGGCATTGGTATGACAGGCGAAGAGCTGGTCGAAAACCTCGGGACAATCGCGCACTCGGGCTCGAAGGCGTTCGCCGAGGCAATCAAGGCGGCGAAGGGAAACCTCGGAGAGGGGCTTATCGGACAGTTCGGCGTCGGCTTTTACAGCGTCTTTATGGTCTCCGACAAAGTCGACGTCTACACCGCGGGCGCGGACGGCAAGGGACACCACTGGAGCTGCGACGGCTCGGAAAATTTCGCCATCGAAGACTTCGACAAAAAGGAGAGCGGCACGAAAATCGTCGCAAAGCTCAAGAAGGACTGCGAGGAATTCGCCAAGGCGTGGAGAATCAAGGCGATTCTCGAAAAATACAGCGCGTACGTCGATTTCCCGATTGAATTAAACGGCGAGAAAATCGGCACGCACCGCGCGATTTGGCTGAAGTCGAAATCCGAGCTTAAAAAAGAGGACTACGACGAATTTTTCAAATTCCAGACCCACACGACGGAAGAGCCAATCGGCTACCTGCACTTCAAGGCGGACGCGCCCGTCGAGCTTAACGCGCTCATTTATATCCCAGCCTCCAACCCCGAGCGGCTCGGCTTCGGCAAGAGCGAATGCGAAGTCTCGCTCTATTGCAAAAAGGTTCTGATAGACGCGCAGCCCAAGGGACTCTTCCCCGACTGGATGCGCTTCGCAAAGGGCGTAATCGACTCCGCCGACATTCCGCTTAACATCTCGCGCGAAAGTATGCAGGACTCCGCCCTAATCCAGAAGCTCGGGCGCGTCGTCCTCAAAAAATTCATAAAATACCTCGGCGAGCTCGCTAAAAACGAGCCCGAAAAATACGCCAAATTCTTCAAGAATTTCGGCGCATTCATCAAGGAGGGCGCGGCAACGGACTTCGACAACCGAAAGGAACTCGCAAAACTCCTGCGCTTCGAATCGAGCGTCCAGCCCGAGGGTAAAACCGTGTCGCTCGAAGACTACGTTTCGGGAATGAAGGACGGACAGAAGGAAATCTACTACGCCACGGCGCAGGACAGAGCCGCAATCGAATCCGCCCCGTACCTCGAGGCGTTCGCGGCGCGCGGGCTGGAAGTCCTGTTTATGTACGAGCCGATTGACACGTTCCTCGTGGGCAATATGGGCGAATTCGACGGAAAGACTTTCCAGTCAATCGACTCCGCCGACATCTCGCTTTCCGAGACCCCGAAAGACGCGGACGACTCCAAGTCGCTCTCGAAGGAGGAAACCGAAGAACTTAAAAATTGGATAAAGGAAACACTCGGGGCGGAAAAGGCGTCGGAAGTTTTGACATCTGGGCGGCTAATCGACAGCCCCGCCGCCGCGCTGAACGCCGACAGCCTCACGCCGCAAATGCGAATGATGCTAAAGGCGATGAATCCCGACTCGAAAATGCCCGCGCCGATTGTAAAGTTCGAAATCAATCCGAAAAACGAGGTAATCAAAAACCTCGACCAACTGCGCAAGGGCAATCCCGATTTGGCAAAGCTCGTGCTCGACCAGCTCTACGACAACGCGCTGCTCGCCGCGGGGCTTCTCGAAAACCCGCGCACAATGACAAAGCGGCTGAACGAGCTGCTCGCAAAAGTAAAAGCGTAGTTTACCGACAATTAAAAATACAACCAATAAACAACAAAAAGGAGGATAGAAAAAATCCTCCTTTTTATTGCGTTTAAAATTGCCGACAGCCAATCGCTCGAAAAAAATAAAAGAAAAAAAGAATCAGCCGCCGACGATTTCCGTAAACCTGCGCTCGCGCACCAACGTTACCTTCACGGGGAATGCGCCGTCGACACTCTGCCCGATTTTGTCGCGGATTTTCTTGGCGAGCTCGCACGCGGCAATGTCGCTTACCTCGTCGGGCGAAACCATTACGCGCAGCTCCCTGCCCGCCTGCAAAACGTACGCATTCGCAACGCCCTCGAACGAAAGCGCGATGGACTCGAGCGATTTTACCCTTTTGATGTATCCCTCGGTCGCCTCCATACGCGCGCCGCGGCGCGTCGCCGAAAGCGAATCCGCCGTGCGGACGATAATCGCATAGACGCTCTCCGCCTCGACCTCCGAGTGGTGCGACTGCACCGCATTCACGACTGTGCGCGACTCCCCGCACTTCGCCAAAACCGCAGCCCCCGCCTGCGCGTGCGAAAGGTTTGTGTCCGAAACCGCCTTGCCGATGTCGTGGAAAAGCCCCGCGCGCTTTGCGGTATTCGGGTCGCAATTTATTTCGGCGGCAATCATACCCGCAATCTGGGCGGTCTCAACGGAGTGCTCGAGCGTGTTTTGATTGAGCGAATAGTGGAAGTTCAGCCGCCCCAGCAAAACCAGAAGCTCGGGCGCGACGCGCATAAGCCCCAGCGATTCCACGGCCTCCGTTCCGTACGCGACAGTTTTGCCCTCTATTTCCCTGCGGGCTTCGGAAACCTGCTGCTCGATTGTCGTCGGATTTATGCGGCCGTCGGCAACGAGCTTTTCGAGCGCGATTTTCGCGACCTCGCGCCGCACGGGGTTGAAGGAGGAGACGAAGACGAAATCGGGAGTCTCGTCGATGACGAGCGTCGTGCCCGTTTCTGACTCGAACGAGCGGATATTGCGCCCCTCTTTGCCAATCAGCCTGCCCTTCATCGGCTCGTCGGGTATTTTGACCATCGAGACAGTCGCCGACTGCGGGAGCTGCGTCGAAAGCCGCTGCATCGACTCCACCAAAATCCGCTGCGCCGTGTTGTCGATTTCGCGCTTGGACTTTTCGAGAATTTCGGATTTGTAGAGCGAAAGGTCTTCGATGCACTTTTTCTGGACTTCCTTTTTCGCCTCTTCGCGCAATTTTTCGACGTCCAGATTCGCGATTCCCGCGAGCTTTACGGCGTAGCGTTCGGCGGATTTCCTGTATTCCTCGCGCGCAGAACAGTATCTGGCATATTCGGCTTCGGCGCGCTCGTTGGCGCGTTTTGCGGCGGTAATGCGGTTCTCGACCTCGGCGAGCTTTTCCTCCTGCTCGCGCTTCGCCGCCTTGCCCATCGAGAGCAAATCCTCGTATTCGCTTTTCAGCTCGATTTCGCGCGCCTTGTAGAGCATTTCGAGGTCGTTCGTGCGCTTTGCCAGCTTTACGTCGTCGTCCGCCTTGAAGCGTTCGATTTGCTCTTTGAAGGCTGTCTTCATCGAGCCGATTTTTGCAAACAAAACCACGCACTCCACAAACAGGCAGAGTGCCGCCGCGGCGAGCGCGACCAACTTCCAATCGTAAATTTCAAAACCCATATCAGGAAATAGCAACTTGGGCGAAGCCCCAATACTTCAAACGATTTTTGGGAATTCCGCGATAAAAATCAAGCTTTCATTATCTATTAAACATCTTTGTCGCGCGAATCGATAATGATTGTTATCGGGCCGTCGTTTACAAGCCCGACCTCCATCATCGCGCCGAACTCGCCCGTCGGGATTTCCCGCCCGAGCCGTTCGGAGAGCGTTTTCACGAAAAATTCGTAGAGCGGAACGGCGGTGTCGGGGTGCGCGGAACGGTTGAACGACGGGCGGAAGCCCTTTCTGACATTCCCGAAAAGCGTGAACTGGCTGACTACTAAAATTTCGCCTTTCGTGTCCAAAACCGATAGATTCATCTTGCCGTCGGAATCCTCGAAAACCCGCAACCCCGCGATTTTCGACGCAAGCCACAGCGCGTCCGCCTCCGTGTCGCCGTTTTCGACCGCCGCGAGCACAAGAAGCCCCGAGCCGATTTTTCCCTTCACGCTGTCGGTTTGGCAAATGCGCACCGACGCGTTTTTGACTCTTTGAACAACAGCCCTCATAATCAGTAAAGCGAGATTTCCACGAGAAAGCTCTTGGACGACTCGGGCGCGACAAACATTTTCGGGTTCGCCGACGCATTCGGCGCGCCCTGCCACGGCTCGACGCAATAATACGGCGCGTCCTCCGATTCCGCCCAAGTAACGATGCAAAAACCGCCCTCGGGCTTTCCGCCGCCGCCCACTTTTATAAAAATGTCCTCCTCGCCGCTCTTCGGTCCGAACGCCACCTTGGCGGTTTTGAAATTCGTCAGAATCCTGTTGTTGAATTCGGGGTCGGCGAAGCAGTTTTTGAACAAATCCTCGGGGATAAACGAGCCGTCGGGAGTAAAGCGCACCGCCTTTTTTGCGTCGCACTCGAGCCTGTACATCTTGCGTGTTTGCCCCGCCCCCCACGGCAGGAAAAAGTACGGGTGAAGCCCCGCGCACCACGGGATTTTCTCGTTCCCGAGGTTTTTTAAAGAAAGCTCGCACGAAAGCGAAAGCTCGTTGAATCTGTAATTGACCCTGAATTCGTAGTCGAACGGGTACGCCTGCCTGCAGCTATCGTCGGGCTGGAATAGCGCGGTAAACCCGAAGTCCGAGACGAACTCGGGGACGAATTTCCCGCCCTTTGCGTAGCCGTGCATCTGCATCGGCAGCGTCTTTTTGTTCCACTTCCAAAACCCCTTTTGTCCGTCCGCGAACGACGCGCCCGCAAACGGGAAAAGTATTGGAATGCCGCCGCGCACGTCGCCGAATTCCCCGCCGCCGCCGAGCGGCGCGTTCTCAGGCCAATAGACGACATCGCGAACGACGCCGTCGGCGAGCGAAAGCGACCAGTTCATAAGCCTCGCCCCGCAGGCGATGTTTGCCACAAAACTGGACGCCCCGCGCGTAAATTTGTAAAGAGTCTGCCCCGATTCCTCAAAAGATTGCATAAAAATATTAGTTGCGGTTCGGCGGAAAAATTCAACCAAATTCGGAATTTTCTTGAGAAAACCGCGCGGGCGGGGATACTCGTTCGAATGGATTTTCTCGGAATATTTTTTATAGGCGTCGCCCTTTCAATGGACGCGTTTGCCGTGAGCGTCGCCTGCGGTATTTCCTGGAAAAAATTTCGGGCGAAAAACGCCCTGCCCGTCGCGGGGGCTTTCGGGTTCTTCCAGATGCTAATGCCGATACTCGGCTGGGCAATGGGCAGCGCGGTCTACGAATACATCAGCGCGTTTTCGAGCTGGGTGGCGTTCGCGATTCTCGCGGCTGTCGGCGGAAAAATGATTTACGACTCCGTCAAAGGCGAGGAATCGATAATAACAATGCCGATGCCCTTCAAAACACTTCTTATGCTGTCGGTGGCGACAAGTCTGGACGCAATGGCGGTCGGGGTGTCGTTTTCAATGGTCGAATGCAAAATACTTCCGTCGTCCGCGCTAATCGGGCTTACGACTTTTTCCATTTCCCTGCTTGGGATAATCTTCGGAAAAATCCTCGGCGACAAGGCGGGCGGAAAGTTCGAGATACTCGGCGGGCTTGTGCTAATTGCAATCGGGATAAAAATCCTCGTCGTCGGATAGTTTCGCCAAAAAAATCGGCGGTTCTTTTACTCTAATATAAGAATAAGCTGGCAATTTGAAAAATGTCGTCGTAGGTTGAAATGTAAAACTACAACGATATGAAAAATTACCTTACGACACTTGCCTGCGCGCTGTTCGCCGCAGGTACACTCAACGCACAGACCTACGACTACGATTCCGCAAACGAATCGCTGACAATCACAGGCAAAGGGAACTCCGTCCAAGACCGCATTACCCTTGAAGGCCCGATAACCCCCGGCAGCACCGTCCCGGGGACTTCGCAAGTTTTCGGCGACACAAAGACAATCACCCTAAAGGACGTCTGGACAAGCCCCGACTCGACGCGCGTAAAATACACCGAGCCGACTTCCGCAGGCAACAACACGACTCTGAAACTCGAAAATTCGCGACTCGGCGCATCGGGCGACTTCGACAAAGGCGGCACGGGGCTGACGCTAATTATGGACTCCGCCTCCGAGCTTAAACTGTACGGCAACCGCCTTACCAACACGACCAGAATCGAAAACGAGGGCTATATCGAAACCATAAACGGCAGCATATCTGAAAGTTCGTATTTGTGGGACAACAAGACAAGCACGGGCTCTTCGGGCGTTCTTGGCGGAAGTGGATATTATGAATTCGGAACCGTTTCCTCCATCGCCACAGATAAGGATTTCGGGTTAATAAGATCCCAAGAAAAAATTACCGACTTGGAAATTTCGGGCGACTACCGTGTGAACGGAAACTCCGCCAACACCACAACCAACGACTCCTTCATCGTGGGCGTAAATTCGTCGGTCAGCACCGAAGGACAAGCGATGACCATTTCGGGCAAACTGACAGTCGAGGCAAAACAAGGCAACGGGATAGGCATACTCGTAAACCAGCTCGGCAGCGACGACGTTTCGCTCGAAAACAACTATTCGGGCGAAATCACCGTTAAGGCGAAAAACGCCTTCGGCATAAAAGTCGGCGGAAACGCGGCAAAAGACGCCTCCGTTGCGGGCGACATCTACCAGCTTTCGGTCGGCACGCTAAACGTCGAAAATACAATTACATCGGGCAGCGAACAAAGCGAGGCGACGGGCATATACGCAAAGAGTGTCAAGCGCGGTCTGTCCGCCGATTCAATCACGGTTAAAGGCTACACCGACGCCACGGGTATCCAGCTGACCGAAGGCGGCAGCAACATTTCCGTTAACGATATGAAAGTAAGCGCGGGGCAGAACGGCAACGCGGCGGGCATAATCGCAGCCCCCGATAAAACTACAGCCGTTTCCGC
>DJPO01000081.1:0-416 GCA_002437405.1 Opitutia bacterium UBA6410 | reverse complement strand
TCCGTAAAAAAATCGGGCGGGAATGAAAACGTCATAGGCAACATTACGGTATCGTCGACAAACAGGACTGCGGGCGGCATTATCGCCGACAACGCCGACATCACCCTCGGCGGCAAAATCTCGGCTTCGAGCGAAAACGGCGACGCCTACGCAATTCGGACGGGAAACGACCTCAACCTTAAAATGCGCGACGGCACGGAAATCTCGGCAACCACCGCGGACGAAAACGCCGCCGCCTTTGCAATCCGCTCCGAAATCGGCGACATCCGCCTCGAATTCGAAGGCGGCGCAACAATAACGGGCGACATCTCCGCCAAAAACATCACCCTCGCAAATGGCGCGGCGGCGACAATCAACGGCAATATCGAGGGCGAAACCCTTTCTTCGGGCGCGGTGCTCGATAAAGTTAGCGGCTC
>DJPO01000047.1 GCA_002437405.1 Opitutia bacterium UBA6410 | reverse complement strand
ACAATCTTTGACGAAGAGCGCGATGCCGCGCAAAGCCAGTATTTAAGCCACTTGCGGCGGAACACCCGCACGTCCGAAAACCGTCAAAATTGGCGTTTTGTTGGTGGTTTTTCCAACAATTCACCAACAAAAATCCAACAGGATTTTTGGGCGGATTTTAGACTCGTTTTTTCGCTTTTTCAACGTTCGCTGGTGAACATATTTTTGATTCGCGCCCAGAGGGTGGGTTTAAGCGCGGAGATTCTTTTCAAGTAGATTTCGGCGATTGGCTCTTCAATCTGCGGACATTCGGCTTTTACCGCAGCCTCATACGCCGAATAGGTGTCTTTCGAGAAGGCATTTGCAAGCAAGGCTTGCAATTCTTCGTGCTTTTGGCGCGAAACTTTTACCGTGGGCGTTCCCTTTTTGGGGAACAATGACCTGTCGAGAAAGTGGTGCTTGTCGGGCGTTGACAATCCCACGGCGCTTTTGCCGATATAAACTTTCCGCGTTCTAAGCTCGTCGGGAACTTTCGTCCTCTTCGCCGCCTGTTTTATAAAGGCATCATACGGGTTGTTTGTATCGAACCTGTCCTTGTGCTTGTTGAATGTTGCCAATTTCATTTAGTTCCTTTCGTATACGATTTGCTTTGCCGCCATCAGGCGCGAAACGTGCCGAAGCGGCAACTGAACTACTCCTTCCATTGCGAAGCAAAGTTCGCGGTTTCTGCGGCGGTATGACATATACCTGCCGTCGCGTTTGTATTTTGTGTTGGTTGTGTCTTCTTTTTTCATATTTTTTAACATTGCGATAAAATGTGTATTAACCTCAAAATTTATCATCTGCGCGGAGTCCGAGCCAATGCGTCCCTCAACTCCGCCAAACATTCTCGTTCTACATCGGGTTCTGTGCGCGGGCTTTTGCGTGGAGCGTCTACAAACAGCCGTTCGAGCTTTACGGCGCAAGGCGTGCAAAAGCCGTTCGCCAGCTTGACGAATGCGTATCCCTGCGGCAGATTTTCGGGCGAAGTAAATTCCCCGCGCGGTTCTGTATCGTCAGCATTGAAGCCGATGTTTGGGCGCGGAGGCGGAGCGTAAGCCGCGAACTCTACAAGTTTGGCGGCTTCGGGCTCGGACGTTCTAAACACGAGAAGGTTGTTGATGTTTGCGAGCAGATGGGCGCGTTCCCTTTCGCCGATTGCCAAGTCGAGAGCAACAATTCCCTGCGTTGCGGCAATGGCAAAACCGCCTTTGCTGCGCATTGTTTGGAGGTTGTAGGAATCGCTTGAAATGTCGCGACCGCCAGTTGCAACAAGCGGGAATTCGTCCATAACAATTCCCGCAATGCGGTTGTCGGGAGAGTCGCCGCGAAGCTGTATAGTCCTATAAAATTGAGCTTTCGCGAGTTTCGCCACGATTGCCGCCGCAAACCGGTTTGTTGTCGCGGGAAATGTCAGAACGACAATCTTCCCGAGCCTTGCGGTGTCTCCGATATCCAAAAGCTTTTTGCCGCTTAAAAAGTTTCGGGTTGTCCGATTTTCGAGAAGCGCGAGTGTGTTTGTCATCGTGCTTATCTCGTTGCTTTTCGTGCGCGAATCGAGCTTTTGCCACTCCGACAGGTCGGATTTTAGCCGCTTTGCAATGCGCTTTATCTGCGCCCAAGCCGCGTTCTTTTTCAATTTGTCAACGGCTTCGCGCCGACAGATTTCGGGCAAAGCGGAAGAGATGAATTCCCGCCATTCGTCGATTTTATCGGTATCCAGAAAATCCCGAAATGCATCGGTGAATCTATCGAAATCCATCGATTCGCGACGGAAAAGACAAAAGTTCAGAATTGTATTCAAACGCTTGCGGAACGCCATTGTCCAATACACGTTTTCGCCGCTGTTGTCGCCGAATGCGGACATCAGGAAATCTACAAGTTCCGAAACTTTCGCGGACGAGTCCGCTTCGGCAAAAGGATTGATGTAGTAGTGTCCGTCGCCCGAGAAGTCCACAACATCGCGCATTCTGCCGCATTCGTGCGCCCACTTTTTGATTTTGCAAAGCGTACCGTCGTTTTTGAAATCGAAGAGCAACAAGCCTATTTTCCGCCTCTTGTCGTCTGCGCGAAAGGCAATCAGCCCGCGCAATAGGGCGTTTAGCGATGTTGTTTTGCCGCTGCCCGTGCTGCCGATAAAAAGCGTGTGCTTGCAAAGGGTGTCGGCGGTCAGGACGATTTCCCTACCGCCGCCGTTTAGTTTTGTTATAATTTCGTCTTTCATGCGAAAATGTCAATGGGCGTCAAAATTTCCTCGGCAGGCGTTGGACGGTCGTTTCCGAATCGTGCCCGCCAAAGCCTTGCCAACTCTTCCTTTGCTTCGAGGTCGTAGGCGTTCTCGAATATTTCGCGGAACTTCTCCATCGTTAACCTCCCGAAAACGCCTTTCTCTTCAAGAACGGGAAGAAGGCTGTTTTCCACCATTACAACCTCCGCCCAGACATTGTCGGGAAGCGTAAGTCTTCGCCAAAGCGATTTATCAAAATTCCGCTCCGCAAACAAAAGTGCCGCGATGTCCGTTTGGGGTATTTGGTATCCGTCCGAAACAAGCCGCCCGAACGCCTCGTAGACCAAAGGATTTAGGCGCAAAAACATTACGGGCAAAAGCGAATGTTCCCTAATAAACGCGAGTATTTCCCCGTTCAGCGCGCCTTCGTTTTTGTCAATCATTTCAAGTAGTTTTAGATATAATTTATTCATACAAACCTTTCGTTGAGTTAAAATGGTTTGTATTTGCGTCTAAAAATTTACCTGAACGAAGTTTGATGAGGTTGCAAAATATTCTTTTGTAGCCGACAAATCTGCGTTTGTTTGCAAAATCATAGAGTGTAGGAGATTATTTTGCAGAAAAGACTTGCAAAATAATATTTCATAGACGATTATTTTACAAATATTGAACATTTTTTAGGCTATGAACGATTATTTTGCAGGCATAGAGAAATTTAACTTTTGGGGAGATAATCCGCCAGATTTGGGATTTTCGCGCAAATTTTATCTCGAAAAAATAGCGGCGTATTCGGAGAGCAAATTGATAAAGGTTCTCGTCGGGCAAAGGAGGGTCGGCAAAAGCTACATTCTGCGGCAAATACTTTTTTCACTCGTAAAAAGCGGACTTCCAAAAGAGAACACCCTTTACATAAACCGCGAATACGCCGAGTTCGGCTTCATAGAAAGCGCGGCGGATTTGGAGCACCTCTTTGCCGAATATAAAAAGCGAATGTCTCCGAAAGGCAAAATCGCCATGTTCATCGACGAAATACAGAACATAAACGGCTGGGAAAAATTCGTAAATTCGCACTCGCAGGATTTCACCGAAGAATGCGACATCTACATAAGCGGTTCGAATTCGAAAATGCTTTCGGGGGAGCTTGCGACGTTGCTTTCGGGGCGATATATCCAGTTCGAGATTCTGCCGTATTCGTTTGTAGAGTTTGCCGAGGTAAACGGACTTTCCGCCGACAGGCAGGCGTATTTGAAATACCTTACAACGGGCGGGCTTCCCGCTCTTACAACGCTTCCGACCGAGGAAAGCCGACGCAACTATGTTGACGCGTTAAAAGACACCGTTTTGTTGCGCGACATCGTGCAACGATACAATATAAAAGACCCTAATTTGCTGGAAAATCTTTTCGCGTTTGCCGTAAACAATTCGTCGTCGCTGATTTCAATCGGCGGCATCGTCAAATACTACAAAGGCAAAAATAAGGCGACGACCTACGAAACCGTTTCGTCATACTTGGAATATATGCAAAATTCGTATATTTTGCACAAAGTTGATAGATTCGATATGCGCGGCAAGGAAGTATTGTCGGGCAATAGCAAATACTACCTCAACGATTCCGCCTTTCACAACTACCTTTTTGCAGGCGTTGGCTACGGGATAGGATACCAGCTTGAAAACCTGGTTTATCTCGAATTGCGCAGGCTCGGCTTCGATGTTTTCGTGGGGACTACGAGGACAAAGGAAGTCGATTTCGTGGCGAAGAAAAGCGACCGTGTTGTTTACATTCAAAGCTGTTATTTGCTATCCGACGAAGAAACCGCTAAACGCGAGTACTCGGCGTTGGAGTCGATTCACGACAACTACGAAAAATACGTTGTTTCGCTCGACGATATAAAAATACCGAACCGCGGCGGGATAATCCACCTGCGCGCGTGGGAGCTGCAAGATGCGCTCAAATAGCGTCATTTTGCCTTGGCGGTTTCTTTTTCCAAAGCTTTCTTATTTTCGCGCTCTTCGTCGGCTGTCTGCCTTTTTAGGATTGTGTGCAAAGTCTCTTCGCTGTCCACATCGGTGGAGAATTCTTTGCAGACGTCGGCGAATTCAACGGAAGCGCATTCCTTAACGAAGCTGTCGCGGAACTTTTTCAACGCCTGCTCAGGCGTATGATTTTTTCGGTCATATAATGCGAAAAAATGGTGTTCGTATTTGCTGCGTTCGGTAATGTCGTCCCTGTCGTCGTTCGAGTCTGAAATGCAATTAGGGTGGCACGCAAAGACAACGGCGATATATTTGCCGACGTTGCCGTTGTATTTTAGAAATTCGACATTGCGGACAACCAGCCCGTAAAGGCGACGCGGAAGCTTTGTTCGCTTGTCTGTTGGAACAATCTTGCGCCGAAGCGGAATTTTAAAATCCCTTTTCAGAATGCGCGTAATCGAAGAGGGCGGATATATCGCCTTTCTGTCTTCGGATTGCGTTTTATCGGCGGGCTGTTTTGATTTCGCGCTTTGCGGTTTGTACCTTTGCTTTTTTGAAGTCCATTTGTATCTGCGCCCGCAAATGTCGTCGCGGCATTTATTGAGCTCGCCGCAGATTTTCGAGCGCGTTTGAATTTCACCCGAGGTGAGACAGTCCAAAATTAGTTCGTTGCGGGCGTTCAAGTTCGACGCCGGCGGCCGTCCGCGCCCGCAATACGGTATGTCAGCGTAAAGCCTATGCACTTCTTCGGCTGAATCGAAATCCCCTTCTTCGCGGATTATTTTTAGCATTCTGCGAATATGCGCGGGCTTGACTGGCGAATCTTCCAACTCGAGCTTTCGATACGCATACCCGATGGAGCAATCCCCCAGCGATTTCAGTGCGTCGTACGTTTTCTCGAAAATTGTTGCATTTGAAGCCATTTGATATTTTATATAAACATATGTTAGACGAACTGAAATTCAAAGCTTTTTTACAAGAAGCACTCAATCGAACCCCAGATGACGACCAAATGGCTGTTCTTCGCGAAATCGCGCGGGTGGCCGAGTCAAATGAGGCTTTGAATTATTTTAGGGTTGGCGCAAGCGCGGGCTCGGGAAAAACCACACTGATTTTATTTGCCTATGCCCTGCTCAGAAAATTTTGCGGAGTCCACAGTAATCAAATCGTAATTCTTACGCTTAATACACGCATCTCCAACAAGATTAACCTCGAAATCAAGGCGATTGAAAACAAACTGGAGGAACCCGAGCTTTCTGACATTTGCGCATACACATTCCACGCGTTTGCCATGAGATTTTTGAGAAAAGTCTCTATGAAAAAAGGCGACATATTAACAGAAAATGCCAGTGTCTATCATAAAGATGTTTCGTATAAGTTCCAGAATTTTATAGGCGAGAAATATCTTGACGATGAAAAGTTCCGAAAAGGCATCGACAATCTCGATTTTCTTGCGCACCCAGAAGCTGGCGGTTCGACCGAAAAGCCAAAAAAAGTAATGTTGTCGAAGAGGCTGTCTGACTTCGGAATTTCGAGCAACGGAGCTGTGCTTCGCGGCGACATTGGCAGGCGTTGCTCGAAGGAATTTCAACAAAACCGCACGCTGCGCGGGGATTCGTTATTGGACTCGGCGGGGAATCCGCTACCGCAAGCTTTTCAGAAGAGAATCTGCGACATCGCAAACCGCCTTTTCCTTTGGGACATAAACTACGACTTAAAAATTTGCGACGACCGTGCGATAATTTCGATTATCGACAACTCTGACTTTGGACAAAACCGGTCTGCCGAATCGGCAAGGCGAAAATCGTATATTGAAATCGTTGACGGAGACCAAGACGACAATATGTTTTACGGCTCGCTTTTGGTAAACGGCAAGTTTTTGAAATCTTTGCCGACGCAACCTACGCCCGAAGATTGGCTAAAGTTTTCGCCCGAAGAAACGCCGTCTGACATCGCCGAATTGAGGGAATTTTGCAACGAATGCAATGCCAATACGGAAGGGCAGAAAATTAAAGACCTTTCCGGTCTCACATACATCGGCAAGGACGAACTATCGAAGTTCCTAATGGAAATAATAGAACGGCTGAGAGCCGAAGGGAAGATAAGCATTATGCCCAAATCCGGCAGTATGGACGTAAAGACATATGTGGATAAAATATTAAAAAAGTATTCGTCGTCGAATGGTAATGTAGAATCGGGAAGTAATTTAATCGGAGGAAGCGTAAAAACGCGCGCACAAATCGAATCTTTTTTCAATATCCTATCTACTACGTTGTGCGAACTCATTGACGTAAATTTCGAAACATTTTCAGCTGTTATGGAAAAGGCGGTCGGAAAAAGTCCGTTGTCGAGTAGGTGCGAAAAAATGCTTGGCAATTTGCGTTTTGTGTTTGTTGACGAAGCTCAGGATATGAACCGCGTTTTTGTAGACGTTTTAAAAGAAATTAGAAAGTGTGCGCCCGCCGCCAATTTCATAACGGTAGGCGACCCGGCGCAGGCAATTAACAGGTTTATCGGCGCACATCCTACGCTGTTTTTGAATTTGGCAAATCC
>DJPO01000078.1 GCA_002437405.1 Opitutia bacterium UBA6410 | reverse complement strand
TCTTTGACGAAGAGCCTTTTTTTGTGCCCCTCGGCGACAAGGCGGGAATGGAATTTTTTGCGTGCAAAAGAGTCCGCAACCCTTGGGAAATTGCGGACTCTTTTGTTTTATATACGCCCCCAATCGGGGAGCGGCAATCGATTACAGTTTAAAATTCCCGTTTGTCGGGATTCTGTAAAATTCGCCGTCCTCCGTCCAGTCTTTCGAGACCTTTTCGGCGGGAACGAGATATTTGGGAAGCACTATTGTGCGCTTGTGCGAATCGTTTTTGCCCGCGGCGTATTCGAGCTTTGCGAATTTGCCGCCAGCCACTTCGCCCGCGATTTTCGCGCCGCCGTACGAGGGGAGCTCGAACTTGTAGTTTTTCCACTTTTTGGGAGCGGCGACGGCGATGTCGATGTCGCCGTTTTCGCGCGGGTTGACGAACATTTGGTTCAGGGCGTGGACATAGCTGCCTGCGGCGGTCGTGAACCACGGGTTGCGGTGAAGGTCGGCCTCGTTGATTTCCCAAGTTTCGCCGAATTTGCCCGCGTTGCGCGCGGCTTCGGAGAGCATTGTTTCGGGTCCCGTGTTGTCCTGAATGTTCGCCAGCGACGACGACAAAATCCCGAGATACCACGAGCAGGTTTTGTTGCCTATCGGGTACATATTGCCCGCCTTGCTAATGTTTTTCATAAAGTCGTAGAGGGCGGCAACCTGTTTTTTCTCGCTCTTGTCGAAAATCGTGTAGGGGTACAGACCGGTAATCGAGACAAAGCTTTTTTCTTTGCAACCCGCGAACGGCAGGTACATTTCGCCGTTATGCGGCAGCGATTCGCGCAGCGCCTTGGCGGAGGCGGTGAGCTTTGCGGCGTAGTCGGCATCTACCCCGAGTTCCGCGGCGGCGCGGGCGGCAATCTCGAAGTTGTAGATTGCGCCGCTCGAGCTCATAAACGCGTTTTCGACGGCGGGTCCGAGGCGTTCGATGTCCGTGCATTTGCCGAAAATCGTCTGCCCCTTTTCGTTCTTGTAGAGCATATGCGAGTAGTAGAACGCGGCGCATTCGCGGATTACGGGATACGCGGTTTGCTCGAGGAATTTTTTGTCGCCCGTATATAGGTAGTGCTTCCAGCAGCTGTTGGCGATGTTCGCCATATGGAAGACGTGGTCAATCCAGAATCCGTACGGATTGGGCGCGCCCTCCGCGCCGTCTTCGAGCGTTTCCCAAGAATAGCGCGCGCCGAATTTTTTGAAGGAGTTGTCGTCGTAGTGCGCGGTTCGCCGCATTGCAACGGGCAGGAGCGCGCGGCGGAAGTTCGGGGTACGAACGGATACGTCGAATTTGCCCGACGACACCGCGCCCGAATGCGCGAACATTTCGTCGAATCCGAAGAAGCGTCCCGACCAGCCCGCGCCGTGTCCGAAGAGCGTTACGGGCAACGACCACTTGGTGCAATTAGTACGCAGGTGGTAGAGCCCCGTCTGGTAGGCGGTCTGCATTTTCGGGTCGGGGATTGACACGAATTCGTCGCCCCAGAATTTTTCCCAGCTTGCGACGTGGTCGGCGAGAATTCCGTCAAAGCCCTTTTCGGCGACGAGCTTTTTGTGGGCTTGGGCAGTCGCGGCTGCGTTGGCTTTTTGGAAGTCGTCGGCATAGGATATAAAATACGCGCTTTCCGCCGCGCCCTTTACGAGGTCGAAGTGCGAGTCGAGGACAATGTCGGTTTTCGTCGTCGAGACTTTCGCGGGAGCGGAAGATGCCGCGCCGATGCGCCCGTTATAGACGGCGTACCCGTATGTAGTATAAAAGAGGGTCGCGGAATTGTCGGAGATCTTCGCGGCGGCTTCGTCCATAAACGTGCGGAACGGCGGATACGGGGAATCCTTGTCTGCAAAGCGGTAGGAGAATTTTATTTCCGCGCTTTTTGCGGAGGGCGACTTCGCGAGCACGCTCTTTTTCACGACGAGCATATCGGTTCCGTAGGGGACAAACGCCACGGTTTTTACCGTAGCTGCGCCGTATTCGACGACACATTCCGTAAGCCCGCGGCGGGTATCGAGCGTTTGTTTCCACTTTTGGGGCGCGCCGAGCGGCTTGCCGTCGATTGAAATTTCGTCGTCAAAATGCCCCATCGTAATCAGCGACGTATTCGGAATGTTCGAACGCCTGCCCGCCCAAACGACCTCGGGGAAAAACGAGACGTATTTGCGCTGGATTTGCTTGCCGAGAAAATCGACGCTCGTGACAATCGAGCCGTTGCCGATAATCGGCGGGACGTATCCTTCGGGGACGTTTGCGCCCTCGCCCGAAAATTCGGCTTTTGCACCCGCCACGAAATTCGGGTCGTTCCAGTTTTCGCCCGCGACTGCGGCAAGCGAAAGCACCGTGCACGCAACGGCGGACGGTACGATTTTAATCAGCTTTTTTAGCATAGTTTCCTCCATCATTAATGTAGTTAAACGGAAAGCAAAGAGAGTATACTATCGCCGAGAGATGGGCGAGCTTTTTCTGAAAAAATTTTTCAAATCCCCCTAAGGCTTAAAGAGAAAGATTTTAGAAGCGCGCCAATACGCAAAAGAAAAAATCCCCCGAAACCGCTGGGGAGTTCGGGGGATTTTCTTGTTTTTCTGTTTTTCGGCAATTCCGCAGTTCGGCTGCCGCGCACAAAAAGGGAAGTTTTTCCCTTTCCCGTTCGCGCGCCGAGTTAGCAACGCGTGCCTGCGGGAATGACCGCCGTTTTGGTCACAATCAAAATGCCGTCGCGGACATAGAGTCCGTCGGATTCCCATTGGTCGGGCTTGCCGTCGGGCGTCAGGTAGCAGTTGTCGCCGATGCTCGCGTTTTTGTCGATAATCGCGTTTTCGATATGGCAGTTTTTGCCGATTCCCAAGCGCGGCTCCTTGTTGTGGCTGTGGAAGTCGTACATATCCGCGCCCATCATTATGACGTTCTTCAGATATGTGCCGTCGCCGATTATCGAGCGTACGCCGATTATGCAGCGTTCGAGGTCGGCGTTGCGGATAAGGCAGCCGTCGGAGATGTCGCACCTTTCGACGTGGCTGTTGAAAATTCTCGCCCCAGGGAGGAAACGGCTGTGGGTATAGACCGTCTGCCCTTTTTTGTAGAAATCGAAGGGCGGAACATCGTCGGTCAGCGAAAGGTTGGCGTCGAAGAACGAGCGGATTGTGCCGATGTCCTCCCAATAGCCGTTGAAGACGTATGCGCAGAGCTTTTTCCTGCCCAGCATTCCAGGGATAATCTCCTTACCGAAGTCCATTTCCGTGCCGCTCATTGCCTCCTCCAGAACTTTCTGCGAGAAGACGTATATACCCATCGACGCCATGCAGTAGCCCTGCGGGTCGGGATTTTTTATGTCGGAGACGACGGAACTATCGACGAGGAACGAGTCGATTACCGCGGGGTCTTTCGGCTTTTCGGCGAATTCGACGATGTTCAAATCCTTGTCGACGCGCATTACCCCGAGGCTCGAGGCTTCCGAGCGCGGCATCGGCTTTGCGGCGATAGTGATGTCCGCGCCGCTTTCGATGTGCGCGTTGACCATCTTCGTGAAATCCATCTGGTAGAGCTGGTCGCCCGAGAGAATCAGGTAGTAGCAGTTTTCGCCGTGGTGGCGTTCGAAGTGGTGCATATTTTTGCGCACCGCGTCGGCAGTGCCCTGATACCAACTTCCGCCCGAGTCGGTCTGCTCGGCGGCGAGAATATCGACGAACCCCTGCCCGAACGAGTCGAACTTGTAGGTCTGCTGGATATGCTTGTGCAGCGACGCCGTATTGAATTGCGAAAGCAGGTAAATGTGGTCGTAGCCCGAATTTATACAGTTGCTAATCGGAATGTCGACGAGCCTGTATTTGCCCGCCAGCGGGACTGCCGGCTTGCAGCGGTACTTGGTGAGGGGGTACAGACGCGTGCCGCGTCCGCCGCCCATGATTATGCTGATTACGTTGTGTCTTGTCATATCGAAAATTTCGTCGGATAGTTTCTTATTCCGCGCGGGGGCGCGTCAAGCCAATTCGGGGAATCGGGCAATTCCGTAATATCCCCCGCGTATTTGCAATTATTGCATTTTTTTGTAAGAAATCCAGCTTTTTTTGATTATATTTGTGTAAGGAAGTTCCGCCCCGCCTCCCGAATGCGCGCCCTCCGAAAGCTGCGCATTTTGCCCCCAATAAAATGGTTGCCATTTTCGCGCGGATACGGATAAAATGGGCGGAAAATTTTTTTACTATGGAAAACCAGCTCGAAATATTTGCACAAAATTGCGACACGTTTATCGGCGCGGAGGACTTGAAGGAAAAGCTCGCCGCGGGTAAAAAGCTCAGAGTCAAACTCGGCGTAGACCCCACACGCCCCGACCTCACGTTCGGGCACATGGTCGTGTTCAATAAGATGCGCCAGTTTCAGGACTTGGGACACCAAGCCGTCCTGATTATCGGCGACTACACCGCCTGCATCGGCGACCCGAGCGGCCGCTCCGCCCTCCGCCCCGTATTGACTCCCGAAGAAGTCGAGGCAAACAGCCGCACGTATCTGGAGCAGGCGTTCAGGATTCTGGACAAGTCGCGCACGGAGGTTCACCGCAACAGCGAATGGTTCTCAAAGATGTCGTTCGGCGACACGCTCGAGCTCGCCCGCAAGATGACGGTTGCCAGAATGCTCGAGCGCGACGACTTCGCGAAACGCTATGCGAGCAAGACCCCCATTTCCATCGTCGAATTCCTCTATCCGCTGATTCAAGGGTACGACTCCGTTATGATAGAGTCGGACGTTGAGTTGGGAGGAACCGACCAGCTTTTCAACAATCTCGTAGGACGCGACTTGCAGGCACAAAAGGGACTCGTCGGTCAGGCGGTCATCACGATGCCCCTGTTGGTGGGGCTCGACGGCGAAAAGAAGATGTCCAAGAGCTACAACAACTACATCGCCTTCAACGACGAACCGCGCCAGATGTTCGGCAAGATTATGTCCGTCAGCGACGAGACGATGTGGAAGTACTACCGCTACCTGCTGCTCTACACGCCCGAGCAAATCGAGGCGTTGAAGTCCGAGCACCCGATGAAGTGCAAAAAGCAGCTGGCAAAATTGCTGGTTGCAAAATTCTCGGGCGAGGAGACTGCGGCGGCGGAATTGGAGAACTTCGAAAAGGTATTTTCCAAGAACGAAATCCCCGAAGATATGCCCGAATTTGCGTGGAGCGACGTAGCGGAGGGCGAAGAGGCGAAGTTGGCGGACGTAATGGCGAAGACCAATTTCTTCCCGAGCAAGAAGGAAATCCGCAGGCTGATTGAGCAGGGTGCGGTAAAGGTAGACTCCGAAAAGGTCTCCGATGCATATGCCACAATCACCCGCAGGACATCAGTAATCCAAGCAGGCAAGCGCATCTTCTTTAGGGTGAGGGATTAGTTCCAGTGCGGAAGTTTTTTTAGGCTTGTGAAATCGGGCTTGATACGGCGGGCGCAAGGTGCGCCAGCCATAGGAAGGGGCAAGCCCCTTCCGAAGATTGGCTTCGCCAATACTTCTATCCCCACGGAACGCAAGTTTTCTCCAGTCCTCCGTACGCACGCCATCGCAGTTTTTCCCCAAAGCCAGCGTCTGAACGGCAGTTTGACAAGCCCGTTCGAGGGGCTCTCGCCCCTCGAGCTCCCTCGACTTTAT
>DJPO01000087.1 GCA_002437405.1 Opitutia bacterium UBA6410 | reverse complement strand
TTCAAGCCTTTGCCTAAATATCTTGCCGCAGTGTTTGCACTTGTACCGCTTGCATCTTACCGTCAGCAGATATTTTGACCCGCTGTCGGATATGTGCTTTATCTGCCGTTTATACGAATCGTAATGTATCAAATGCTCCGAGCCGCAAGCAGTGCAACGGGGAGCTCCCCGTTGCACTGCCTCCACTTGAGCCACCGAATAAGTTTGACTTACGCTTATTGTCCTTTGTATCTTGAAACTTCTAAATTGCACACTGGGCATTGTAAGAGTTTTTCCCTCTTCTTTGCCCTCCTTTTTTTTATCCATTCCACAACTTTTGACGAAGAGCGCGCAATTCTTCATGAGTTGCGGGCTTTTTTATTTGATTACCAGCGAATTACAAAGCCATTGAAACTTTTTGAAGGATTATTGAAAGATAAGCAAAAAGCGCAAAAAAACATTCTTTTGAGGTCAAAAATTTGCGATAAATTTGCGAAACGGTTGTTTATTTTTCCCTTCCCGCACATTTTCATTTGGGATATCCGACAAAAAAAAACGGGCGGAATCGGCAGCAACTGCCAATCCGCCCGATATTCGGCTGAATATAAAATATTCGTTTGAATAAAAAAATCCGCGCCGATTATTTGCTTTCTGCGGTCGCTTCCGCCGCTTCGTACATTCCCTTCGGCGGCGGCGGAGTGTCGTCCGCTGACGTCCAGCCCCCGCCGAGGGACATTATGAGGGCGACGCATTGGCGGTATCTCGCCCCGAGCAGCTTTATTTGTTCGCGCTCGTGCAGCAACGCCTGCCGCTGGGCGTCGCTTACCGCGAAGTAGTCCTGATTGCCCAGCTCGTATTCGCGCTGGGTGAAATTTTGCACCTGCTTTGCGTAGTCGGTTGTCCTGACGCGTTCGGCGTATTCGCCCTCCATGTGCGAAAGGTTCGAGAGCGATGTTTCCACCTCGCCGATTGCCGAAAGGACTTTCGATTTGTACCGCTCGACCGTCCCGCGATACGCCGCCAAATCGGTCTGCTTTTGCGCGTAGATTTTGCCCGCCTGAAAAATCGGAATATACACTTGCGGGCTTACGCCCCACGCAAGGGAACTTGCGCCGAGAAGGTCTTCAATTTTATTCGCGCCGAACCCCACATCGCCCGTTATCGAGACTGTCGGGAAGAATGCGGCGGTGTCCGAGCCGATTTTGGCGTTTGCCGCAAAAACTTCGCGCTCGGCGGCGGCGATGTCGGGTCGCCTTTCGAGAAGTTGCGAGGGCACGATTTTCGGGATTTGCGGGAGGGATTCGGAGAGCGGCTCGCACTTGAAGTCGAATTTCGACGGGGATTCGCCGACGAGGATTGCGAGCGTATTGAGGCTCGCGTCGCGCCTGCGCAGCAGCGATTTCAGCTCCGAGGCGGCTTCGCTTTCCTGCAAATTGGCTCTCGACAAATCGACGCCGCTTGCGAACTTCAGCATTTTGCGCTTTGCGACGAACTCGCTCTGGGTTTTGCGGACTTCGAGGGTCTTGCGCAAAAGCGCGATTTCGGACTCGCATTGGCGCAGCCCGAAATATTCCGCCGCGACGCGCGCGTGCAGGGCGAGCATTACGTTGCGGTAGTCGGCATATGTCGCCTCCGCCAAAGCCCTGTCGCGAATTACGAGGCTCTGGATACGCCCGAACAAGTCCAAATCCCAAGTTGCACCGAGCCCCACGACCCACGACGAGTAAGTCCCCGTGGCGACGGGCTGCTGCACTTCGGTTCGACCGTCGCGCTTGTAGTAGTCGGTCGAGGACAGGTGCGGGTAGAGGTCGCTTTCGTTCATAAAAGCGGCTTCGCGGGCGCGTTCGACGCGCTGGAATGCGGCGGCGATGTCGGGGTTGTTTGCATCGCACGTCTTTATGAGCGCGTCGAGCTTGGCGTCGCCGAAAATCGCCCACCACTCGCCCTTGGGCGCGCCGTCGGAGGGAGCCGCGTTTTTCCAAAGCCCCGCGGCGTGTTTGAATTCGGGGGCATCGAGCTTTTTGAGCCCGTAGGTTTCGTCGGGATTTTCGTAGTCGGGAATCATCGTGCAGCCGCAGAGGGCGAGTGCGCCCGCCGCCGCAGAGTATTTCGACAATCTTGAAATTTTGTTCTTAAACATTTTTTATCGCCTTGTAGTTTTTGCGGATAGCGTAGAAGAAAACGGGCGTGAATATCAATCCGAGGAACGTCACGCCTATCATGCCGAAGAGCACGGAAGTCCCGAGAGCCTCGCGCAATTCCGCGCCGGCGTCCGTCCCGTATGCGAGCGGCACGACGCCCAAAATGAACGCGAACGACGTCATCAGAATCGGGCGGAGTCGGTTTTGCGACGCGCTCGCAACCGCGCTTGCGGCGTCCTCGCCCTTCTCCTGCCTGATTTTCGCGAACTCGACAATCAAAATCGCGTTCTTACACGCAAGCCCGATTAGGACGATGAACCCGACCTGTGTCATCAGATTGTTGTCCAGATGCCGCGCCAGCACGCCGCAAATCGCGAAAAGCAGAACCAGCGGAACTACGAGAATCACCGACATCGGGAGCTTCCAGTTTTCGTACAGCGCGACCAACATAAGGTACACGAAAACCACGCAGAGCGCGAAGACGTAAATCGAGGTGTTCCCGACGCGCCTTTCCTGAAACGCCAAGTCCGTCCATTCAATGCCCATTCCGTCGGGCAGAACTTCTTTGGCGATTCTGTCGATTTCCGCCATCGCCTGCCCCGTGCTGTAGCCCTTTGCGAGGTTGCCGATGATTTCGGCACTCGGGTAGAGGTTGTAGCGCGAGACTCTGTCGGGCCCGATTGTGCGGCGGATTTTCGCAACCGACCCGAGCGGCACGTTCGCCCCGCGCACATTTTGAACCTTGAGGTTGTAGATGTCGCGAAGTTCGCTTCGCTTGTCGGTATCCGCCTGAGCCTTGACGCGGTAGACGCGGTTTAGAATGTTGAAGTCGTTGACATAAATCGAACCGAGGTTGAATTGCAGGGTCTCGAAAATCGACGAAATCGGGACGTTGAGCTTCTGCGCGCGTTCGCGGTCTATGTCAAGATACAGCTGCGGGGAGGAGACTCGGAATGTCGTGAACGCGTTCATAATCGGTGCGGTGCGGCGGGCACGTTCGGCGATTATCTTCGTGTATTTTTCGATGTCGCGCGCGCCGCGTCCGGTTCTGTCCTGAATCTGGGCGCAGAAGTCGCCGCCGACGCCGATACCGCGCACGGCGGGCGGCGTCAGTATGAACGTCGAGGACTCGGGGAGCGCCTCGGCGACCTTCTTCGAAAGCACTTTCATCATTTTGTTTACGTCAAGCCCCTGTTTCATTCGCTCGGCTTTGGGAGTCATTCTGACGAACAGCGCGCCCGAATTCGACGAGCGCGTACGGGTCGCGCCGTTGAGCCCGACGACGCACATGAACTCCCTGATTCCCTCCGTGCCCGCGAGAATTTTCTGCATTTTTTTCATCACCTCGTCCGTGCGCTCCAGCGCGTAGCCTTCGGGCAGCTGCGCCAAGATTTGCAGGTAGTCGTTGTCCTGTTTGGGAATGAAGCCCTTCGGGGTAATCGAGAAAAGATAGCCCGTCAGAACGATGAGTCCAGCGTACAAAACAAGTATGAATACCCAGTAGCGCAGAATGCGTTTTACGAAGACGCCGTATTTGCGCGCAGTCCACTCGAACGCGCCGTTGAACGCGCGGAAGAACCAGCCGAAGCAGAAGTTTATCGCGCGGGTGAGGAAGTCGGGGCGTTCGTTCGCATTTTTAATCAGCAGCACGCAAAGCGCGGGCGAGAGCGTCAGCGAAACTACGCCCGAGATAATCGTCGAGGTTGCAATCGTGAGCGCGAACTGCTTGTAGAACTGTCCCGAAATGCCCTCGACAAACGCGGTCGGCACAAATACCGCGCTGAGCACGAGCGTTATCGCGACCAGCGCGTTCTGGACGTGGCTCATTGTCTGGCGCGTGGCCTCGCGCACGTCCATTCCGAGTTTCATGTTGCGCTCGACATTTTCGACGATGACGATTGCGTTGTCGACGACAATCCCGATTGCCAGCACGATTCCGAAAAGCGAAATGTTGTTGACCGAAAACCCGAACATATCCATAAACCCGAACGTCCCGATTAGCGACACGGGAATCGCCGTCAGCGGAATGACCGCCGCGCGCCAGCTTTGCAGGAACAGCAGGATTACGAATACGACGAGCAGTACCGCCTCGAAAATCGTGTGGTAGACGGCGTTGATTGACGTTTTGATGAAGGTCGTGTTGTCGATTGTGATTTCGTAGTCGACGCCCGACGGGAAGCTCGCCTTCATTACCTCAAGCTCCTTGCGGATTCTCTCGGCGGTGTCGAGGACGTTCGTACGGGGGAGCTGGTAGATTGAAATGCCGACGCACGGATTGCCGTCGAGGTACGAATCGGTCGTGTAGTCGTACGAGCCCAGCTCGACGCGCGCAACGTCCTTGAGCTTCACGATTTTTCCGTCGGGCGAGTATTTTATTATGATGTCGCCGAATTCCTCGGGGGTCGAGAAACGCCCCTTGGTGTTGATGGTAAGCTCGAACGCCGAGTCGGGATTGGCAATCGGGGCTTGGTTGAGCTTTCCCGCCGCGACCTGCTTGTTTTGCTCGCGGAGGGATTTCACGACCTGCGCGGGCGTCATGTTGTAGCGCGAGAGCTTGTCGGGGTTGAGCCAAATGCGCATGCTGTATTCGCGCGGCCCGAGCACCTCCAAGTCGCCGACGCCGGGGATACGCGCAAGGCGGTCGTTCATCTGGCTGATGGCGTAGTTTGTGAGATAGAGCTTGTCGCGGCTCTTGTCGGGCGAAATGATGTTAATGCTAACGAGCATGTCGGGCGAACGCTTCTTCACGACAACCCCGATGTTGCGAACCTCTTCGGGCAATCGCGGAGTCGCCATCGCCACGCGGTTTTGAACCTGCACCTGCGCGATGTCGAGATTCGTGCCGACTTCGAAAGTCACCGTGATTACAATCGAGCCGTCCGCGCTGCACTGGCTGGAAAAATACATCATGTTTTCGACGCCGTTGATTTCCTGCTCGAGCGGCGCGGCGACCGTGTCCATCAAAATTTCGGGCGACGCCCCTGGATAGCTCGTCCTGACGACGACCGACGGGGGAACGACCGCGGGATACTGCGCCACGGGCAGGCGGAAATATCCGACAATCCCGATGAGCGTTATGACGATGGAAATGACCATCGCAAACGCGGGGCGGTCGATGAAAAAGTGCGATATGTTGCTTTTCATTTACTTCACGCTTTCGAGTTTAACCCTGACTTTCGCACCCTCCACGGCGCGCTGCAAACCCGCAACAACAACCGTGTCGCTTTCGGAAAGCCCCTTTTCGATTATCCTGTACTTCCCGAAAAGACGCCCGACTTCGACGTGCCTGTACGCAATCTTGGAATCCTTGCCGACAACCATCACATAGCGGCCGACCAAGTCCGTGCCGATTGCGCTTTCGGGCACGAGCAGCGCGCCCTTGCGCGTTTCGCCCGCAAGCGAAATCGTCCCGAACATTCCGGGGGTAAGCGAGCCGTCGGCGTTGCCGAAATCCGCGCGCATCGCGAGCGTCGCGGTGTCGGGGCTTATTTGGTTGTCGCAATAGTTAAGCACGCCCGAATACGCCTTGCCGTTGTTTTCGAAAAGTTTCAATTCGACCTTCGGACCAGTCCCAGCGTTCACGTCGATTTTCCCGAAAAGCCCAGCTTCGCGGTAGTTTACGACGTCGCGCTCGCTGAGTTCGAAATACGCCTGAATCGTGTCGTACTTTACGATTGTCGTAAGCACCGTGGAGTTCGCGACGACGAGGTTGCCGATGTCCACGAGCTTCTCGCTGATGCGTCCCGAAATGGGCGCGCGGATATACGCGAAGTCGAGATTCAGCTGCGCATTGCGCAAAACAGCCTGCGCGCTGAGCAACGCCGCATTCGCCGAAAGCATTTCGCAACTGCGGGTGTCGAGAACTTCCTGCGAAACTACGTCGGCTGCGAAAAGCTCCTTCGCGCGCTTGAGGTTAGTGTCGGCGAGCTTTACGCGCGCCTCGACCTCCGCAACCCTCGCTTTTGCCGAGGCGAGTTCCGCCTCGAACGTGCGCGGGTCGATTACAAAAAGCAGGTCGCCTTTTTTGACAAACTGCCCCTCCTTGAAATTGACCTTCTCGAGATACCCGCCAACGCGCGCCCTCACTTTGACCGATTCGACCGCCGCCAGCCGCGCCGTGTAGTCGTCCATCAGCACGACGTCTTTTTTCAGGGGAACTGCGGCGACGACTTCGGGGATTTCCTCCGATTTCGCGTTTTCGGAAGAATCCGAACAACCGTTTACAAACAGCGCGCACGCCGCGGCCAACGCGGTCGGCGCAATGACTTTCAGATTTTTGTAATTCATTTTAAAAAAGTGTTATGAGAGTATTTTTTCGACGATTTCGTCGGCGATAGCCCTGACGCGCTCAGCCTCCTTTTTGCCGATTCTGCGCCACTTCAAATCGTACTTGAAGCCCGTGCGCGCAGTGTTGAAAAGGTGCGTCATACCCAACAGCATTTTTGCGGCTATCAGCGACGACTCGCCCGCGAACCTGCCGCCCGAGGCGATTTCCACAAGCTCGGCGACCGCGAAAACGCGCGGGACGAAGATTTCCTTCAAAAACAGCCCGTACGCCTCGGTGTTGCAAAGCTCCTCGCGCATCATAATCAAAATGATGTTGCGGACGTGGCGGTTTTTTTCGGACTCGCAGCGTATTCTCGAGGCGAGGAAGTCGGAAACGAGCCCGCGTGCGTCGGCGCGCGAACCCGATTTTTTCACTTCGGCAAAGCGCGCGAAAAACTCCGCCGAAATTTTCTTTTGGTAGTCGACAATCATTCGCGCGATTTCGGCATAGAGGTTTTCCTTCGAGACGAAATGGTAGTTGACGAGCGCGAGATTTACGCCCGCGCGCCCCGCGATGTCGCGCATTCTGACGGCGGCGGGAGTCTCGCTGGCAAACGCCTCCAGAGCGACGCGGACAATCTTGGCATAGGTGTCGTTGTCCTTCCCAGAAATGATAGACTCCAAATCGCGTTCCATATAAGGGTTTAAACAAATGTTTAAAAGACAAATCTTGTCAACATAAAAAATCCCGAAAAATTTCCGTCCCCAAGCGGGCTTTCCGCACCGCCGCACAATACCGCCGAACTGCGCTAAACCGCCATGCCGCCACACCGCCGAGCCGTACCGCACGAACTACAATTCTTTCCCGCACCGCGCGCCGCAGGACAACAGTCCTACCCTTCCCCCGCGCGCCGCAGAGTGCTTCCGCGCCTCTCCGTGCACCACCCCCGTATGTCTCTTTATTCCAAAACTCCCAAAGTTAATTTGGCGGACTCGCACAAACGCGATAATATCGGCACAATGGAAACACGCATACAGACAAAATACGGAATCATACGCTACAACCGCCCGCTGAATTTCACAACGCGCGAGGGGACGTTTTTGAGCAACGCAATCGGCGGGGCATTCGAAATTTTAAACGCCTGCATTTTAAAGTCGGAAAAAGGGGAGACCGACGTCGGGTTGGCAAAAGCCATGAACCTCGACGCCGACGGGCTTTCGGAGACATTGAAGAAAATCGCCGCCGAAATAAAAAACGGAGGCATAAAATGCGAACGCGGCAAAATCCACGTCGGCGCGGATTCGCGGGAAGACCCGTCCGTTCTCGCGTGCGTTTCCGAAAACGGGCGCATCCGTATATACGACACTTTCTTCGACACTAAAAAAATACGCGACAACAGGGCGGGTGTAATCATTCACGAAGCCGCCCATCTGCTCGGGCTAAGGGGCGAACAAAACACCGACGGCGATAATGGAAATCCGCAAAGCGCGGAAGCCGTAAAAAATTTCTGCCTCTGCGCATGCGGCAAACTTTCCCTCGAAGAAATCGGGCGCGAACCCCAAGCCACCCCGCAGCCCGACGCGTCGGAAGAACCGACCTACCGCGCAAACCCCAACAGAAAGGCGAACGGAGAATTCGACGTCGGCCCCGATAGCGGGAAATCCGCCACCGCGCAATCCGCAGAAAAAAACGCCCCGAAACCCCGCGAAGAAAAAAGCCGCAACTACATAGACTCCCTGCCTGACGGCGAAAGGGAGTCGTTCGCCCGCAACGGCGTTTTGTACGAAGACGCCGACATCACGACGGCAAAAGACGACAAAAAGGCGGACGCCCCTTCCGCGCTCGATTTCAAACACAACGGATTCGGCAACGGCGACATTCTTTTGGGAGCAGACCCCGACAACCCCGACGGCGCGGAATGCGCGTGGGGCGCGTTTTCCGCAAAGCTCGACAATCTGGAAAAGAATGCGGAATACACCGTAATTCAGGAAAATTCCTGCAAACTGCAATTTGCGGTAGGAGAAAAACCCCCGCAAAAAATTTCGGTAGCCCACACAGTAAAAACCGACGAAAACGGCTGCGCGGTATTGCGGCGCGTCGGGGTCGTCCACACACCAACGCGGGACGAAAACGGCGACAGCCTGTGTACGCTGGAAATTGGCGTGGATTTGAAAATCCTCAAGGGTTCTATAAAAGAGCACTTTGCGAACGTCGAAAAATTCGGACAATACAATAATTCCGACGAATATGTTGCGCGGCACGCGACGCTAAACGGCGGCGGAAAAATTCCCGAAGACGAAGCGGGCAAGGCAAACGGCAGGCTCGTTTTCTCGGGGAAATTCTCGAAGGAGATTGTCCCGCCGCCCGAATTTTAACGCCCCGAAAAAAAGCGCTCTTCGTCAAAGATTGTGG
>DJPO01000098.1 GCA_002437405.1 Opitutia bacterium UBA6410 | reverse complement strand
GCGAACCGGTATATTTTATTTGTTGTCTTGTTTATTTTTAATGTCAGTGTTTGCCCTATGAATTTCGATGTTGAAAAAATCCGCGGCGACTTCCCCGCCCTCTCCCAGACTTTGGACTCGGGGCGCAAACTCGTATATTTCGACAACGCCGCAACCGCGCAAAAGCCGCAGGCGGTCATCGACGCCGTTTGCGGATTCTACAGCCGCGACAATTCCAATATCCACCGTTCCGCCCACGAGCTCGCTGGGCGCGCGACGCGCGGGTACGAAACGGCGCGCGCGAAAGTCGAAAAATTCTTCGGCGCGGGAGACTCGCACTGCGCGGTTTTCACCCGCGGGACGACCGAATCAATAAACCTGATTGCGGCGACTTGGGGAATCGAAAACCTCAAGGCGGGCGACGAAATTCTGCTGTCGGCGATGGAGCACCACGCAAACATCGTGCCGTGGCAGCTCGCGGCGCAGAGGACGGGCGCGAAAATCGTCGTCGCAAACATACGCGCGGACGGCTCACTCGATATGGACGACCTGAAAGGCAAAATTTCCGCGAAAACGAAAATCGTCTCGATTGCCCACGCTTCGAACGTTTTGGGCACTGTCAATGACATCGCGGCAATCGGAGAGCTCGCCCACAAAAACGGCGCGCTTTTCTCCGTAGACGCCGCCCAGTCCGCCCCCCACCTGCTCGACTCCGAAACGTTGAAACACTGCGATTTTCTCTCCTGCTCGGGGCACAAATGTTTCGGCCCAACGGGCATCGGCGCGCTGCTCGCCCGCCGCGAAATTCTCGACTCAATGCCCCCCTATCAGGGCGGCGGCGATATGATTGAAAACGTATCGTGGGCGAAAACAACTTTCCGCCCCGCCCCCGAAAAATTCGAGGCGGGCACTCCGAACATCGCGGGCGCAATCGGCTTCGGCGCGGCAATCGACTATATGGGCGGTATCGACAAAAAAGCCGCGCACGAGCACGAGCAAAAGCTCTTGGAAAAATTGACGGACGGGATTTCGTCGATAAACGGGCTGAAAATCTACGGCGAGGCGAAGGGGAAAGCGGCGGTTGTGTCGTTCGCGGTAAAATCGGTTCACCCCAACGACATATCGTCGCTGCTCGACGCCGACGGAATCGCCGTGCGGACGGGGCATCACTGCGCCGAACCGCTGGTGACCCAGTTGGGCGAATTTTCGCTCACAAGGGCGTCGCTTTCGTTCTACAACACGAAAGAAGAAGTCGAAATTTTTATAGAGAGCCTAAAGCACGCCGTGAAGCTGCTTTCATAAGGAAAAAACGCGCGGCGGCGCGCCGCAAAATCCGTATTGCACAATACGGAATAAGAAGAAAATTTTTACGAAAACGTCCGAATCGGCAGCGCAGCCCGACGGGCGTTTTTTTTATTTCAATCCCCAAAAAGAGAAAAACGAACGCAAAGCCGCCTACGTTCCAATGCGGGAAACTTCGCAAAAAAAGAGAAAAAAGCCCTCCTCCTCAAAAAAAAAGAAGAAAAAAATTCGGACGAAAAAGAAAAAATGCGCCGCAGTTATCGGCGGGGGATTTTCAGAGTTTGCCCTGGCTTGAGCGACGACGCCGTTGCAAGTCTGTCGCGGTTGGCGGAAAAAATATCGCGCCACTTGTTGGGCGTGCCGTAGATTTTACGGCTTATGCTCGAAAGCGTGTCGCCCGCCTGAACGACGTATGTCGAAGGAATGTCGCGGCTGACGGTGGGAACTCTTGCGGACGCCGAATTTTGCGCCGTCTGCTCCGCGCGGCGGGATTGTTCCGCCTGACGCTGTTGTGCGGAAGCCGCCGCGTTGGCGGAAGCGGTTTCCGAAGAATTGGAGGACGCCGCCGCAACCGCCGAGCGGCGTTGCGCGCGTGGCTCGACGCGCACGTTTTGCGTAGCCTCGAGTCTGTCGATTGTCGCGATTGCCGCCGCGAGTTTTTGTTTGAGCTCGAGGTTTTCCTTCTGCTGTTTCTGCAAAATTTCCTCGAGTTCGATTCTGCGTACATTGCTGTCGAACGGGCTTTCGGGCAGGGACGCGGCGAACTTCTTCTGCGCCGTTTCAATCATCTGGCGAACCATCGGCGACGACGGCGAATTGGGCTTCAATTCAAGATATTTCTTGAAGTGGTAGATTGCCGTGTTCGGGTCGTTCATATGCTCGAGATATATGCGCCCCAGCTCAAAGTGTGATTCGGGAGCGTCGCGGCGTTTTTCCGAAACTTTCAGGAATGCGCTCAACGCCTCCGAAATGTTTCCGCGCCGCAACTCCTCCTGTCCGCGCAGGAAATGCGGCTCGGAAGTTTCCTTCACGACTTCCGCCTTCCCGAAATCGCAACCGCCCGCAGAGAGCACGTACAGGCACGCCAATGCCGCGAACGCAAGCGTAAGCAACATTTTCGCCCTATCGGACAATCTGCGGTATTGCACGGACATTTTTTTGTTTTATTCGAATTAGTGGCGGAAGTGGCGCACGCCCGTGAACACCATTGCGATGTTGTTGGCGTCCGCCGCAGCGATTACCTCTTCGTCGCGAATCGAGCCGCCGGGCTGGATTGCCGCCGTAGCTCCAGCTTCGGCAGCCGCGAGCAGTCCGTCCGCAAACGGGAAGAAAGCGTCGGAAGCCACGATGCTCGGGCGCAGCGAAAGCTTTGCCTCGCCCGCCTTCCATACTGCGATTCTCGAGCTGTCCACGCGCGACATCTGCCCCGCGCCGATACCCAAGGTGCGTTCGCAACCCGCGTATACGATTGCGTTGCTCTTGACGTGTTTTACGACTTTCCAGCCGAAGAGCATTGCGCGCCATTCCTCTTCCGTGGGCTGGCGTTTCGTGACGACTTTCATATTGGATTTCAATTCCTCGATTTCGTCGCCCGTCTGCGCGAGCATTCCGCCCATCACGCTCTTGACGCGCAAGCCGCCTATGCGTTTGCAATTCCAGAGGATAAGGCGCAGATTCTTCTTCTTCGCGAAAATTTCGAGAGCTTCGTCCGAGAAGTCGGGTGCGATGATGACTTCGCAGAATATGTGCGAAATGACCTCCGCCAAAGCCGCCTCCATCTTGCGGTTGACGGCAATGATTCCGCCGAACGGGGCTTGCCTGTCGGTTTCGAACGCCTGATTCCAAGCTTCGACCAAGTCGTCGCACGAAGCCACGCCGCAGGGATTGGTGTGCTTGAGGATTGCGACGGTGGGCTTTTCGAACTCGGCGATGAGCTCGGCAGCCGCGGAGATGTCTATAATATTGTTATAGGAAAGCTCCTTGCCCTGAAGCTGTTTGAAAATCTTGTTGAAGTCGCCGTAAAGCGCGGCGGCTTGGTGCGGATTTTCGCCGTAGCGCATTTTCTGGGCGACGGGCAGTCCGATATTCAGCGTGGCGGGAAGCGCGCCGTTGTTGAATTTTTCGTTCAAATAGGTGGAAATTGCCGCGTCGTACGCGCTGGTGCGCTGGTAGACTTTCAGGGCAAGCTCGCGGCGCAACTGCTGGAGCTCTTCGCCGCCCTTGCGTAGGCAGTCGAGGACTCTGGGGTAGTCGCTGCTATCGCAAACGACCGTGACGCTAGCGTGGTTCTTCGCAGCCGAGCGCAGCATCGAGGGCCCGCCGATGTCGATGTTTTCGATTGCGTCGGCAATCGTGCAGCCCTCCTTGGATACCGTAGCTTCAAACGGATACAAATTGACGACGACCAAGTCGATCATTCCGATTCCGTGTTCCGCCGCCTGCGCCATGTGCGCGGGATTGGAACGCAGGCAGAGCAACCCGCCGTGAATCTTCGGGTGGAGGGTCTTGACGCGCCCGTCCATCATTTCGGGAAATCCCGTATAGTCGGAAACCTCCGTGACGGGGATTCCCTCCTTCGCCAAGAGCTTGGCAGTCCCGCCCGTCGAGAGGATTGTGTAGCCGTGTTTGCGAACCAAATCTCTCGCAAATTCCACGATGCCTGTTTTATCGCTTACGGATATTAATGCACGCTTTTCCATACGCCTTTATTAGAATCGAAAGCAAGGGCGTCTTACAAGAAAATTTTACAAAATTTCTTGACATAAACGGCGGCGAATTGGAATATCGGGGAAATAAAAATCAAAGCGGCGGCGCGAAAGTGTTCGGCGCAGAGATTTACAAAAGCAATGCCCCCGTCGTCTAGGGGTTAGGACTCCTGAACCTCATTCAGGAAACAGCGGTTCGAATCCGCTAGGGGGTGCTTTTGCTTTTGACGAATGCTTTTCGGGCAGAAATGCGCCCCTAAAAAAAATCCGCACCCTCACGTATGTTGAATACGCCACGGGCGCGGATTTTTTTTAGTGTCGCATTTCTGCCTCGAAAATCATTGCGTCAAAAGCTTCCGAACTCTCGTCGTTTATCCCAAGCCCACGAGCGGAATATCCGCACCCTCACGTATGTCTAATACGCCACGGGCGCGGATTTTTTTTAGCGTCGCATTTCTGCCTCGAAAATCATTACGTCAAAAGCCTCCGAACTCTCGTCGTTTATCCCAAGCCCACGGGCGGAATATCCGCACCCTCACGTATGGCCAATACGCCACGGGCGGCAGTGCCGCTTCCATTGAAGGTGGCAAGCCCCCTTACGAAGATTGGCTTCGCCAATACTTCTATCCCCCACGAAAGTTAAAATTTCTATAATCTAATACACTACGCGATACTTTTAAATTATGGCAAAACGCGCGAGCTAGTTTTGCAAGTAGAATTAAAAAACAAAGGATTCGGGAAACCCAACCGAATCCTCTATTTTTTGGG
>DJPO01000002.1:3985-7827 GCA_002437405.1 Opitutia bacterium UBA6410 | reverse complement strand
ATCCATAACAATTCCCGCAAGCCAGCTTGGATTTTGTCGCGCCTGAATGTGTCCGTAGACATCGCTCTTCAAAAGCTTACAAATTGCCGTTGCCGATTGCCTATTGGAAATTCCGTCGAAACTTGCCACAACAATATTTCCCGCGCACACAAGTTCGCCAACGTCCAAACGCATTTTGCTCTTCCCCTCGAAAATGTGCCCGTTTGTAATCGGGTTGCCGAAGTTCGAGACTAAATTCGTCATCGTGCTTAGCTCGTTGCTTTTCGTTCGAGGGTCGAGATGTTGCCATTCGTTAACGCTCGCCCGCGTGTCTTCCAAAAGTTCGTGCAGGACTCCGTATGATTCGGCAGCTGAGCCTTTCGATTTCTTTTCGAGTGCGCGCAAAACTCTGCCGACCGAATCCATCACATCTCGCCAAATACTGTTTGCCGAATCAGCCGTTGTGAACTCCCGCAATTCATCCAAGAACAGTTTAAATGTTATCTTCCCGTGTCGAAATAAGCAGTAAGTAAGCACGGTCTTGAACCGCTTTCTTAACGACTGTTCCCAGTAAACTTCGCTGCTTGGCGACGGAAAAATATTGTAAAGCCGTTCGACATATTCGGGGATTTTACGAAAGCTATCCAAGCCCCCGAGAGGGTCGAAGTAGAACTGCGATTCGGCGCAATAGTCTATCACGTCTTCCCTTCGTCCGCATTCCGCTGCCCATTTTTGGATTTAAAAAAGCGTGTTGTCGCCCTTTAAATCGAAGACGAGCAAACCGATTTTTTGCGCTTCTTCATTCACATTGTAGCCGATGATATCTCGTAAAAGCACGTTTAGCGAAGTTGTCTTTCCGCTGCCCGTGCTGCCGATAAATATCGTGTGTTTGCAAAGCGCGTCTTCGGAAAGTTCCAAATTTCCCGCACTCGTTTTTAATGTAGAAACTATTTTGTTTTTCATAACAGAAAATGTCTCCCACTCACAAAATTTACTTCGAAAGATACGCGGCATAGCGAGACTGCTCTAAATCTGCGCCCATGCGTTCGAGTGTGGGGATTATCTCGGGACAGTCCAAAATTACCGCGTCCATGAAAGCCCATCCGCGCTTTTGCAGTTCGGCAACAAGCTCCGTATTTTCAGGCGCGCGATACGCGTTGATGAAAATCCTCGCAAACTGTCCTTCGTCGAGTCGCCAGAATAGCCCTTTCTCCCTTACCGCAGGCAAAAGAGAGAGGTCGAGACACAGCAACTCCACCATTACCGAGTCCGAGAGATTGAGCGCGGACGCTTCCGAAACATCGAGGTCTCCGCGCATAAACAGAAAGCACGCAAGCTCGTTGTCGTTGGGAGCATATCCCATTGCAGGCAACGCCAAAAACGCCTCCTCTCCAAGCCGATTGTCACAAAGCAGCAACTCGCACAGCAAGCCGTGTTTGGCTATAAAATGCAGACTTTCGTCATTCAAAAGCCCGCCGTTATTGTCTATTAGTTCTATCAGTTTATTATAATCTCTATTCATATTTTTCTTTTGTGAAAATCTGATAGAGATGTCTTTCGGAGTAAAAATTTACCCAAAAAAAGGCGGCAGGGAATACCCCGCCGCCCGAAAGTCTACTTTTGAATTAATTCCGCAAACCGCAACAACTGTCCACTTTTGGGCAGTTTTGACAGCATTTCCAGTGTTCTAAACGATAACCGCTCGTTGGTTTCGGCAAGCTTACTTGAAAGGATTTTCTCAATCACTTTGACGTTTAGCCGTTCCAAGAGCTTCAATTTTCGGCAAACCATCGGAATGCTCACGCCCGAAACATCGGCAACTTCCGCCATTGTTGTGCCGCTTTCAATCTTGGCTTGCCACGTAACAACCGTATGCAGCCAATGCCGTTTTTGCGGTTTATATTCTCGCGGCTTGTGGTTTTGCTCGTAGTTTTCGGAAGCGATTTCAAACGGGGCGACAATCTTCCAGTCGCTGCGGCCTTTTGCGGTGTCCACCTCAAATTCAATGTCAAGAACCCCAAGTTGGGGCAGGTATTCCAGCGTTGGAACGATTTTTAGTGAAAACTTGCGTTTGTATTTGCTCTGCGTCTTCGCGGTTAATGTAAGCTTTTCAATGGCATCGCGTACCAACGCTTTCTTCTCCTCCACAGTTAATTCGTTTTGGACGGAATCCATATCGGCAAGCGCCGCCTTTGTTTGCAGGTCGCCCAAGTCTGTGTCGTGGTTGAATAGCTCCGTCCCCTTGTCAATTTCGGAGAGTCGGACGGCAAGTTTCTCAACCTCTTCGGAAAGCTTTTGCAGCTCGTCAGCCATTGTCTTGCGTAGAATTTCGTTCCCCGCGACTTCCCCGAAAAGCTTTACTTTTTCGCGCAATTTTCGTTCTTTGTCGCGCTTCAAATTGGCAAGTTCTTTCTGCGCTTTGAGTAACTCGCTCTCGTATTTTTGCGAGCTTTCGCGAATCTCCTTCAACGAAATCCCTTTTGTTACCACGTAGCCGATTGCCGAAAACGCGACAGACTCCAACACGCTTTTTGCAATGCCCGTTTTGCACATTCGGGCGGTTCGCTCCCGATTTTTGGCGGAACAGATGTAGTAATGGTAAAGGCTACCGTCTTTGTGCCGTTTACCCGACGCGCCGCAGGTCATCGCCGCCCCGCATCCGCAAAACAGCTTGCCTTTCAGAATGTGTGAATTGCACGCCATAATTTGCGGTCGCGGCTTTTGCGCTTTCGGTGCCAACGCCTTGCAGGCTTTTGTCCAATCCTCTCGGCTGATGATGGCCTCGTGAAGCCCTTCGAAAAGTTCGGTTTTCTTTCGGCTGACGTAGCCCGCGTATACGGGGTTTGTCAAAACCCTACGAACGAAGTTTTCGCAATATCTGTTTCCGCCGTAGATTCTGCCGTTTCGCGTCTTGTGTTCGGGAACTGTCCCGTATTTTTTCAGCATAATGGCGGCGATTTCGGCAGGTGTCTTACCGTCCACGCACAAGGCGAACATTTCGCGGAAGTGAGCCGCCGCAGGCGGGTCAATGACGAGTGTGCACTTCCTCTCTCCGCAGTTATACCCTAACGGAGGATAGCCGCCAGCGTGATAACCTTGTTTCAAAAGTTCCAGATGCTTGTCGCACACGCGTTGGGCGTTTTGTTCCCGCTCAAATTGGGCAAAGCCTACCATCATATGGCGTTGAATGTGCCCCATCGGGGTATCGTCGGGATTGGCATCGTTCGTATATTCGAAACAGATTTAACATATCACTATTGTGGTACAGCGGAAGAAACAGAATACAATATGAGGAAAAATCTTTCGGGCGATTTTTTATTTGATTTGCTTGATTTCAAAATCCATATTGTGGGTCTCAACTTTGGACGGAAATTATGAAAAAACTTTTTAATTGGTTCTTCTCGAACCCGCCTGCGCGCGGGGACAGTCTCGACTTCGCAACCGCGTTTTTGCGCATTTTTGCGGGGCTTGCGATGATTCCATACGGCATCGGTAAAATCGAAAACTACGACAAGCTCAAGGCAAGTTTCTTCGGCAACCCCGTGGGGCTGGGCGACGAGCCGAGTCTTATTCTCTGCATATTCCAGCAGATTTTCTGCGCGGCGATGCTCGCTCTGGGGATTCAGTCGCGATTTGCGGCGTTTATGCTTTTTACGAATATGGCCGTTGCCGTAAAATTCCACTTCTTCGACCCGTTCTGCGCGGTGAAGGCGTTGCCGACGCTCTTTTTGGCGATATATGCGTTTTTGGTGGTTTCGGGCGGCGGGGCGATGTCGGTCGACAACCTGATTGCAAAGCGCGGCGACTCGGGCGCGGTTGCGCTTTTCAGAAAGGCGTGCATGCTTGCGGCGTTCGTTTTGGCG
>DJPO01000002.1:0-3906 GCA_002437405.1 Opitutia bacterium UBA6410 | reverse complement strand
GTCTGAACGCAGGCAGATTTTCCAGACTGAATGCGCGGACGGTTTAGCGTTTCCGCGCGGGTAATTGTCGGTTCAAACGCGTAGACTATTTTTTGTCTGCGCGTTTGTTTTTCGTTGCCCGTGCGTTCGGCTATTGCCGAACGCAGCAAGGCTTTGACGGTCGGTCGCGCGCCTATCGCTGGACTCGTGCGCCCGCGTCGGTTTCCGCCATTCGCTTTACCTCTTCGAGCCGCGCGGTCGAGGTGTCGCCTGCGGTCGTCATGGCAAGCGCGCCGTGCGCCGCGCCGTAGTCAACCGCAAGCTGCGGATTGCCCAGTTCCATCATTCCGTAAATAAAGCCCGAGGCGAAGCTGTCGCCGCCGCCGACTCGGTCGAGAATCTCGAGATTTTCGCGCTTTTTGGATTCGTAGAATTTACCGCCGCACCAGCAGATTGCGCTCCAGTCGTTTATCGAAGCGGTTTTGACTTTGCGGAGGGTCGTGGCGGTCGCCTTGAAGTTCGGGAATTTTTTTACGGCGTTGCCAATCATCGCCTTGAAAGCGTCGACGTCGATTTTCGAAATGTTCTCGTCGAGCCCCTCGACTTCCATTCCGAGGCACGCAGTAAAATCCTCTTCGTTGCCAATCATCACGTCGACGTATTTTGCGATTTCCGAATTGATTTCGACGGCGCGCCCGCGTCCGCCGATGTCCGCCCAGAGCGACGGGCGGTAGTTGAGATCGTAGGAGACGACCGTGCCGTATTTTTTTGCGGTCTTGGCGGCTTCGAGAACGACTTCGCCGGTGGTTTCGGAGAGCGCGGCGAAAATCCCGCCCGTGTGAAACCATCTTACGCCCTGTCTGCCGAAAAGCTCCTCCCAGTCGATGTCGCCGACCTTCAGCTGCGACGCCGCCGAATGCCCTCTGTCGGAGCACCCCAACGCCCCGCGGACTCCGAAGCCGCGCTCGGTGAAGTTCAGCCCGTTTCTGACGTTTCTGCCCGCGCCGTCCGCCTTGACCCATTTGACGAAGTCCATATTGACTCCGCCCTGCATAATAAAGTCCTCCAAGAGATAGCCAACTTCGTTTTTCGCGAACGCGCTCACCAGCCCCGCGCGCAGCCCGAAGCATTTGCGCAGCCCCCTCGCGACGTTGTATTCGCCGCCGCCCTCCCATGCGCGGAAGCTGCGGGCGGTGCGGATTCTGCCCTCGCCTGGGTCGAGGCGCAGCATTACTTCGCCGAGTGAAACGATGTCGAAACGCGTCGACGCTTTGTCTTTTACAATATTTTCCATAAAATTATTTGAATTGGCGCATCGAGCTTTTACGGATAATCAGCTCGCCCTTGAGTGCGCGCGTCGGCGACTGGACAGTCCCCTCCATCGCGTCGAAGCACTCCTGCGCGAAACGTCGCGTCGGCTGCCGAAAGGAGGTTATCGACGGAATATAGTTGGCGGCGGCGGGAATGTCGTCGAAGCCCGTTACGGCGATGTCGTCGGGCACGGCTATCGAGGATTCGTGGAGGCGTTTTATCACGCCCGTCGCGATGCTGTCGGTAGCGCAGACAACCGCCTGCGGGAATTTTGCCCTTCCCCGAGCGATAAGTGATTCGGCGAACTGCACCCCGACTTCGAAATCCGAGTCCGCGTCCGCCACGGCGGGGCATTCGTCGAGCTCGACTCCGTGCTCCTGCGCGGCGCGCTCGACCGCCTTGCGGCGCATTTGGTGAGCCTCGAGCGGGCGTGCCGCGTACGCCGCGCGTCCGACACCCGAGTCGTTTTTCAGATGGGCGAAAATCCGCCGCATTGCGTCGTCCTCGTCGACGCCCACCGACAGCGCAAGATTCGGGTGCTCGACGTGTCCGATACGCGCCACGGGTATGTCCCTGAACGAGTCCGTCCAAGACAGGTCGCCGCCCGTGCCCAGCACGATTATCCCGTCCACGCAGTGTTTGTAGAGCGGCATTAGGTCGGCGTCGTTGGGCTTGCGGTCGAGAAACCCGACAAGCAGCGTCGAGTAGTTGCGCAGGTGCGACATCGCCTGAATGTCGCCGATTAGCATTGAAAAGTACGGGTCGCAAAAGTCGTAGACGACAAGCCCGAGCGTCCGCGTTTTTTTTCCCTTGAGCACCAGCGCGGACGGATTGGGTATGTAGTTCATTTCTTTCGCTATCCTAAAAATCTCCTCGACTTTTTTGGGGTTTACTCCAATCTTATGCGCTTGACCGGAAAGCACCCGCGAAACAAGCGATGTCGACGAACCAACCCTTTCGGCTATGTCTTTTTGCGTGACTTTCATTTATTAACAACTCTGACCGCAACTCAAACGATTGAGTAGGACTCCGTCAATGGAAAAATTCATCAACGCAGATTTTCTCCTCGAGAACGAATATGCCCGCGAATTGTACCGCAATTTCGCCGAAAAACAGCCGATAATCGACTTCCACTGCCATCTCGACCCCAAGGAAATTTGGGAGGACAGAAAATGGGAGAACATCTCGCAGCTGTGGCTGGAGTCCGACCACTACAAATGGCGCGCGATGCGCTCCAACGGGGTGGACGAACGCTACTGCACGGGCGACGCCCCCGACTTCGAAAAATTCCAAAAGTACGCCGAAACGATGCCGCAAATGCTCGGCAACCCGATGTACCACTGGACGCATATGGAGCTTGCCAAGTACTTCGGAATCGACGACGTACTGCTTTCGGGCGACACCGCGCAACAGGTTTGGGACAGGAGCGTCGAAGTGCTCGCAAACGGCTTTTCCGCCCGCAAGTGTCTGAGCGAAAGCGGCGCAAAAGTAATCTGCACGATTGACGACCCGACGAGCGATCTTCAATACCACAAGAAATTAGCCGAAAGCGACTTCGGCGTCAAAGTCCTCCCGACTTTCCGCCCCGACAGGGCGTTCGCAATCGACGGGCACGAAAAGTATATAGAGTATCTCGAAAAGCTCGAGCAGGCGGCGGGAATGGAAATCGGCTCGTATGAAGACCTGCTCAATGCGCTAAAACGCCGCCACGACTACTTCCACAAAAACGGCTGCCGAGTTTCGGCGTACGGTATCGACACGGTTTGGTACAAAAACGCGTTCTACTACGAAGTCGAAGACACTTTCAAAAAGGCGATTTCAAGTTCTGAGGAAATCGCGCCCGACGAAATTCTGGCGTTCAAGTCTGCGATACTGCTCGAGTGCGCGGCGATGGACTACGACAAGGGCTGGGTGCGCGAGCTGTACATCGGGGCGTTGCGCGACAGCAACACGGCGATGCGCAAGCAGTTGGGTGCGGAGGCGGGCTTCGACTCGATGGGCGAAACGAATTTCGCAAAGCCACTGGCAAAGCACTTGGACAAGCTGAACATGCAGGGCAAGCTCGGCAAGACGATTCTCTTTAACATAAACCCCAAGGACAGTGAAATGCTGGCAAGTATGCTCGGGAATTTTCAGGATGGGAAGGTTGCGGGCGCGTTGCAGTCGGGCAGTGCGTGGTGGTTTATGAATTCGATAGACGGAATCACAAGGCAGCTAAACTCGGTTGAGTCGATGTCGCTATTGGGCAGATTCATAGGCACGCTAAGCGACGCGCGTTCGTTTACGTCGTATTCAAGGCACGAATATTTCAGAAGGATATTGTGCAACTATCTGGGGACGCAGATGCAAAGAGGGTTGTTGCCGAAGGATATACAACTGGTAGGCGGGGTTGTATCCGCAATCTGCTACGGCAACGCGCAATCCTACTTCTTGAAATAGACAGCAAAATTGCGGAGCAATTTTGCGCGGTGATTTAAAAAAGGGGGTCTTGCCCCCTACGGCGGGCGCAAGGTGCGCCAGCCATAGAAGGGGCAAGCCCCTTACGAAGATTGGCTACGCCAATACTTCTATCCCCACAGAACGTAAGTTTTCTCCAGTCCGCCGTACGCACGCCAT
>DJPO01000110.1:4303-9040 GCA_002437405.1 Opitutia bacterium UBA6410 | reverse complement strand
TCTAATAATCTAAATGCAAAATTGCCCCGCAATTTTGCTGTCTATTTCTCTTATGGATTTTGATTCTTTAATGCTTTCGGATAGTTTGCTCAAGGCGGTTAAATCTGCAGGGTATACTACACCATCACCAATTCAGGCACGCGCCATTCCCGAGATTCTCGCAGGCCGCGACATCTTCGGCTGCGCCCAAACAGGTACGGGTAAAACAGCGGCTTTCGCCTTGCCCATTATGCAAATGCTCGAGTCGCGCGGCTCATATCCAAAGCCACTCCGCTTCCGCGCCCTCATTCTCACCCCCACCCGCGAACTCGCCGAACAAATCGACGACAATATCGCAATCTACGGCAAATACCTCCACCTTTCGCATTGTAAAATATACGGCGGGGTTTCGCAGAATCCGCAGATAAAAGCCCTTTCAATCGGCGTCGATATTCTCGTCGCCACCCCCGGACGCCTTCTCGACCTTTGGAAACAGAAAAAACTCGAGTTCGGCGGCGTCGAATTTTTGGTGCTCGACGAAGCCGACAGAATGCTCGATATGGGCTTTATCCCCGACATCCGCAAAATCGTCGCCCAGCTGCCCAAAAACCGCCAGTCCCTGCTTTTCTCCGCAACCCTTTCGGACGAAATCCGCGAACTTGCCGCCTCGATTGTCACCAACCCCGAGAGCATTACGGTTTCGCCCGAAAGCCCGACCGTCGAAAAAATCGACCAGAGCGTCGCATACCTCGAGCCGCAGAGCAAAACCGACCTGCTCGCCGACATCTTGAAGAAGCGGCAGGCGGCAGACCCCGATTCGCTCGCGCTCGTTTTCTGCCGCACAAAACACGGCGCAAACAAGCTCGCCAAAAAGCTCAACGCGCGCGGACTCACGGCGGCGGCGATTCACGGAAATAAATCGCAGTCCGCCCGCAAGACGGCTCTCGAAAATTTCCGCACCCGCAAACTCCGTACGCTTGTTGCAACCGACATCGCCGCGCGCGGCATCGACGTAAAGGATATGTCGCTCGTCGTAAATTTCGACCTGCCCGAAGAGCCCGAAACATACGTCCACAGAATCGGGCGAACCGCTCGCGCGGAGGCGTCGGGGCAGGCGGTCTCGTTCTGCACCCCCGACGATGTCGCGCTGCTCTCGCAAATCCGCAGATACATCAAAAAGGACATTCCCGTCTATTCCGAAAACCCGTATGCCATCGAGCCCCCCAAGATTGTCGGCAACTTCCGCCCGCAGCGTCGGGGCGGGGCGTCTCGCCAACACGGCGGACAGGGCGGCTCGCGCGGGAACGGCGGACGCGGAAACGTTCGCGGCGGAGCGTCGAAAAACGGCGGCAATCACCGCGGCGGTCGGCAGGCTTCGCGCCCAGACGGACAGGTTTCGCGCGCAAAACAGGGCGGGGCGGACTCCAAGCGCGGGGCGTCGGCGGAGCGCAAGCCGTCTCCCGCAAGCTCGAAAGCCAAGGGCTTTTTCGGCTTTATGAAGTTCGGGCGCAAAGGATAATTTTTTCTTTTGTTCCCGAGAAATGTTCGGGCATAGAGAATAAAATTTTTTCGGAATCCCGCGAAAGATTTTTTCCCATATTCCCCGAAAGCAAAACGGCGTACCCCGAAACGGAGTACGCCGCTGTTTTTTGGCGCGAACCAATCCAGTCGCGCTTTTGCCTTAGAACTTAAATTCTACGCCCGCGCGCACGGTTCTGCCGTTGGCGACATACCATGCTTCGCTCCAAGTGCTGCAATAGGAGCTCGACGCGTAGGTTTCGTCGGTGATGTTTTGCAGGCTCACGTAGGCGCGGAGGTTTTCGCGGATGAAGAAGTTTGCGGTCACCCCGATTGTCCAGAACGACGGCATTTGCTCGCGGTCGTTTTGGAAGTCGTTGCCCATGTATTGCTGCCCCGTCCACTGGTGGACGAAGTCTATTCTCATGAAGTCCACGGGGCGAATCCAGACGCGGTTCGTGCCCATTACCGTCGGAACGAGCGGCACGCGCGAGCCGTCGTACGCGCCGTCGATAATCTTCGCCGAAACGAACGTCCATTCGGTCGAAACGCCGCAGAGTTTTTCGTAGTCGTAGCCGAGCATTACGTCCGCGCCGAATCTGTTTGTTTCGCCGATATTGCTGTTTCCGAAGCGCGGGGTGTAGGCGATTTCGTTGTCCAAGTGCATATAGAACACGCTCAGGTTGCCCTTGAAGCCGTTGTTCGAGTAGTTCGTGCCGATTTCGTAGTTCTGGCCGCGTTCGGGGGCGAGGTCGGCGTTGACGCGCGCGTAAGTGAACGGGTCGTAGTTAATCATTTCGTCGACGGCGGGGTAGCGGTAGAGCTGGTCGAAGCGGAAGTAGACGTTCCACGAGTCGTTGATTTTCGCGTTAAGACCGATTTGCGCCGCCAATCCGTTGAGGTTTTCGTACTGCCCGTACGCGCCGTAGATGCGGTTCATCGCGTATTCGTAGCGGCCTGCGAGGTTCAGCGAGAACGTGTCGTTGAACGCGTATTTGCCGCCGAGCCACGGGGCTGCCGTGAGGCGTTCGCAGTCGTAGTCCTGCTTTATGTTAAGGTCGTCGTAATAGAAGTCCACGCCGCCCTCGACGTATCTGTCGTCGTCGAAATAGTGGCGGTAGCGCGGGGCGACGGAGTACGTCCAGAGGCTGGTTTCCCACGGGAAGGTGCTGCCGTAGCTAAACGACGCGCTGTCGTTGCCGCGGTAGTTTGCGCCGAAATCTACGGTCGCTTCGCCGTTTGCGGTTTCGGACTTCACGTTGCCCGCGAGCGTCAGGTAGTTGAGGTTGTATTCGCTCGATTTGTCGCCGCTGGTGGGGTCGGCAATCATTTCGGCGTACGAGGTCTTCGGGCGCGTCCAAGCTATGTATTCGTCGCCCGCGTGGACGTAGAAGTTCGCTTCGGCGGAGTCGGAGAGCTTTGCCCCAAGGTTCACGCCGGCCGACTTCGACCAGTTCAGCGAGTTGTCGGTATACCCGCTATTGTGGTAGTAGTTGACGTCCGCACTGGCGTAGTAGTCGCCGTCGGTCCAGTGCCCCCTGCCGTAGGCGGAGTATTCGCCGTACGTGCCGAAGAATCCGCCAGTTTTTACATAGTCGGGCTGGTTCCATTTTTTCGTCGAAATTTTGATGACGCCCGCTTCCGCGTAGTTGCCGTAAAGAGCCGTCTGCGTGCCGCGCAGGATTTCCACGTTTTCGATTTCCTCAAGCGGAATCTGCCCCCAGTTTATCGCGGTGAGGTCGAGCCTGTTGAGGCGTTGCCCGTCGAGCAGCACGAGAATCCTCTGCGAGGAGTTGTCGCCGAAGCCGCGCATCGAGATTTCGGCGTTGGAGGTGTTCGAGCCCGTCGTGCGGACTTTGACGTTGCCGTAAGCCGAGAGAATGTCGGGCAGGTTTACGAGTCCGCTTTCGCTTATCGTCGCGGACGAAATGTTTTGGGCGTTGACGGGCTGCGAGAATACGGAGTCCCCGAAGCGCATTGCGGTGACTTCGTAGGGGTCGAGCTTGGGGGCGGTCTCGGCGGATTTTGCCTGCGCCTGTTTTACTTGCGGAGTTTTTTCCCCGGCTGCGGTTGTCGAAGTTGCGTTTTCGGCGCAAAACGCGTACGCCGCGAACGCAAATACGGCTGCCGCCGATATTGCGGTTTTGTTTTTCATGCTGTTTTTTCGTTGCGAGCCGAAGCGCGCGCGTCGGAAAAAACAGGGCAATTTTACTTGGCAATCGGGCGCGCCGCGGCGGTTCGGGCAAACCGCCCGAGCTTGCGCATATGCAACCCGACCTGTCCGTTCCTTGCGCGGAAACGAAAGGGTCGACTTTTCGGACGCGTCTTCTGGCTCGAGTCGGCGGCGTTTCCGCCCGATTCGGACGCCTTCCCGCCCCGAAAGGCAGTGGTTTTTTGCCCGAATCTTCCCGACAATTACAGCGGCGCGACCGCGCCCGATTTTCACGGGACTTCCGTTTGTCCGAAAAGTGTCGCCTGCCGATTTTTGTATCGGCTCTATGTTAAGGCGCAAATAAGAAAATCGCATTGCGGGCGTGTCAAACTTTTTCGGCGTTTTTAGGTCGCTTTTTTTGAACGCCGCCCGTATTCTGCCGTCCATATTTTTATGAAAAAGACTGCCGTATTTTGTTCGTTGTGCGTCGCGTGCGCTTTGATTGCGTGCGCCGCGATATTGGTAAAGCCCTCCGTTGTCTTCCGCAACGCGGGCGGGATAAAAGTCAAGGGCACTGCCGTCGAGCGCGTCGAAAGCGACGCAATGCAGTGGAGTGCGTCGATTCGGGTAAACGCCCCGACAATCGAACAGGCGGTTGCGGACATCGACAAAATCGCGCAGACAGCCAAGGCGGAATTCAAATCGGCGGGCGCGGAGAAGGCGGAATTTTCGCCCGTCGAAGTCTACCCCATATATATAAAAGACAAAAACGGGTGCAGTACCAACCGAGTCGAATCGTACAATGCGTCGCTGACGGTTTCAGCCCAGCCGAAGTCGCGTAAACAGATTGCGCCGTTCGATACTGCCGCCGCCGCGCTGCTGAAAAAGGGCGTCCCGATTTTCGACGCACGCACGGTATATTTTTACTCCAAACTGGAGGATATGAAAATGCAGCTCTTGGAAAGGGCGTCGAAGAATGCGCGCGAGCGCGCGGAAAAGCTCGTGCTCGGCAGCGGCGCGCAGCTCGGGCCAGTGCTCTCGGCGTCGCAGGGCATATTCCAGATTACAGCCCCGCTTTCGACCGAAAC
>DJPO01000110.1:0-4120 GCA_002437405.1 Opitutia bacterium UBA6410 | reverse complement strand
AAAACAAAGTGCCGTTATTTCCCAAAACAAAAACGCCGCAAAAAAATAAAAAATTCTTCGCGGCGTTTTTTGTGTCCGTGTGAGGGTTTATCGACCCGCCGACCAGACCAGCGCGGACGCGCCCAAAATTGCGGCGTCGCTTGCGGGGAGTTCGGAGGGCAGAAGCTTTACTTTGTCCCTGAATACGGGCATTAGGTTTTTCTCCATCGCCTCCTTCGCGGGCTTGATGAGCAAGTCTCCGCTCTTTACGGGGCCGCCGAAGAGGAATATCGCCGACGGACGCGAGAAGTGTATGAAGTCCGCGAGGCATCTTCCCAAAATGTTGCCCGTAATTTGGTAGGTTTCCGCCGCGGCGGCGTCGCCCGCCTTTGCCGCGTCTTCGACAACCTTGGCGTCCAAGTCCGCCCATGTGGTATTCGCCGCCGTGGACTGCCCGTTGTATTTTGCGACCATCTCAAGATATGTGCGCTTGATGCCCGTCGCCGAAGCGTAGGTTTCGAGGCAGCCGCGCTTGCCGCAACCGCAGATTCTGCCGTTGGGGACTGCGCAGACGTGCCCGAGCTCGCCCGCAAAGCCGTCCGCGCCCAGCAGAAGCTTGCCGTCGATTACTATGCCCGAGCCCAATCCCGTGCCGAGTGTGATTACGATAAAGTGGTCGTGGTTTCTGCCGCCGCCGTAGATTTTTTCGCCCAGAGCCGCCGCGTTTGCGTCGTTGCTCAGGTAGATGTGTTCGTAGCCCGTCGCCATTCTGAGGGTTTCGACAATCGGGGCGCAGCGTCCGAACGGCAGGTTCGGGGCGTAGTCGATAGTGCCCTTGTAGTAGTTGCCGTTGGGCGCGCCGATACCCACGCCTTGGCAGTCGCCGTCGGTGTTTGTCGTGAGGAAGGAGATCGCCCGTTCCAGCCCCTCCATATAGGAGGCGAAATTGTCGTAGTCGGTGGTTTTAAATTCGTGCCGCTTGAGAACCGTTCCCTTTTCGTCCACCGCGCCGAGCTTGGTGTTTGTTCCGCCAATGTCTATTCCGATTGCGTATTTCATAATGTCTTAGAAAGTTTTTGAAGGACAAGATTGAACGATTTTCCGAAAATCACAAATTAAAAGTTGAACTTTTTTGCGTTATAGGCGACTATCGGAGTGTCGATTGCAGGGCGGGGCACTGTTTTTTTCGAAGGATTGCGGCGGACAGCCGTTCCGAAAAAGTCGAAAAAAATGCGCCCGCCGAAACCGACGGACGCACCAAAACTGCAAACTACAAAACTTATACGCCGATTAAGACGACCCCGAATAAAAAGTGTTCAAAGAAAAGGAAAATTTTTTAAAAAAAGCCGATTCCGACGCAAAAATCAGGCTCGGGATACTCGGGGGAAGCTTCGACCCCGTGCATACGGCGCACGTCGGGCTTGCGCGGGCGGCGTATCGGCAGCTGGGGCTTGACGCAGTCGTGTTTATGCCCGCGCGGCAGGCGGCGCTTAAAACTTCGGCGGTTTCGGCGAGTCCTCGCGACAGGCTCGCGATGCTTTCGCTCGCGCTCGACTCCGCCGACTTCCCGTATTCGATTTCCGAAATGGAGATCCGCCGAAGCGGAATCAGCTATTCCGTCGATACCGTGCGCGAAATTTTGTCGGCGCGTCCGAACTGCGAAATCTACTGGATAATCGGTTCGGACCACCTCGCGAAAATGTCGCAGTGGCGGGAAATCGAAGAGCTTTGCAGGCTCGCGAAATTCGCCTGCGCCCGCCGCGGAGGGGTCGGCGCGGACTTTTCCGACGCCCCGAAATTCGCGCGGATTGAGCCGATAGACTTCGAGCCGATAGAACTTTCCTCGACCGAATTGCGCGCCGTGCTGAAAAACGGTCAAACGCGCGATTTGAAGCTCGACCCGCGCGTTCTCGAGTATATCTTAAAACACAAATTGTATAATTATGGAAAAAGCGAAAAAAACGACTCCCAAGAAGACGGCGGCTAAAAAAGACGCCGCCAAAAAGTCCGCAACCGCAAAAACCGCAACCAAAAAGGCGGCTACAAAAAAGACTCCCGCAAAGAAAACGGCGGTCAAAAAAGTAGCCGCAAAAAAGACGGCGACCAAGAAGGCCGCCCCCAAAAAGACTGCGGCAAAAAAGGCGGTTGCGAAAATCTCCGACCCGACCCTCGAAATCGTCAAAAAGTGCTGGAAGGCTCTCGACGACAAAAAGGCGGAAGACATTAAAATCCTCGACGTGCGCGGGAAGTCGCCGATAACAAACTACTTTTTGATTGCCACCGCAACGTCCGACCCGCATATGCGCGCGCTCGCGGGCGAGCTCGACAAGACGCTCAAGGACTTGGGCATAAAGGAAGTCAGGCGCGAATACAACGACGGCAGCGGCTGGATTGTCGTCGACGCGTTCGACTTTATGGCGCACATATTCCTGCCCGAACAGCGCGGACTCTACGGAATGGAGTCGCTCTGGAAGGACGCGACGGTTGTGGAAATGTAGTAAAAATCCGTTCAGCCGAAAACAAAAACGCTCCCGAAAATTTTTTTCTGGGAGCGTTTTTTTTTGCGCTTGGTCGCCGTCTTTTTTTGCGGCTACTTTTTTTGTCGGGCGGAGCGGCGCGGTGAGTGCCGCCGACGTTTCCGCAATAGCCGCGCGGATTGTCGATTTTTAGAAGGAAACAACCAGCTGCGCGCCCAAAACGAGAGCATCGTCGATGTCGTCGTTGCCGTTGGGGCGGAATATGTATTGCATATCGGGCTGGATTGAAATGTTTTCGTTCAAAACTATGACGTATGTGGCTTCGACAGCCATTTCGTAGGTCGCCGAGTACGCGCCCGCGCCGTAGTCGGAATTAAACGAGCCGTACAGCCACGAAAAATAGAACGCGTCCTGCGTGCGGGTCGGAATAAAGCCCTGAAGTTGGACGCCCGCATAGAGCATTAGCGGCATTGTCGCCGTGCTCATCACGGGCGAATATTGAACGCCTACCCACGCGCCCGCGTAGCGTTGGGAAAGGTTTTCGTCGCGCCAGAACATCTGCCACGCCTGCGCCCAGAATCCGTATCCGCTGCCCTTGTTGCCGCCCGAAAAATCCGTGACGCCGTCGTACCCGCCGAAGAAATATCCGCCTACTTGGTAGATTCCCGCAAGTCCCGTGCCGTCTATCGGATTGCCGTTTTCGCACTTGCGGAAAAATTCGGGCGACCACTGGGCTTGGAACATCGCCATATATCCGTCGTTGGAGTGGATTCCGAACTGCGTGCCGTTCCAGTCCGACGAGGCGAGTTTCTGCGGAGCTTGATAGAGCCCCGCGGCAAGGGCGGTTTGCTCGGTCGGCGAATATTGAACGCTGATTCCCCAAGTCGCGGTCGGGGAGGACGTGAAGGGCGTGTTTGAGAAAACGGAAGAGGGGGCGTCGTCGATTCCGCCGCTTACGAGGTTGCCCATAAACGGCATCGCAATGAAAGTGTCCGACATACTGATTCGCCCGAACTCAACGGTGAATGCGCCGATAGAGGATTCGATTTGCTGGGAAAAATAAAGTTCGTAGAAAAGCGCGCCGTTTGTGACAAACGATTCGGATACCGTGAAGTAGTTGCCGATTTTGTTCGAGAGATTCGCGCCCGAGTCGTACGCGCCCGAAATCGTGAAAGAGCCACCGCGCCAGCCGATTTGCTTTTCGAGGTCGAAATTCAGCCCGAAAAGCATTTCCGCCGTGTAGTTCGTCCCCTGCTGGTCGCCGCCGTAGGGGTTGCCGAGCAATACGGCATAGTAGTCGAAGAAAAAGCTCGCGCCCGTTTCGGATTCGAGCTTCGCATTGGCGGAATTGATTGCCGAGCAGGCGTAGTCGAGCCCGAAGTTTCCGTACGGAAGAGTCGATTGCGACTGCCCGAACGCCGATAATGCCGCGCAGGCGGCAGAAAAGACGATAATTTTTTTCATGGATATTATTACTCGATAGTTGAAAACAAGGCGGCGAATTTGCGCGCACAAAAATATCAGTAATAATCCGAACGTAAAAGTTCCCCGCTTTTTGCGCAGGGGAGAGTGCGAAAACAAAAAGCCCCGCAAAGGCGGGGCGCAAAGAAAAATTATAAACGCCGTAATGGGGATAGGCGAGAATTGGCGAAGCCAATCGCCGA
>DJPO01000082.1 GCA_002437405.1 Opitutia bacterium UBA6410 | reverse complement strand
AATTTGCGTAGCAAATCGCCGTAAGGGGCTTGCCCCTTCAATGGAGGCGGCACTGCCGCTTTCACAAGCCCAGAAAAAACTCCCGCACTGGTACTACCTCTCCAGTTTTTTTACGAATGCGGGGGCTTGGGCGGGGTTGTAGTTCGAGCCTAACGGTAGCGTTGCCGTTGCTTTGATTTCTGTCGGCATTGCCGCCAAGTCCGACGACGCCATATACCCCAAAAATTCCCCTCCTCGCGATATTACTATGTCGCCTGTCTCGGGCGCAAATGTCCCGAAAATCGACTGGAACAATCCTACGTCCAGCTTCGCATATTTTTGCTTTTCGAAATCCGCCCTAAACGGCGCCTGCCCGTAGTACGGCTCGCGCGAGTTTATCACTATGCAGTCCGAAAATCCGAACGGATTTTTCGACGGTGTCAGCGGCTCGATTTTCTCTTTTTCTATGAATTCCGCGGGCACGCGCACTGCCAGCAAGTGGCGGTCGGTATCTATTGCGTAGACGTTTGTCGGCGCGAATTTGAAAGACTTGCCCGCAACTTCTATCGAAAGTTTTTCGGGCGGGAAATATTTTTGCGCGGGCGCCAATGGCGTTCCCTTTACCGCGAACACCAACCAATATCCGTCGCCGATTTTTACGGGGGCTATGCGCATTTGCGTTTTTGTCTCGCTGGGGGCTAACAGTCCGCCTTTGCGCGAGTGTGTCATTGTCAGCGACACGAGCGACGAACCGACTTTCGAGAAAATTTCCGACGGCGTTTGCGGGCGCAAATTCCGCACGTCTTTCGAGATTTCCCTCTGGCTGGTTGCCATCTGCTTTTGGCTTGTCGCAAGTTCGTTGACGCCTGTTGCGAGTTTGTCGGCGTGGACGAGAATCTTCGATTTTTCGGATTTTTCCAAATCCACCTGTGCGCGCGCGACTTTCAGGTTTTCCTCGTAAATGCGCGTTTTTGCGGACTCGACTTTCAGCTGTTCCGCCAAATTGCGGCGTTGGGCTTCGATGTTCTCCTTTTCGAGCTTGAGGGCTGCGCTTTCTTGTCGAAGCTTTTCGAGGAGCTCTTTATTTTTGAGGAGCTCGGACTGAATGCTTTCGAGCTTCGCCTTTGCGGCTGCGTCGTTTTCGCGCATATCGCCGAGGCGTTTTTGCAGGGCTATGCGCTCGCTTGCGGACTGCTCGAGCTTGGCGTTGGCGTCGGAAATTTTGCGCTGGAGGTCGGCGTTTTCCGTCTTCTGGTCGGCGGCGAGCTTTTCGAGGTGCCTGTTCTTTTCGATTGCCCCGCGCTTTTGGGTTTCGGAGGATTCGAAGTCGCGGCGCAGCTGCTCGAGCTTTCGCTCGTTGTCGGCGATTATTTGCGACTTGCGGTCGGACTGTTCCTTCGAGCTTTGGGCGGACTGCTCGAGTTTCTGGACGTCGGATTTCAATGTCTCGCGGCGTTCGCGTTCGCTGTCGAGCGACATTTTCAGCAAATCTACCATTTGCGAGTCTGCAAAGTTTTTCGCCACGACGACTTCGTCCTTTGCGCCCGAGTCCTGTAGCGACGGTTTTTCGTCGAAATTGGCTATGCTAAGTAGGCTGAGTACCAGAAAGTCGCAAACAACTATCAATATCGATCTGCTCATAAAAATTTCCCCCTCGGGGTTTGTTCCCCTATTTTTTGCCGACAATATCGCAAAATTTCACGCGCTTTTCAAGAATTTTATCTGGGCGCAAAATAGGCTTGAACTCGGCGGGGCTTATTTGCGATAATCCCGCAAAACAACCCGACATCCCCGTGTGGGGATTTTGTCGGTTTTCAATCAAATTTTTCACAAAATGGCTCAAAAGAAACAGTCAGATTTCGACCAAACGAAAAAAAGAACGACCTACATAAAGGAATTGACCCCGCTTCAGGCCGAAAAGCTCAAGGATTGGCTCGAGAAGCATATGTGGACGCCCCGCAAAATCGACTATTCGCTCTACGCTTATAACGGCCCCGAGGTCAACTTGGTCGTCTACACTTCCGGCAAGGCTGTCATTCAGGGGAAGGGGACGGAAAGCTTCGTGCAGTTCGTGCTCGAGCCCGAAATCACGGGGCTCATCGAAATGGGCTACGAGCAGCTTTCGCACCCCGAGTGGTTCGAAGCCCACGCCGGTATCGACGAAAGCGGCAAGGGCGACCTCTTCGGGCCGCTCGTCTCCGCCTGTGTAATTGCCGACGGCGACGCCGTCAGAAAGTGGATTGAAGACGATTTGCGCGAATCCAAAAAAGTCACCAGCGACGCGATGGTTTTGGAAATGGCGCGGAAAATCAAGGCGACAGAAGGGGTTGTCGCGAAGGTTTCGTACGCGTCGATGGAAAAGTACAACGCTCTATATATAAAATTCGGCAGCAATCTCAACAAGCTCTTGGCGTGGATGCACGCTCAGGCGATAAAGAGCGCGTACGCCGTCCGCCCCGTCCCGTGGGGTATGCTCGACCAATTCACGAAACAGCCGCTCGTGCAAAGACAGCTGAAACTCCCCGAATTCAACCTCAAAATGCAGACCAAGGCGGAATCCGACCCCGTCGTTGCGGCGGCTTCGATTATCGCCCGCGCCACCTACATTTTGCAGATGCGCAAGCTCTCCGAAACATTCGGCGAAAAGCTTTTGAAGGGCACAAACGCCGAAGTCCGCGAGCAGGCGGTTGCGATTGTCAAGAAGTTCGGTGCGGACTCGCTCAAGAAGTTCGCGAAAATACATTTCAAAACGGCCGCCGAAGCGGTCGAAATGGCGAAAGGACAACAGTGAAACATACAGTGGTAAAAATGGCGGTCGCTTTGGCTGCTTTTGCGGCGTCGGCGTATGCCCAGCCCTATGCGACGACAATCAAGCCGCTTGACGGAGAAAAATGGTGGGGCGTAGCCTCGTTTTTCGGCGAAAATATGCCCTACGGAAATTTTGCCGAAAAGGACATTGCCGCAAGCAATTATTCCAACCAAGCCGACCCGTTTTTCCTCTCTTCGAAGGGGCGGTACATTTGGAGCGACAAGCCGTTCAAGTTTTTCGTCAACAACGGGGAAATCACGATTCTCTCCGACTTCGAAGAACTGAAACCCGTCGCGGCGGGCTCGACTTTGCGCGACGCGTTTTTGGCGGCGTCCAAAAAACATTTCCCGCCCGCGGGCACGATTCCGCCCGAGCTTTTCTTTACCGCCCCGCAATACAACACTTGGATTGAGCTCCAGCGCAACCAGAATCAGGCGGGCATCGAAAAATACGCCGAGGACATCGTCAAAAACGGCTTCCCCGTGGGCGTATTTATGGTCGACGGCGGCTGGCAGAAGTATCAGGGCAACTACGAATTCCGCCCCGAGGCGTTCTCCGACCCCAAAGCTATGTTCGCGAAAATAAAGTCGCTCGGGTTCAAGTCGATTCTGTGGGTCGCGCCGTTCGTCTCGCCCGACTCCGCCGAGTTCAGGGCTCTCAAAAAGAAGGGGGTTCTGCTGCCCCGCAAGTCGCGCAACACTCCCGCGATTTTGGAATGGTGGAGCGGCTGCAGCGCGGCGTATGACCTCACCAAACCCGAGGGCGCAAAATCCCTCGCCGACACTTTGCGCGAAATGCAGAAGACCTACGGAATGGACGGCTTCAAGTTCGATGCGGGCGACGTAAGCTTTGTCGTCGGCGACTACAAATTCTTCAAGCCCGAAATGCTCCCCGTGGACTACTGCCGCGCGTGGTCGCAGTTCGGGAAAGAGTTCCCATACAACGAATTCCGCGCGACGCACAGAATGGGCGGTCAGCCGATTGTCGTGCGCTTGCAGGACAAGCTCCACACTTGGAGGGACTTGCGCAAGACTGTCGCCGATATGCTCGCGATAAACCTCTTGGGCTATCCCTATTCCTGCCCCGATATGATTGGCGGCGGCGACTTTGTGTCGTTCCAGCCAGGGGCGAAGTTGGACGAACGCCTGATTGTCCGCTCGTGTCAGGCGCACGCGCTTATGCCGATGATGCAGTTTTCGGTCGCGCCGTGGAGGGTTTTGTCGAAGCAGAATATGGAAATTTGCCGCAACTTCGCGAATCTGCACGTCAAGTTCGCCCCGCATTTCCTCGAGCTCGCGCGCCACGCCTCCAAAACCGGCGAGCCGATTGTCCGCTATATGGAATACGAATTCCCGAACAAAGGCTACGAAAACATCAAAGACCAGTTTATGCTCGGCTCCAAGTACCTCGTTGCTCCCGTGCTCAACGAAAGCGACTTCCGCGAAGTCGTCATTCCAGCGGGCGAATGGAAGGACGATTTGGGCAATATAGTAAAGGGGCCGACTAAGATAAAAATAGACGCGCCCATCGAAAGACTCCCGTATTTTGAAAAAATAAAATAACCAACTATTATGAAGATAAAAACCATTACCGCTATAACGGCGGCGGTTGCCTCGATTGCAGCCGCGTATGCCGAAACTTACACGACGCAGATTACGCCGCTCGACGGCGAAAAATGGTGGGGCGCGGCGACCTTCTTCGGCTCGCATATGCCCTACGACAATTTTGCCGAAAAAAACCTATCCAAGAGCAACTACTCCAATCAGGCAGTTCCGCTTTTCGTATCGTCGAAGGGCAGATACGTCTGGAGCGACAAGCCGTTTAAATTCACTTTCAAAGACGGGACTCTCGTAATTTCCAGCGAGCACGAAAAAATCAGCCCCGTCGCGGCGGGCAAGACGCTCAGGGACGCCTACTTGGCGGCTTCGAAAATCCACTTCGAGCCCACGGGCGCGATTCCCGAAGACGTGTTCTTCTCGATGCCCCAGTACAACACTTGGATTGAGCTGATGTACAATCAGAATCAGGCTGACATCGAAAAATACGCAGCCGACGTAATCAAAAACGGCTTCCCCGTCGGCGTGTTTATGGTCGACGACAACTGGCAGAACCACTACGGCAATTTCGACTTCCGCGTAAACAAATTCCCGAACCCCAAGGCGATGATGGACAAACTCCACGCCGAAGGCTTCAAGGTTATGTTCTGGATTTGCCCGTTCGTATCGCCCGATTCCGCCGAGTACCGCGAGCTCAAAAAGCTCGGCTACCTGATTAAGGAAAAGAACTCGAACAAGCCCGCAATGATTGAATGGTGGAACGGTGTCAGCGCGTGCTACGACCTCACCAACCCCAAGGCGCGCGAGTACTTCAAGAATATTCTTAAAAATATGCAAAAGAAATACGGCGTAGACGGCTTCAAGTTCGATGCTGGCGACATCGGCGCAGTCGCAAACGGCACCAAGTTCTTCGACGGCGAAGCCGCCGACCACTGCCAGTCGTGGGCAAAGCTCGGGCTGGAATTCCCCTACAACGAATACCGCGCGTGCTGGAAGATGGGTCTGCAGCCGCTTATCCAGAGACTTCAGGACAAGCCCTATTCTTGGGACGGCATCAAGCAGCTTATCCCCGACGTCGTCGCGGCTGGGCTCATCGGCCACCCCTATACTTGCCCCGATATGATCGGCGGCGGCGAATTCGGATCGTTCCTCAATCCCGACGGCTCGCGCATTCCCGTTTCGAAAATCGACCAAAAGCTGATTGTCCGCTCCTGCCAAGTCCACGCGCTTATGCCGATGATGCAGTTCTCGGTCGCGCCGTGGAGAATCCTCGACAAGCAGCATCTCGAAATTTGCGCAAAGTTCGCAAACCTGCACAAGCAGTTCGGCAAATACATTCTCGACACAGCCCACCACGCGGCGAAGACGGGCGAACCGATTGTCCGCCACATGGAATACGAATTCCCGAATCAGGGCTTTGAAAACTGCAAGGACCAGTTTATGCTCGGTTCGAAATACCTCGTAGCCCCCGTCGTAACCCCCGAAGACGCGCGCGAAGTAAAGCTTCCCGCAGGCGAATGGAAGGACGACTTGGGCAAGGTCTGGCAGGGCGGAAAGACGATAAAAATCGACGTTCCGATTGACCGCCTCCCGTACTTCGAGAAAATCAAGTAGTATGCCGAAAGCCTCCCGAATCGCGGCTCTTGCCGACTTCGACCGCGACTACCTCGACGGACGCAGCTTTGTGCTGGGTATCGACGAGGCTGGGCGCGGAGCGTTGGCGGGGCCCGTTTGCGCGGGGGCTGTTGCGGTCTCGGCAAAACTCTACGATTCGCCCGAGGCTCTTTCGATGCTGTCGGCTTTGAACGACTCCAAGCAGATTTCGCACGAAGCCCGCGAGTCGCTTTTTTCGGAACTTGAAAAGTTGAAAAAAGCGCAAATGCTGGATTTCGAGGCGGGGTTTGCCGACGTTGCCGAAATCGAGTCGCAAAACATTCTCGTCGCCACCCAAATTGCGATGGCGCGCGCGGCGGAGGCCGTAAACTCGCGCCAAAATTTGAATCTGCGCAGGGCGGGGGCGGCGGCGACGCTTTTCGGCGAGTCGCGTCTGGACGTCGCAAAAGCGCAGGTTTTAATCGACGGGAAGGAAATGAAGAAATTTCCGTATTCCCACAAGGCGGTTGTCAAGGGCGACGCGCAGAGCCTTGCGATTGCGGCGGCGTCGATTGTCGCGAAAGTTTCGAGGGACAGGCTTATGGAAAAGCTCGCCGAAAAGTATCCGCGTTTCGGCTTCGAGCACCACAAGGGCTACGGGACGGCTGCGCATATGCAGGCGCTTGTGCTCTTCGGAACAACTCCCGAGCACAGAAAAAGCTTTCTGAAAAAAATCCGCCCCGAGGAAAACGATTCTCCGAAAGAAACCCAGCAGACTTTGTTCTGATTTTCGCTTTCGCGTAAGGCGCTGGCGCGTTGGGGAAAGATAAAAACGGGGAAGGGGCTATGTTTCGCATTCCCGAAAAAGCGCGGGTGCGCAGGAAAAAATTAAAGCGTGGAGAGGGCTATGCTGTTGAGACGTTCCCGCCCCGCACACAAAAAAGGATTGCCGTTTGGCAATCCTTTTTTTTTTTGTGTGTCGTAGCTGTAAACCCGAAATTATTTTTCAAGCTCCTGAATCCAGATATTTCTGTATCTTACGGGGTTCAAGTGGTTTTGCAGCGTAATGGCAACGGGTGCGTCCGTCAAACCCGCAAGGCTGCGGTAGGCAGAACCGTTTGCGGTTTGCTCTTTGATTTCGACGTCGCCGTGGATTTTTATACCGTTGTGTATAACCGTGATTCTCGGATATTCGACAATCTTGCCGTCCTTGAGCACGGGCGCGTGGTATTCGATGTCGTACGTCTGCCATTTTTCGGGGGGAAGGGAGGCGTTGACCTGCGGGGGCAAATATTTGTAAAGCGCGCCGCAATCGTTCCAAACGCCCTGCGCTCCGAACGAGTCAAGCACCTGAACTTCGAACATTCCCAAGAATACGCCCGAGTTCCCGCGTCCCTGTCCGAGCGGCTTGTTGCGTTCGTCGGGAATCATGAATTCGACGTGCAGTTTAAAATTTTTGAATTTGTCTTTAGTCGTAATTTCATAGCCCCACTGGTTTTTCGGGCCGTGCGCCATCACCGAACCGTCGTCCATCAGCTTCCAGGTAATCTCGCCGCCCTTTGTAGACTTCCAGTGCTCGAGCGACTTGCCGTTGAAGAGCACGACCGCCCCCTTGGGCGCGCGTTTGCCGAGCGTCGGCGACTTGCGGTTCACTTTTTTTAGGAACATCGGAACGGTTTTCTTTTCGTTGCCCTCATTGTAAACGCCGAAGCCTTCGACTCCCTTTTCGGTAATCGTGCCCTTGAAGGCAGTCCAACCGTTTGTTTCGAAGTCGATTTTTTTCGAATCGGCTTTTGCACTGAACGTCGCGTACGGCGGGCAGCGGCGGAGCAGGTCGGAATATATCCCGACTTTGTAGAGGTCGCCCTCGCGGTAGACCTGCACCGCGACGAGCGGATTGTCTTTAAACGGGCCCTTGGGGGTTTCGATTTTGCCGAGATATTCCCCCTCGAGCGATTTTGCCGTAAGGCACGTTGCGGCGACTGCCGATAAAAGCGAAGCAATTAATATTTTTTTCATAGATATGTATAAAGTCAAAATAGAATAAAAAGTCGGGTTTTATATGCAAACAAAAAATCCGTTTTCCCTTGATGTTTTATGCCCAAGCGATTAGGTTTTTGCATATGTTTAGGAAAATATTTTTTGCAGGATTTTTAGCGTTGGCGCTTTCCGCTTTCGCCCAGAACGATATTTCGAAAATCGACAAAAATTTCGCCGTCGAGAAAACCGACGGGCTTGATGTCGTCTACCACAACGCCGCCACCGCGCCGTTTGTCGTAGAGGGCTTTGCTTGGCGCAAAGATGGCGGGTCTTACAGCAGGCTGCCCAAGAATCTCGACGCCAATGAGGTAAACCGCGGGGCGCGGGACTTGTCGAGCCACTCGGCGGGCGGAGTCGTGCGCTTTAGGACGGATTCGCCGTATATCGTCCTGCGCGCGGAAATCAGCTCCACATACACAATGGGGCACATGGCGGATACGGGCTCGTCTGGCTTCGACTTCTTTTGCGATACGAACCGCTATCTCAAGACGGTAAATCCGCGAATGAACAAGCCGCAAATCCCGACACCGGTCGTCGCGGTTCTCACCCGAAATTTCGGCAAAAAGATGAGGGACTATTCGCTCTATATGCCACTTTACAACGGAGTCAAAAAGCTCGAAATCGGACTCGCCCCCGACGCGAAATTCGAGAAGCCGACCCCCCATAAAATCGCCAAGCCGATTCTCTTTTACGGCTCGTCGATAACGCAGGGCGGGTGCGCGTCCCGCACGTCGAACGCCTATACGGCAATGCTTTGCAGGGCTCTCGACGCGCCCATGATAAACTTGGGCTTTTCGGGGAGTGCGAAAGGCGAGCCGAAAATCGCCGAACTGATTGCCTCGCTCGACTTGGCGGCATTCGTGTACGATTACGACTACAACGCGCCGACCACCGAACACCTCAAAAAGACACACGAGCCGTTTTTCAAGATAATCAGAAAGGCGAAGCCGAACCTGCCGATAATAATGCTAAGCCGCGTTTCCTATCCCTCCGACGACAGGGTTGCGGTAATCCGCGCGACCTACGAAAACGCCAAAAAAGCGGGCGACAAAAACGTGTATTTTATCGACGGGCGCGATTTGTTCAAAGACGCGGACATATCCTATCTGACAGTAGACGGCTGCCACCCGAACGACTTGGGCTTTTATCTGATGTTCAAAAACACCCTCCCGACCCTAAAACAGGCAATCGGCGTAAAATAGCCGAAGATTGAAGGGGGGTTTCCTATAAAAAAGAAAGTCGAGTTGTAATCTCGACTTTCTTTTTTTGCGGTTAGGTAGCTTTTTTTAATGTATTGCTTCTTCGATGTTAATATTTTTTATAACTGCGTTATCTGGAATTTTAATTTTTAACGAATCAAGGCTTGGCGTAGAGATTTTCTTAACATGTATTTTATCTATCCGTTCAAGTACTTTGTCTAAATGGGCTGTTTTGCCGTCCAACAAAAGTTCGCCTTCCATTGTGTAGTGTTCCACTTTTATTTCAAAAGGTAGGTATTTTTTTATTTCATTTACAAACTTATAATTGGAGAAATTTGTTTTAATTAATAAATTCTCATTTGATTTTTTTCCTGCAAATAGACAAATTTCTTGAATCAAATAGCCTTCGGATTGTTTTTTTAAGTAAAAGTCAAAGACAACATTTTTGTTTTTTTGGGAAGAATCCGACTTAAATGATATTCGTATGTCATTATTTGGCAGATAATCAATCGATATTTTATCGGGGTCGGCGGGCAGGAAATCCGAATAAAAATCCCAATGTTGGGGAAGATTTATTGATTGCGGTATTTTTGTTAAAATATCGAAATAATTCGGCAAAATACTATAGGGTGCTTTTTGAGCCGTTTGACCGACCTTTTTTTCATTGGAGTATGAAAAATAATTTTTGCCGTCGAACATATTTATAGTACAATCGTTCGGATTGTCGATGGAGGTGTCTTTTGATATGTACGTCCCGTCTTTATAAAAAGCGATGTCCTGTTTTACGTTTTTATCGATATAGATTATATCTTTGAGCGGTATTCCGCTTAGCTTGTGAAAATATTTTGCATAATCTTTAGAGTAAGCCTCTACCGTATATTCTAAATAAATACCGTCCTTTTTCAAATAGTCGCCCGATAAAGACGGCAACAATTCGGCAACTGTGTTATCCTTGGGGACAACTCCCGTGCAAGATATCGCAAAAGCCAAAAATATGAACGGAATTATATTAATAAGTATCTTTTTTAGCATAACAACCTTCTTAGCTCTGTCCCCAAAAAAATGTTTTTATCCCGCTTTGTCAAGAATTTAGTATTTTTAAGTATGGGTTGTTTTTCAGCTCCGAAAAAAAGGCTCTTCGTCAAAGA
>DJPO01000102.1:28214-35233 GCA_002437405.1 Opitutia bacterium UBA6410 | reverse complement strand
CCGAAACGCCGTATCAACGGTGATTTCACGCGCCCAAAGAAACTCTCGCACTGGAATAATACATCCCTAAATGGAAAATTAGGGAACAGGTGGGGAGATGGTCGTAGTCGATTGTACTTAGTACTTTTTTGATTAGCTCCGCCGATTCTTTGTCTAAATCTTTTCCGCCCCTTGTTAACAATGTCAACGCCATCTCTCCGAAATACCTCGGTACTCTGAACGTGTCGTCCAATTCCCCGTTTTTGCCGCCCATGTCGGGCTTGCCGTTCGCCATTATCGGACGCGTCAGCGGATTGTAGGGCATTTTGTAGAGGTCGGTTGTTTTGATTTTCTCCGCCGCCTCTTTTAGTCTTTTGCGCGCTATGTCCGCACAACTTTTCATTATGTTTTCTATCTCGCGTTTCTGCTCCTTTGTCTCCGCAAACGCCGCCATTACTTCGAGCGACTCCTGCATTTGCAGCTGCGCCCACGGCGCGAGCCACTTTTTGTGGAAATCGGCGGATTGTTTTATCGCCTCGCTTGCGTACTTTTTGTATTCGGTCAGATACTTTTCGTCGCGCGTTGTCTCCCACGCAACGGCGTAAATCATCGGCAGTCTCGCGGCTTCGTGCGGCTCTACGTTCCACATCTTCGAGTGCCCGAATGTCGAGGGCATGTTGTCGGCGTTTTGCGCGTCGAAATTTGTCGCGGGCGTTATTTTTTCAATCATTCGGTCGGCAATCGCCCGCGCGATTTTCCGCATCAACGCCTTGTCTGCTTCGTCCGCAAGCGGGCTGTTGTAATATTTCCAAATCCCGTATACGCAGTGCGTGTATTGGTCGCGCGAGGTTGCGGGGAAAAATGCTTTTGTTCCGTCGTTGCTCACAGCCCTTGCGACGAACCCGTATGCTTGGGGCGAGAGCGTGCAGTTCGCCATTCCGTCGAGAATTTTCGAGGCGTATTCTTTTAGCGATTTGTCGTGCGTGATTTCGTATTTGTCGAGCACGGCGCACATCATTATTCCGCCGAGAATCATTCCGTCCTCCATTCCCGTCGAGTAGCCGTTGGGGTTGCGCGGGGCGAGCTTTTCGATTTGCGCGCGCGTCGGCACGAATTCCAGCGATTTTGCGGGGTCGTGCGATACGATGATGTCGTAGAAAACGTGCGATTTTTCGCCGAAGAATTTTGTCCACGCGGCGTTCCACATTGCGCTTTCGCAATTCGGATTTTGCACTGCCGCCGTCAGGGCGCACATTGAAAATAGCAGGGCGGAAAATAGTATTTTTCGCGGATTCATAAACGTATATTCGCGGCGCGGGCTTGCCCGTCAATATAAAATATGCACGGGCGCAAAAGAACGCGGATTTAGTGGGGCTGCGTTGTGTTTTAATTACTATAATGTAATGGGCGTGTGCGGCGCGCGAAGTATTCTGTTTTCGCCAAAAAAGGAGAGTGCGCGGGGTTGCCTCCCTTTCCCCTACACAAAAAAAGAGGACGCGCGGGGCGTCCTCTTGTCTATACTTATGAAAAAGAAATTACTTTATATCTACTTTATCTCGTTGCTCGGATTTTGCGTGTTGATTGCAAGCAACGCAACCGCGCATTACCCAATACTGGAAGATTGTTTTATAGTATTGTTTGGGATTCTTGGAACGCAAGCATTTTTTTTGAAAAACTTTTTCGCGTTTTTTTGTCGAACCCGAAAGCTTGAGGCAGGGTTGCCGGATTCCGAAAAATATGCGTGCTTTTATGGAATGTCGGGCTATAAAAAATTCTATAAATATCGTGGAATTGCTTGCCCGCTCTTCGGAGGCGGTTGAAAAGCTGACGCATCTTTGGCGCGAATCCGTCGCCGCAACGCATACTTTTTTATCGGCGAATCGACGAAATCGAGCCCGATGTACGCTCGGGATTGCGCTCGGTGAAAACTTTGGTTGTTGCCGTGAATAGCGGCGGCGAATTTTGCGCTTTTATGGGGATTGAAAACCGCCGCTTGGAAATGTTGTTTGTCGCCCCGTCAATGTTCGGCAGGGGGTTTGGGCGCAGGCTTGTGAAGTACGGAATCGAAAAATACCGATTGGACAGTTTGACGGTCAACGAACAAAATCCGCGCGCTGTCGGATTCTACGAGCACCTCGGCTTCAAAGTCTGCAATCGTACCGATTTCGACGAGCAGAGCCGTCCGTATCCGCTGCTTTATATGAAAATGTAGTGCGATGCGGAGTGCTCGCGGAGTACTGGACTCAATACTTCGTGAAAAATCCGCATTGGGGCAGGGGTGGCGTTGCTTGCTCTGCGGGAATTAAAAAAGCGAAAAAAACAGACACAAAAAAACCGACTTAAAAGTCGGTTTTTTTGAAAGTGGAGCGGGCTATGAGGTTCGAACTCACAACCTCGACCTTGGCAAGGTCGCGCTCTGCCAATTGAGCTAAGCCCGCGTTAAATTATTATGCAACCCATAGTGCCGTGTTATTTGGAAATGTCAATATCGAAATTCGATTTTTTTCGAGAATTTTTCGGAGCGCTGAAAAATATGTCTTTATCGAGTATTGAAGCGGTTTCGTCGGCGAGCAATGCCTTGAGTAGTTTTTTATTTTCGGCGATTTTGTCTTTTTTTACCGCAACGTAGAAGGGCAACGAAAGCGAGTAGTCGCCGTTGAAGACGTTTTCGGCGTCGGGGCGGAATGCGTATTTGTCGGAAGCACCGTTGGTGTCGTCGGCGATTGCGAGAATTTTCAGCGCGCCCGATTCCCTGACTTTCCCGAGAACCGCTATCGCCGAATTGTTGGCGGCAAGCAGTGCCTGCGCTTCCTTCGGCGTCTTGGCGACGACTACCCAGTCGCCGAGGCTTGTGGAGTCCATCGCGGCGTATTTGAAAAGCTCTACGATTACCGAATCCGAGTGGCTTGTTGTTATCGCCGTGATGTTTTTGAGCGAGGCGTTGGCGACTTTCATCGTCTCCCACGTATCCAAGCGCGGGTCGGCTGACTTGGAGTATATCGAGTAGAGCTGCGATGTCTTCAGCTCGTTTATCGGATTTGCCGAGTTTACCGCAACGAATGCCGTGAGGTATCCGAACGGGAAGAGTTGCACGTCTTCGGGAAGTTTGTCGCCGCGCGGGATTGCGACAATCGCGGCTTGCGCCTTGCCCTTGCGGAGCGCGTCGAGCCCCGCGAAAGACCCTTGCGGCAGGATTTGCGCGTCAACGCCCTGTTTTTTCAGCGTCGCGGCGAGCGGCTTTTTTATTTGGTCTATCAAGTCCGAGCCCGCTATTGTTGCGGATTGGGCGCAGACCGCCGCCGCCATTGCGAATGTTGCGATTGTTGCGAGTATTTTCATAAAATAAATTTCCTTTGCGTCCGCGTTTTTTTATGCCAAGCCGAGAATCATTCGCGCCTCTTCGCTCATCATATCCTGATGCCACGGCGGATCCCACACGACGTCCACTTTTGCGGATTTTACGCCCGCGAGCGACTCGAGCCTCATTTTCAAATCGTCGGCGATTGCCGGGCCCATTGCGCAGCCGGGGGCTGTGAGGGTGATGTCGGCTTCGACGCGCTTGCCGTCGGGTTCGTCGAACATTTCCATTCGGTAGACCAGCCCCAAATCCACGATATTTACGGGGATTTCGGGGTCGAAGACGGTTCTCGCCGCCTCCCATAAATCTTTTTCGGTGGTTTGGGAATTGTCCGCCGCTGCGGCAGCAGTTGCGGCGTTTTGTTCGGGCGTCGGGGCGGGTTGTTCCGCGCGCGTTTGCTCGCACGCGCCGTTGGGATTCAGTCCGAGCGCGTCGGCGTCTTTGCCGTCGATTCTCGCCATTCCGAATGTCCCCGTGACGGTGAAGTTGCCGCCGAGCCTGTGGGTGATTTCGACTTCGTTGCCCGCCGCGAGCGTCACGTCGAGCCCCGAGGGAATCATCATTGCGCGGCAGTCGCGGACGAGTTTTATTTTGTTGTCGCCTTGCATATTTTTACATCAGTACGAGGTTGTCCCTGTGGACGACTACATCTTTGTGCCCGCATTTGGTTTTGTCGTGTGCGCCGAGCGATTCCCTTATCCGCGCCGAGCTTTCTTCGGAGAGTCCGCGCGCGACGAGTTCGCCCGTTGCGGCGTCGGCGATTTCCACGAATTCGCCCTTGTCGAAGTCGCCCTCGACTTCCCTGACGCCTGCGGGCAGCAGGGAGCTGCCCTTGTTGCGGACGGCGTTTGCCGCGCCCGCGTCGACCAAAATTCTTCCAGTGGTTCTGCCGAAGTACGCGAGCCAGCGTTTCTTCGAGCTTGCGTTTGCCGCGCCCGCGACGAAGTGCGTCCCGGGGTTTTTGTCGGCGAGAATGTCGGTAATCGCGTTTTCCCTTGCGCCGCTTGCGATGTAGACGTCGCAGCCCGAGCTTGTCGCGATTTCCGCCGCCTTGAGCTTTGTCACCATTCCGCCGACCGCCGTCGCGCTCGTTGTGCCGCTTGCCTGCGACTTTACGGAGTCGTCGATTTTTTTGACGGTTTTGATGATTTTGCCCGAGCCGTTCATGTCAATCAGCCCCGGGGCGGTGGACAAAATTATCAGGCGCGCCGACTTCGAGAACGCCGCAACGAGCGAGCTTAGCACGTCGTTGTCGCCGAATTTCATATACAGCCCCGCCGCGCTTATGCAGTCGTTTTCGTTGATAATCGGGACGATTCCCCTTTCGAGGAGTTCGTCGAGCAGGTCGCGCATTGCCTTGTGGCGGGGGCGCAGGTCGAGGTCGTCGCGCGTGAGCAGAATTTGCGCCACGCACAGTCCGTACGATTCGAAGAGTTCCGACCACGTTTGAATGAGAATCCCCTGTCCGACGCCCGCGCACATTTGCACTTGGCTGATTTTTTTCGGGCGTTTTTTCAGCCCGAGCCGCCCCATGCCAAGCCCCACTGCGCCCGAGCTTACGATAATCGGGCTCCAGCCGTTTTTGATTGCGGCGGCGACTTGCGCGCAAATCGAGCGCATGCGGTCGAGGTCGAGCTCCCCGATTCCCTTGGTGAGCACGCCCGTGCCGAGTTTTATTACGACCCTTTTATTGAAGATGTCGGACATTTTTTTATTATTGCCGCGGCGCGCCGTTTGGGACGCGCCGACGGGAGGATTCGTGTTAGATTCGCTTGAGGTCTTCGACTTTTGCGTCGAGCTGCTTGTTGATTTCGGCGATGCTCTTGTCGGTGAGGTTCTGGGCTTCCTTTTCGAACTTCTTGAGGTCGTCTTCGGTAGCCGCGCCCGCCTTTTGGAGCTTCTTGAACGCGTCGATTGCCTCGCGTCTTACGTTGCGGACTCTCACGCGTCCCTGTTCCGCCATTTCGTTGCAGATTTTCGCCAGTTCCGCGCGGCGTTCGCCCGAGAGCGCGGGAATGGGGCAGCGGACTGCGTCGCCCATGACTGCGGGCGTAAAGCCGATGTTCGCCGCCAAAATCGCCTTTTCGACGTCCTTCAAAATTCCCTTGTCCCACGGCTGTACGCGGATTGTGGAGGAGTCGGGCGTGGTGATTGCGGCGATGTCCTTCAGGCGCGATGTCGTGCCGTAGGCTTCGACCATCACGTTTTCGACCATTGACGGCGACGCCTTGCCCGTGTGGACGGATTCGAATTCGTGCGCGACGTATGCGGCGGCTTTCGCCATTGCGTCTTTCGTGTTTTTCAAAGCGGTGGATAAGTCCATGATTTTTTCCTTTAGTTTTGGATTGGTTTTAAAAAGTTATTCGACGATTGTCCCGATTTTCTTGCCCTCGATTACCTGCCTGATGTTGCCGGGTTTGTTCATATTGAAGACGATAATCGGAATGCGGTTGTCCATACACAGCGAGAACGCGGTGGAGTCCATTACCGCGAGCCGCTTTTCGAGCGCGTCGAGGTATGTAATGTTGTCGAACTTCACGGCGTCGGGGAATTTGTTGGGGTCTTTGTCGTAGATGCCGTCGACCTTTGTCGCCTTGAGGATTGCGTCCGCGCCGAGTTCGCTTGCGCGCAGCGCGGCGGTGGTGTCGGTCGAGAAGTACGGGTTGCCCGTGCCAGCCACGAGGATTACGATGCGCCCCTTTTCGAGGTGGCGCACGGCGCGACGGAGAATGAAGGGTTCGGCGACTTTTTCCATCGGGATTGCCGTCTGGACTCTGACCGCGACGCCTTCGTTTTCGAGCGCGTTCATCAGCGCGAGCCCGTTGATTACGGTTGCGAGCATACCCATGTAGTCGCCCGTGGTTCTGTCGACGCCGCCCTGCGCGCCGCTGAGTCCGCGGAAGATGTTGCCGCCGCCCACGACGAGGCAGATTTGCACGCCCATCGAATGGATTTCCTTGAGCGAGATGGCGAGATTCTTGAGAATGGACGAGTCGAGGGGGTCGCCGTTGACCACGTCTTTGAGAGCCTCGCCGCTGAGTTTAAGTACTATGCGTTTGTATTTCGGATTCATTGTGCTTGATGTTCAATATCCCAGATTGACCCGCATTTTTCAACTATATTTTAATCCGCGGAGTCGGCTTTGGGGGTTATCGTGAGCGGGTAGGGGGTTGCGCCGAAAATTTCCGCCGCCGCCGCGCGCACTTCTTCGAGGGTGATTTGCGCGTAGCCCGTTTTTATCGACTTTGCGAGCTCGATGTTCACGGGCTTTGCCTGACAGAGGTTCAGCACCGCGTTGAGCCAGTACGAGTTCTTGCGCAGGTTTGCCTCGACCTCCTTTGTGAGCGGGATTTTCGCGCGCTCGAATTCGTCTTCGTCGATTTTCTTTGCGGTCTTTTGCGCGCATTTTTCGATTGATTCGAGGATTTCGGCGTTGTACTCGGGGGCGACGAAAGTCGCGGCGGTGAGCAGTCCGAAGTCGGCGACCCACGTGCTTGGCGAATTGTACGCAAAGGGGCTGTAGACCTTGCCCTCGCTTTCGCGAATGTCCTTGCGCAAAACGTCGTCGAATACCGACGAGAGGACGTTTGCGATGCGCATTTTCTTCGGGTCTTCGCGCCCGCCCGAAAGCCACATTTTTGCGGCGACCGAGCGCGGTTCGTCCTTCGTGCGGTATGTCAGC
>DJPO01000102.1:19117-28123 GCA_002437405.1 Opitutia bacterium UBA6410 | reverse complement strand
CCGAACGTTTCGGCGATTTTCGCGGCGGCCTCCTCCTGCGAAACGTCGCCGACTATCGAAATTTCCATATACGATTTTTCGAGAATCGGGGCGAGCCACGCGGCGATTTCGGACATTTTTATTTTGCGGAAATTTCTTTCGTTCCCCGGGATTTTCGCAATCGGCGAGTCGAACAGCTTGAACGCCGCGAACATCATTTTTGCGGACGGGTTAGTCGCGTAGTCGCGGTAGAACGCCTCGCCGAATTTGCGCAGGGAATCCGCGCCGTCCTCCCTGAAGCCCGCCGCCGCGACGGTCGTCGCCGCGAGCGACACTGCGGAGTCGAAGTATTTGCGAGAGCACGCCGCGTTTATCTCGAAACTGTTGCCCGAAATGCTCGGGGCGACCGACATTTTCATCGTATACATTGCCGACGATATTTCCGCCGCGCTCTGGAATTTCGTCCCGCCCGCCGTCAGCGCGTAGATTGCCGCGTAGTATTCGGGCTTGTCGGCGGGTATGTCGAGCAGCCCGTTGCCGAACGAAATTTTGATTCTGATTTCGTCTTTGCTGAAATCCGTCTGCTTGACGTTCAGGCGCACGCCGTTTTCGAAGCCGTACATTTTTATCCCCAGCTCCTTTTCCTCCCGCACGTCGGCGATTTTGCCCGCCTTGTCGAATTTGGCGAACTCGAGGTTCACGGGCGCGAAGATTTCGGGGTTGTGGCGCGAATTTTTCGCCGCCACGAACGATTCGCCGACGAGTTTTTCAAGCTCCGCCTGCGGAATGTCGCGCGCGGAGTCGGAGACGAACACTTTTACTTTGGAGTTCGCGAACTGTTTTCTGAGCAGCGCGGAGGCGTCCTTTGCCGTGAAGTTTGCGAGCGCGTATTTGGCGATTTCGAGGTCGTCTTCGGGCGACGTGAAGGTTTCGCCGTCGGAGAACGCCGAGACGATTTCGTTGGCGAGCGATTTGTTTTTGCGCGTGCCCTTTGCGGCTATCGCGCTTTCGAGCGTCTGGAGGAGTTTTTTCTCGGCGGCGGCGAGCTCGGCTTCGGAGATGTCGTCGATTCCGAAAACCTGCCTGAAGTTTTCCGCGAGCGCGTCGGCGCACTTGCCCACGGGCGACTCGGCGTTGAAAATCACCGTGCGCGCGAATCTGCCGAAATCGAACATTCCCGCCGAGCCGTTCGTTATCCCAGAGCCTTCGGTGTCGGCGACTTTCGCGTAGCGCGCGTTGACCGCGTAGATTGCCGCGGTAAGGCGCGTGTCCTCGATTCTGCTCTCGAGCGTCTCGCCTGCGGGAACTTGCTTCGATACCGAAACTGTCGCGTAGGACTTCGCCGAATTTTCGAGCCAGTCGTAGACGCAGTCGGCGTCGGGGGCTGCGGCGTCGATTAGCGACTGGGCGGATTTTTCGGTTTCCAGTTTGCCGAAGTCGTCGCCGCGCGGCGCGTATTTTTCGTCGCCCTTGAACGACTCGAAAGTCTTTTCGGCGAGCGCGAAAATCTCGTCGGGTTTTACGTCGCCGACAACGACCAGCACCGCGTTTTCGGGGCGGTAGGTAGCGCGGTAGAACGCCTCGAAGTCGCTTCTTTTCGCGTTTTTGATGACGCCCTCGTCGCCGATGGGCATTCTGTCGGGGAAGATTGTCCCCTTGAAATAGTGGGCGATTTCCTTGACGGCCTTGCGGTATTCGGTGGTGTCGCGCGATTTCATTTCGGCGATAATCACGCCGCGCTCCCTGTCGATTTCGTCTTCGCCCAGAAGCATTCCGTCGCAGTAGTCGCGCAGGAGCTTCATTCCGTCCGAAAGCAGGCGGGGCGAGACTTCGGGCATATCGAGTTTGTAAACGGTTTCGGTGAAGCCCGTGTGGGCGTTTGTGTCCGCGCCGAACGCCATTCCGAGCCGCTGGAAGTACTCGACCATATCGCCCGAGGGAAAGTTTTTCGTGCCGTTGAACGCCATGTGCTCGAGGAAGTGCGCCATCCCGCGCTCGGACTGCGTTTCGTGCGCCGAGCCGCGCCTTATCAACAGGCGCATCGACACGCGGTCGGGCGGTTCGGAGTTTTTCATCACCGCGACCGTCATTGCGTTCGGGAGTTTTTTTACGAGCAGGGCGTCGTCGGTCGCAAGACGCGGCGCGCCCGAAAGATTTGCCGATATTAGTGCCATCAGGATTATTTTTAGAAATTTCATTTTTTTACCTTTTTCGTGCGCTCCAGAAAATGCAGTCGTCGGAGAAATCCTCCACGGCGGGCGGCTCTTCGGCGATGTCGCGGCGCGCGCTCGAGAAAATCGACGCGAAGCCCGCGCTTGTCAGCGCCGATTCGATTTCCGCCCGCGCGGGGGAGTGTATGTATATCCCGCCGTGGTCGCCCTCGTAGAATATGTCGCCGAATTCGTCCAGCGACGGCTGCTGCGAGCCCGTCGCCCACTGGCGTTTTTCGGCGTTCCAGTAGTCGCGGTTGCGGGGGGCTTCTCGGTCGTGGGTCGTGAAAATGAAGCGTCCGCCCCTGCGCAGGATTCTGAAGATTTCGGATACCGCCTTGCGGCGGCGTTCGGACTTGGGGATCTGCATTAGCCCGTTGAAGCCGAAAATCACCGCGTCGAACGATTCGTCTTCGAAGTCTGGGTTTATGGCGTCGCAGACCCGCGTTTTGATGTCGGCGTTGCGGCGGGCGAAAATTTCGCGCGCGGCGGCAACCATATTGGGGGCGAAGTCGGTTGCGGTGATGTCTCGGTAGCCGTTCTCCCATAGCCCGAGCGAGATTCTACCCGCGCCGCACCCAAGCTCGAGAATTTTTTCCTCTTTTCCGATTTTCGAGAAGAATATTTTCCTTTCCGAATTCCAAAGCCCGACGTTTTCCGCCGCCGCGGCGTAGTCGGCTACGACCTGCGGCTTGTCGAAATAGTTTTTTATCGTATCGGGGTTCATTTGTATTCGATTTCTCCGTATTCGAGCGTGTCCGCGCCAAGCTCGAGCTTTTTCGGCGCGGCGAAGCGGAACGGCCTTTCTCCTTCCCAAAGCCGCAGCGCGCCGCCGCCAAGCTCGAGATTCGGGTTTGTGTATTCGAAGGCAAAATCCGCCGCCTTCGCCTTTGCGCACGAGTTCAGCAAAACCGCGCCGCCCTCTATATATAACGACGCAATGCGCTCCCGCCAAAGGCGTTTTTTTAGCTTTTCCCAAAATTCGGGCGAGTCCGACGGCGCGTCGATTCGCATAACGTTTACGCCGCGGGCTGCCAGCAGTTTTTCGCGCGCGGTGTCGGATTGGCTCGCGCAGACTACGCGGGTTTTTTCGGCGAATTTGTCCGAAAATACCGCAAATTTTCCGATGTTTTCGGTGTCGGCAAGCCTTAGCGCAGCGTCGAAAATCAGCCTTACGGCGCAGGTGTCGTCAGTCCCCTCGATTCGCGAAGTGAGCTTCGGGTCGTCTGAAACGAGCGTCCCGTAGCCCGCGCCGATTGCCGAGAAGAGCTTGCGCCAGACCATCGCGTCCGCCCGCGCGGCCTCGCCCGTAATCTGCGTGTGTTCGCCGCGCCTGCGGGCGATTTTGCCGTCCGCGCTGACGGCGTATTTGAGCGCGACAAACGCAGTTTGCGCCACGATTGTGCGGTTGAAGATGAAATTGAGTTCGCGGCACTGCTCTTCGAGTATCCCGATTTTGCAGGCTATTGCGCGCGATTCGAGCACCGCTTTTGCGCGCCCCGCGTGCGCGGGATTCGGGTCGGACGTCCCCGCGAAGACCCGCGCGATTTTCGCCGCCGCGATTGCGTCGCAACACGCGCCCGTGCGCCCGTGCGTGCTGCACGGCTCGAGCGTAACGTACAAATCCGCGCCCTCGGGGGACTGCGTCGCGCTTTTCAGGCACTCGATTTCCGCGTGCGGCGCACCGTCTTTCGTGTGCCAGCCCTCGCCGATGATTTCCCCGTTTTTTACGAGCACCGCGCCGACCATCGGGTTTGGCGATGTCGCGCCCCAGCCGCGTTTGGCGAGCTCGAGTGCGCGGGTCATGTAAAATTCGGGGGAGGGCATATCAGGCGCGGACGAATGGGTTTGTCTGTTTTTCGATTCCGACTGTCGTCGGCTCGCCGTGCCCGCAGAGGATTTCCGTGTCGTCGGGCAGGGCGTAGATTTTTTTGACGGACTGCGCGAGCGTCTGGAAGTCGCCGCCCCACAGGTCGGTTCTTCCGACGCTGTTTTGGAAAATCAAATCGCCGACAAAGGCGTATGTTTTCCCGCCGTCTTCAATGACGTATGCGATGCTTCCAGGGCAGTGCCCGTCCACCGCAATACATTTTATTTTAAGACCCGCGTATTCGAGAGTTTGCCTGTCTTCGGGGCAAACGGCAACCTTTGCGGGCTCGAGCTCGTCGCCCGCGAACAGGTATCTTTGCTGGAGTTGCGGGTCTTCGATTATCCCGCGCGAGCCTTCGCCCGCGACAATCGGAACTTTGCAAAGCTCCGCGATTTTCGCGGCGTCGCCGATGTGGTCCCAGTGCCCGTGCGTGAGCAGCACGGCTTCGAGTTTCAGCCCCTCTTTTTCGAGTTGCGCGCCGATTGTCTGCGCCGCGCCGAACGGCGCGTCGATTAGCACCGCCGCGCGCGTTTCGGGGTTGGAGACCAGATAGGCGTTCGTGTCTATCGGCCCGAGCGGGAAAATTTCGATTCTCATTTTTTAAGTTCGGCGGTGAAGTTGTTTGCCTCGAGCCACGATTCGAGCAAATCCTCCCATTCGTCGACGGGCTTGTCGAGCTTGCGCAGCGCGTAGCCGTGCCCGCCGCTCTGGAAGATATGGACACTTGCGGGAATCTTTCGTTCCTTGAGCGCGAGGAAATACGAAATCGCCGAGTTCACCAGTCCGTCGTCGAGCGTCTGGACGATGAACGCGGGCGGGGTGTCCTTGGTTACGGGGAGGTCGCCCGTGATTTTGTACATGCCGTTGTAGTCGTGGCGTTGTCCGTTGTCGGATTTATTCCAGCGTTTGTTGTTGCCCGCTTCGTCGCAGTAGGCGGGGTAGATTAGAATCGTCGCGTCGGGGCGCGCGGAGAGCAGGTCGGCTCCGTCGATGGGCGCGTAGAGTTTTTCGTTGTAGCGCGTCGACGCCCTCGCCGAGAGGCTCGCGCCCGCCGAGAAGCCCATTATCGCGATTTTATTCGGGTTGATGTTCCACTTTTCGGCGTTCGCCCTCGCGAGTCTGACGGCGCGCTGGGCGTCCATCAGTGCGCCCTCGGGGTTGTTGGGAACGCGGTATTTTAGAACCATAGCCGAGACCCCCTGCTTGTTGAGCCACTGGGCGATTTCCGTGCCCTCGTGTTCGTACGCGACGATTCCGTATCCGCCGCCGGGGCAGATTACCACGAAGCCCGCGGGCGTTTTCGTGTCCGCCTTGAACAGTTCGATTGTGGGTTTGGAGACATTGCCAATCATCAGGACTTTGTCTTTTTTGCCTATCCACGTATCGCCGACTTTCGACCATTCCTTTTGGTCGGTTGCCTTCCCAGGCATTTTGCCGTCGGGCCAGATTGCGGATATTTCGGACGCGCCGAGTGTTGCACACGCGGCGAACAATGCGATTGTCGATTTCAGGTACATATTATTTTTCTCCGTCGAAGTTGTTTAGCTCGAGCCAGTCCTCGAAGATGTCCTTCCATTCGCGGACAAAGTTGGTCTTGTTGCGCAGACCGTAGCCGTGCCCGCCCTTGTCGAACATAAAGAGGTTCGCGGGGACTCTGTTCTTTTTGAGCGCAAGGTAGTATGCAATTGCCGCGTTGGCGTAGTAGTCGTCCTGCGTTTGGATAATTATCGCAGGCGGCGTGTTCTTTGTGATGTTCAGGTTTTCCGCGAGCGCATAGAGCGTGTTGTAGTCGGTGTCGGCGGGCGGGAGATCCTTGTTTTTCCAACGTTTGTCGTTGCCGGGCTTGTCGCAGTAGGCGGGGTAGATTAGTCCCGTGAAGTCGGGGCGCGGCGAAAGGGAGTCTGCGGCGTCGACGGGCGCGTAGGTCTGGGTGTCGAACTGCGTCGAGGCGCGCGCGCAGAGGTTTGCGCCCGCCGAGAAGCCCATTATCGCGATTTTATTCGGGTCGATGTTCCACTTTTCGGCGTTCGAGCGCACGAGCTTTATCGCGCGCTGAATGTCCATCAACGCGCCGTTGGGCATATTGGGGACTCGGTAGTACAGGATTGCGCAGGGGATTTCTTCGTCCGCGAGCCATTCGGCGATTTCCGTGCCTTCGTGCCCGCTCGCCAAGCCCATATACGCGCCGCCTGGGCAGATTATCATAAAGCCCGTCTTTTTGTCGGTCTTGGGCAGATAGAGGGAGAGTCGGGGAGTTTCGGTAGTCTTTTTCGCCGAGACTTTGTCGGCGTCCATTCCCGCCATTTGTCCTTTGGGCCAAATGTTTATGGTTTCCTTTTTGATTTCGGCTTTGTCGGCGAACGCCGCGCAGGCGAAAACTGCCGCGAAAAACACGGCTGCGGATTTCTTCAAAAATTTTGCGTTCATAGACTGTATATATAAACGGATAATTCGGAGTCTATCAAGCGATATTTTGCCCGCGGGGCGGGACGGGCGTCGGGCGCGGCGGATTTTTCGGGAAAGCCGCCATTTGCTATTGACTTATGTTTGCCGTGTATTTTGGCTACTTTTGAAATCGGGCGGAGTGTTTTTTCTTTGCCCACTAAAATAAAACCGAACTTCCGCAAATTATGAAAATAAGACTACTTGCCGCCGTCGCCGCGCTCTTTGCGTGCCTCCAACTCTTCGCCGCCCCGCAGCGCGTGATTTTCGACACCGATATGGGTAACGATGTAGACGACGCCCTCGCGCTCGCAATGCTCTACGGTTATGCGTCCGAGGGAAAAGCCGACATTGCCGCAATTTTGATTAGCAAAGACTCCCCGTATTCCGCCGAATTTGTCGGAATTATGAACTGCCGCTATGGCTTCGAAATTCCAGTCGGGATTGCGGAAAAGGGGATTGTTTCGATTGTCTGCGGATCGCCCGACGGCAATTACGCGCCGCCTGTCTGCGATTTGAAAAATCCCGACGGCTCTTTCAAATACCCGCGCAACATAATGCACGGCGCGAAGCTTATAGATTCGGTAAAACTTGCCAGAAAAGTCTTGGCGCAATCCGAGGACGGGAGCGTCGTCTACATTTCAGTGGGCTTTTCGACAAACATCGCGGCTATTTTGCGCTCCGCGCCCGACGACATCTCCCCGCTTTCGGGGCGTGAGCTGATGGCGAAAAAAATAAAATATTTTTCGGTTATGGGCGGACAGTACGAAACGTCGAAAAACGCGCCAAAAGTCAACCGCGAATTCAATGTCTTCGCCGATGCGCCCTCCGCCAAATTCTTCCTCGAAAATCCGCCCGCGCCCGTGTTTTTGAGTGGCTTCGAGGTCGGAATGGAACTGGGCTTCCCGAACGATTCCGCGCTTTCGGGCTTTCTCCCCGACAGCCCCGTTGGGCTCGCCTACAAACAGTATTGCGGATACAAAGACGGCAAATTTTCGATAATCGACACGCGCCTGTGGGACTTGACGAGCGTACTGTTCGCGTTCTCTCCCGAATATTTTGACGTTTCGGAAATCGGGACGGTTGAAGTCGGCAAAGGCGAAATAACAAAATTCACTCCCACCGACAACGGACGCTGCCGCTATCTGAAAATCCCGCAGGGGACGGAGCGGAAAATCGTGGACGAACTCGTCCGCCGCACTCTGTTTTTGAAGAAATAATTTTTTACTTGTCGCCGAACGTCTGCGGCGCGGAATAGGGCGGCAAAATGCCGCAAAATCCGCCAAGAAAGCTTTGGAAAATTGGAGCGGGAAAGCGTCTCCAAAAAAGAAAGTATCAAGAAAACGTTGGGAAAATACACCAACAAAAAAAGCGCGGGAATCCGCGCTTTTCTTTGTTGTCGAAATTGACTAAATAACCAGCGACCAGTCTTACTTGCGGCGGCGGTATGCGGCAAATCCGAGGGCGATTGCACCCAAAACGGCGGCGATTGCCGCAGGTTCGGGGACGGCGGTTGTCAGAACGAGCGAGTTGCCGTTCCATGCCAGCGACTTGATGTCGGCGTCGTCGATACCGATAAGATTGAAATCCTTCGTGTAGTCGGTCAGATCAAAACCTTCGACAGAGCCCGCGCCGATGAGCGTGTAGCTTTCGCCTTCGCCGAGGTTTGCGTTGGTGAAGTCGAGGTTGATTTTGTAGTCTTCCGATTTGGAGAGCTTGCCGTCGATTGACACCGCAACTTCGCCGTCTTTGAGGTCGATGAAGTTGAACGAGCTTGTGCGCTTTTCGTTTTTGAGTTTGCTACCATAGGTGAAGTCGCCGCTTACAATCAATTTCTTTGCGAAGAAATTGTAGTGAATGTTTGCTACAACCGAACCCGCTTCGATGGAGTCAAAACCCCTGCTTGCGCTGCCGAAATTCGCGTATTTGGTATTGTCCGTGAAGCTGTTGATTTTCCCGCCAATCTGCATTCTGAACGCCGACTGTTTTGCGTTGGCGTCGATAGTGAAGTCGATGGAATTGTCGTATGCCGAAAGCAGATCTTCGCCCGTTTTGAATATGAATTCGCTGCCCGCGGCGGATTCGTCCGAATTACCCAATATAAATTTGGGGCTGCCGTGCGTGCGGGTTAGAAAATTCTTTACCGTGATTGAATTTTTCAATGCGGGGAATTTTGCATTTTCGGTTTTGTCCTGCTCCGCAAAGTAGTAAATACCGAATACGATGTCGTCGTTCGCCGTCGGCATTTGGGTTGCATTGGCATAGGTGTAGGAGTTGTTGAGCTTTTCTCCAGTATACGAGTCCGTGTAAAGGGGGCGTTCTTTGCCCTGCGGCATGCTCTTATTTGTCCACGGTGAACTTTCGGAGGTAATTTTATACCAGTTCGAAACGTTGTCAAAATCCGTACCATTTCCCGAGAAGAAATAGGTATCGGCGGACGCGCCCGCAGCCGTAAGCAAAAGGGCAGTTATTGATGTCGATATTATTTTTTTCATAGTATTATTT
>DJPO01000102.1:13939-19054 GCA_002437405.1 Opitutia bacterium UBA6410 | reverse complement strand
CCCCCCCCGATGTCAAGGCTTTTTTATTAAAAATTTAAAAAAAATTTTCCAGATTTATTTTGTTTTTATATTGAAAAAATGCGATTGGCAAAGCCGCAATTTGGGAAATCCCAAAACATGTACCGCAGGCGGTTTTTGACAGGACAATGGTAATTTGAAAATACGGCGATAAAAACAGTCGGTTTGTCAAATTTTTAGAAAAAAAAGGTGGAAAATCCGTTCCGTGTATGGTCTAATCATAGAACAATGAATACGATAACCCTCAATCCCGCTCTCAAAAAAATAATTTCCAGAGATGTCGGAATGCCTTTTGACGAAATAAAAAGGCGCACGGCTGGCGAAATTGACGAGCATATTGAACGCAAAAGCGGACGGAAAATCCGCATTGGGTTCAATTATACCGTATGCGGGCGCGGTTCGGTTTACATGGCGTTGAAGCGTTTTATCGGGTTTGACAAAAAGGGCAATATTACTTGCGATTATGAGCAAATGTAGCTTCTCCGACATTTATAGGGAATATAATCAGACAATTAAGCCGCTCATAGCCCAGATTGAAGCTACGCAAGAGCGTTTGCCCATTCCGGTTTTAAATGAAATCCGCGCAATTCACGACCATATTGCAAGATGCTATTTTGACGATGTGGACGAAGAATTTAAAGAAAGGCAAATGGAATGTGCCCGAGGGCACAATATGCGGATAATCCTCGACTGTTTGAAAATTCTGAACTCGCTTTACAGGGAGGAAATGTCGCAACTCGAAAAGCGGGTAAATATTGAGAGAATAGATTCGGGGAAATTTTACATAAAATACGCGGAATTAGCCAACGAAGCCGAAAAACTGACGTACAACGCCAAGATTGCCGAGGCAAAATCGAAACTCGAGGCAATAGAATACTTTCAAGAATCGACGGCAAAGTACAATGAAATCCATCATTTGATACAAGACAACAAGGCGGAAATCGCTTGGGCGCGTTTGCGTTTTTACGAGAAACCGTTTTGGTCTGTCGTTTTAATGATTTTGGGTGCAATACTTGGCTTTTTTTTTAGACAAGTTTATTCCCTAATATAAAACGAAGCGTATTTATTGTTTCGTAAAGCTATAATTGTTTTGTAATTGCTATCTATTTGAAAAGCAATGCCATGCTCTTGGCTGACGGAGATCTTGTTTTAGCAGTTTTACAATGCGGGCACAAAAAACCCCGCAAAAGTGCGGGGTTTTGTAGGAGGCGGACTGCCGAATAGGCGTCGCCGTGTTTGCTGTTGGGGCTACGCCGCGATTAGCGGTTTTCGTAGCGCTGACGGAGCATATTATTGAAAGCTGCCACCTTGTTCTTGCGACGTTTGATTTCGCTGGGCTTTTCAAAATATCTCTTCTGGCGGATGTCGCGGATTACGCCTTCTCTGTCGAGCTTCTTCTTGAGTCTGCGCAACGCTTTTTCCATTGCTTCCCCCTTGCGGAGTTTTACTTCTACTGGCATCTTTAATTCACCTCCTTCTTCTTCTTGGATTTTCCCCTTTTCGGAGAATATTTCGTTGTATTGTGCAGATTGCCGACTTGCGGTCAAGCGGAAAATTTTTCAGTTTTTCCCCGTTTTTTACGGCAACAATTCTTGACGGAAAATGTATAATGTAAAAACGGCGCGTTTTTATCGAATGGCGCACTTTTATCCTAAAATATGAACGGTTCTTCCGACATTTTTATGTTTGCGGCGGTTGCCGCCCTCATCGGGGCGGGGCACACGCTCGTGAACCCCGCGCACTACCTGCCGTTTGCGGCGATTGCGAAATCCCGCAACTGGGGAATCGGGCGGACATTGCGGCTCGTGCTGGCGTGCGGGGCGGGGCATGCGGTTTCGTCGCTGTCGGTCGCGCTTGTCGGGATTTTCTGCGGCGCGGGGGTCGGGGTATTGTCGGATTTGGACATTGTGCGCGGGAATTTCGTAAAATGGGCGTTTTTTGTTTTCGCCGCCGTATATTTTATAGTCGGGCTGTACAGGGGGTTTTCGGGCGCGGTGCATTTGCATTGCGACGGCACGGCGTGCGTTGCTTCGGACGGTTGCGACAAAGCCCCGAAGGTTGGCGCAAATTTTTCCGACAGGGCGAATTTCTGGGCATTGTTTCTGATTTTCACTTTCGGTCCCTGCGAAGTCCTGCTGCCGCTCGTGATGTATCCCGCAGCGGGCGGCGAGTGGCTCGGGGCGTTTGCCGTTGCGGCGGCGTTTTCGCTCGCCACGATTGCCACAATGGCTGCCGCTGTTGCCGCGCTGATGGCGGGGCTTAATGTGCTGAAGTTCGACACGTCGTTTTTGGCTCGCTGGGGGACGGCTGTGACGGGCGCGGCGTTGCTGCTTTGCTCGGCGTTTGCGTTTCTTGCGCACTAACGGAGTCTGCGGGTAGTGCTACGGCTTCGCCTTTGCGGGCGGGAACTTTTCGCGCGATGCGGCGTCAAAGGCTACTATGGTCTGGTTTGTCGCAGGTTTGCTTTTCGCGCTTTTCAATGCGGGCACTATGCTCGTGAATCAAAAATACAAGCTGGACGGCTCGCTGATTTCGGGAATGAGGGGCGTGGGCGTTGCGCTCATATATTCGCCCGCCGCGCTGTTTGTCCCGTTCCCGAAAAGCCATTTATTTTGGTGGTTGATTGTCGCGGAGGGGCTGCTTTCGGCGTTTTTTTCGTCGCGGCTTTATTCGGCGTCGGCGAAATTCGGGGCGGGGGCGACTTCGCGAATCAGTATGCTGGCTGTGCCTTTCGGACTGGTGTTTTGGTGGATTATCGATTTCGCGGGATTCGTCGAGCTTGTGAAAACTCCGTCGGTTCTTCTGGTGATTTTGGCGTCAGTCTCGGCGATATGTTTTTCATTCAAAAAGATGTCGGCGGGCGGCGGCGGGAGCGGCGCGCAGACATCGTATTTGCTGCCGGCTGTCGTGGTGCTCGCCGTCATGATGATAGTCCGAAAGGAGGCGATGGCGGAGGCTGGTTTTGCGAGTGCCGCCGTCTATTATCCGCTGTGCGCGATTTTCATTAGCGGCTCGATAAACTTGGGCGTCTATGCGTATTCGAACGGCGCTGGAATGCTCGCGGCGCAGTTGCGGACGCATCATGTGTTGGCGGGCGGAATTTCGATGGCGGTTGTGAGTTCGCTCACGATTTTTACGGGCAATTTGGCGTCGCTGTATGTCCCTGACCCCGCGTATCTGAGTGCCCTGACTCTGACATCGCCGCTCTGGATTATGCTCTACAACGCGTGTTTCGGGATACGCGATGTCGTCGAAAAACGGTGGGTTGTTGCGATGCTCCTTTCGCTTTGTGCGCTGATGTTTTTCGCGCAAATGCCGCTCTCCTCGCCCTCCGAAATTCCGTCGACGGCGGGGCACCGCGGGTAGTTTCCCGCTACTTTTCCGCCGCCACCCCGCAATTCTCCGCACTCAAGACAAAACAAAAAATGGTTTTGACTTGGCGCGGATTTTTTGAATATTCATTCGGGATACAACCGCGAAAAGCTCGGGTGGCGGAATGGTAGACGCAGCGGACTTAAAATCCGCTGGCTTAACGGCCGTACGGGTTCGAGTCCCGTCCCGAGTATTTTTTTGTTTTTATGCGTTTGTTTGATTTCGGCGCGAGTGTTTCTTTCCCTTTTGTGGAGCGGAGTTGTGCGTATTTTTTCGGTTTTATTTGCCTCGTAAATTTTTCCCAGAATCTCGTTGGGGAGTCAAAAATTTGCGATAAATTGGCGATATTTTTGCGACATTTTCTTTTCCTTCGAAAAAAATTGTTGAATCCGCGCGGTATCGTGCTAACTTTACTTTTATGCGGCGCATTGGTTTGCGCCCGCTTTTGTGAATTTTCAAATCATAAAAAAAGGATAAAAAATGGCATCTCCCAGACCTCTCAATGTAGGATTAGTCGGCGGCGGTTGCGGCGCGTTCATCGCCCAACCCCACCAAAAAGCGATTTTCTCCGATGGCACGCGCCGCGTCGTTGCCGGTGCTCTCCACCCCGATCCGAAGATCGCGATGAGCGAAGCCGAAAACTGGCCGTACCCCATCAAGGGCTATGAATCGTATGTCGATATGATCAACGACCAGAAAAATCTACCCGAAGACCAGCGGCTCGACTACATTCTCATCGTAACTCCCAACTTCGTGCACTTCGACCCCGCCCTCAAGGCTATCGAAGCGGGCATTCCCGTCATGTGCGAAAAGCCCCTTACCGTAAACCGCGAGCAGGCGGACATTCTCACTAACGAAGCCACAAAGCGCGGCTTGCCCTTCGCGGTCGCCCACACCTACCTCGGGCACTGGACTTCCTGGCTCTCGCGCTTCATCGTAACAAGCGGGCTTCTCGGCGACATTCGCTGGGTCGACGCCTCCTACATTCAGGGCTGGCTCGCGCAAAAGAGCAAAATCCCGAACTGGCGTCTCGACCCCAAGTTCTCGGGCGGTTCGCTCTGCCTCGGCGACATCGGCACGCACGCTCTCATGCAGTTGCGCTTCGTAACGGGCTTGGACGTTGCCAAGGTCTCCGCTCACATGGAATCCATCGTCAATATGCTCGACGACCACTCGACCGTCTATTGCGAACTTTCCAACGGCGCAAAGGCGATGGTAAGAGCTTCTCAGATCAGCATCGGCCACAGAAACGACCTCGCGATTGAAGTTGTCGGCTCGAAGGGCACTTTGGTTTGGCGTCAGGAAGAATCCGAAAAGGTCAAGATTATGCTCCCCAACCAGCCCGACAGAGTTTACTGGCGCGGCAATGTTATGCCCAACGACGGCTTCTTCGGCGACATTCCCGAAGCTCTCCTCAAAGAACCCAAGATTCCCGCGGGTCATGCGGAAGGTTTCCACGATGCGTATGCGCGTCTGCACCGCGAATTCGAAAAGGACGTTCGCGCGTGGAAAGAAGGAAAGCCTTTCTCCTACGACCACACAAGGTATGCGACGGTTCTCGACGGCAGAATGGGCTTGGCTTTCATCGACGCATGTCTCGAAAGCAACAAGAATAATGCCGCGTGGGTCGACGTCAAGTAGGGCTTGTGAAACTACCGCCCAAACGGCGTTTCGGGGAAGAAACTGCAATGGGTACGTACTATTAGTACGCACGCCATCGCAGTT
>DJPO01000102.1:2315-13914 GCA_002437405.1 Opitutia bacterium UBA6410 | reverse complement strand
CAGTTTGACAAGCCCTTTCGAGGGGCTTTGGCCCCTCGAGCTCCCCTGTGATGGGAATTCGGCATATCCCCCCAATACGCAAGTTTTAGCCAGTCCGCCGTACGCACGCCATCGCGGTTCAAAAACCAAAGCCACCGTCTGAACGTAGCCAAAAACCGAAACCGTGGAGCAATTGGGAGGGGATTGGCGATTTCTGCTTGCAGAAATGCCAAAGGGGGCGACAGTTAAGCCCCTTTTCGTAGGCGACGCGCCCCGAATATTACAGCAAAATTGCAGTGCAATTTTGCGAGTGTATTTCAAAACGGGCTTTTGCCCTTTTGAGGGGCTCTCGCCCCTCGAGCTCCCTCGACGGAGATTTGGCGATTGAATCTGATTTGGGGAAGTTTTTATGTAAAACTTCCCCACTTTTTTTGTACCCAATGGGGTACTTGTTTCTGATTGTGAGCTCGGTTGGCGGGAAGCTTTTTGTGGGGCGGAAGCCCCCGAATATTACTGCAAAAGTCGCTTCGCTCCTTTTGCGGAATCGTAGCGCGCAGGGCGCGGCGTTGCCGCTCCTGCTGTCGAGAGGGACGCTTCCCCCTCGAGCTTCCCTCATTTTTTGGGGACTCGCGATTACTTGTGAAATTCAAAAACCGATGTGCGGGAGCAAGTTTTTTTTGTATTTAATTGCCGTCTATTGACTTGCGACCCAAATTTTTCGGGGAGATTAGTCGGCATGCTGTGGGGCTTACTGAATTTCAGCTACCAAGCGGAATTTTTATGTATGCAATATTGCCTGTCGGATTCTTTCGATGGGTTTTGCGTAATTGCAAGTTTTGGAAAGGGGCTAATGGGGCTGAACTTGTGGCGTCGGAACTAATTTGCCCGACTTTCGCCACTCGGTTTTTCTTAGCCGCCCGCCCTACGGGAAGAGTTTGTAGAGGTATTCCAACTTGTTCTTCAAGTTGGCGTTGTGTTTTATCGCCTCGTCGATTACCTGCATTGCGTGCATTACCGTTCCGTGGTCGCGCCCGCCGAAAAGTCTTCCGATTTCCTGCAACGAAAGTGTCGTTTTCCGACGCGCAACTACCATCGCAACCTGTCTTGCCAGCACTATGTTGGCGGGGCGGCGGCGGCCGGTTATTTCGGCTACGTCAATATTGAAAAATTCCGCCGTCTTTTTCTGGATTTTCTCGACTTTCGTCGCGGGGCTTTCGTCCTCCTCGCAAATGGAGTCGGCGAGAAGTTCTTTTGCCTTTTCTAAAGTTATTGTGTTCTCGGTGTTTACGAGCGACGCGTAGCCTATCAGGCTCGTCAGTGCGCCCTCCATTCTGCGAATGCTCTTCGTGAATTTTCTGGCGAGCATATCGAGAACCTGCGGCTCGATATTGATGTCGCGCCCCAACGTCGCCGCCTTTTTCTGGAGAATCGCAAGGCGCGTTTCGTAGTCGGGCAGCTGAATGTCGACCGACACCCCCCAACCGAAGCGCGAAACAAGCCGTTGTTCGATGTCCGCAACTTCGTTTATCGGCTTGTCGCACGACAAAACTATCTGTTTGCCCGACTCGAACAGTTCGTTGAATGTATGGAAAAATTCCTCCTGACAGCGTTCCTTGCCCGCGAAGAATTGAACGTCGTCAATCAGCAGAACGTCGGTGTTGCGGTAGCGTTTGCGGAAGTTGACGATTCCGCCCTCGCGCAAAGCTGCAACATATTCGTTGACAAAATTTTCCGACGAAATGTAGACAATCGAAGCCTCCCTGTTGTTCTTGAGCACAAAGTGGGCGATTGCGTGCATTAAGTGCGTCTTCCCCAAGCCCGTAGCTCCGTATATGAAAAGCGGATTGTACGCAACCCCGATGTTTTGCGCCACAGCCAGTGCCGCCGCGTGGGCAAATCTGTTGCTTTCCCCAACGACAAAACTTTCAAACGTATTGCGCGGGTTTATCGACGGGGGAATGACCGCCGTCGGCTTCTTTTCCTTGGGGGCGCGGAAACGGACAAAACGCTCTTCGCGGCGGGCGGATTCCTCGGCGGAAAAATCCTCGCGGGCAACGAGTTCCACTTTCATCTTGCGGTTTGCCGCCATCGAAATCTGGTTGGACAACACGTCCATATAGTTGTCGCGAATCCATATTTCGGCGAATTCCGTGTCGGTCGAAAGCGTCAGCGAGTCGTCCGTTGCGTCGGACAACTCCAGATTGGAAAACCAGCTCTCGTAGACCTTTTCGCCTACTATCGAGCGCAATTCTCCCTTGGCTCTTTCCCATACGGCGAATTCGGTTGCCTGTGTTAAATCTGTTTCCATGATTTGGGGTTTATTCACAAATGCGTGGGGCGGGCGGTACGGCGGCGGCGGCCTGTTTTAGACCGCAATCGACATCTGTTCCCGCTTTGTCGTTCGGCGGAAACGCCCGTTTGCGCAGTTGTGTGCAGAAAGTTTTTGTAGTTTGTAAAATGTTTGCTTCTCGAAACTTACGAGACGCGGTTTCTCGCCCCGCCCGTAGACGTTTCGCGGCAAATAGCGGTTTTAAACGCTTTTTGCCGTTTGTTGCCTTCTATAATTGCCCCTTTTCGGGAACTTGCAAGAAGAAGTTTTTCACAAAGTTATTCACAATGCTTTGTGAAGAAATTTTTTAAAAAAGTTCTTGCAAACACCCCCCTTTTTCTTTTCGCCCGAATAACCGATAGTTAGGGATATGTTTTTTGTCCCGACTCGCCCGAAGCCCATTGTTGCGCGGATTGCGGTTTTTATTCAAGGCTAAGTTGTTGTCAATTATTTTGTAGTACGATTTTATCGGCTTTCGGATTCGGGGGTTTTTCGCAAATTTTTGCCCGATTTTGACTTTTTATTTCCCCAAAAAAAATTTTTTTTAAGGCGAAATTTTTTCGTTTTTTCCGATTCCCTCCGAAAAATTTCCGCCGCCCGCACCCGTTTTCGGAAAATTGGAGTAGATTTGTCTTTGATTTTAATCCCGAAAAAGCGATAATGCCGACAATGAACATTCTCGGGATAGATTACGGACACAAGCGCGTCGGGCTCGCGTACGGCGATTCGCAGCTCAAAGTTTCCGTGCCGATACCCGCCGCCGTCGAAAGCACCTTCGAGGCGCGGCTCGAGCACATTGCCCGCGAGATAAAGCAGCGGCGTATCGAAAAAATCGTAATCGGCTATCCGTACAATATGGACGGCAGCGTAGGCGACAAGGCTCGGGAAGTCGACGAATACATAAAAGTGCTCGAGGAGAGGTTCGGGCTGCCTGTTGTACGGTTCGACGAGCGGCTGAGTTCGTTTCAGGCTGAGTGCGACTATTATGCGTCAAGCTCGCGCTCGAAAAAGTCGGTCGCGGCGCGGCGCAAGCACAGGCAAAGCGGCGACATCGACTCCCGCGCGGGGGCGTTGATTCTCGCGGAGTATCTCGAATCGGACGGTTCGTCGGCGGACACCCAAAACGGCGGGAGGTTCTGATGGACTGCGGCGCGAGGGTGTCCGAGGAATTGGCGGGCGTGTTTTCGGAAAAATCGCCCGAGTGCGGCGAAAAGAAGCGTTTCCGCTGCGAATGTGCGTACGACGGCACGGATTTTTGCGGGTGGCAGTCGCAAAAGGGCGGCGGGAGCGTTCAGGATTTTATCGAGGACAGACTTTTGAAGATTTTGAAGACGCCCGTGCGGATTCACGGCAGCGGGCGCACCGACGCGGGGGTTCACGCTTCGGGGCAGGTTTTCCACTTCGACGCGGTTTGGAACCATTCCGACGCCGCGATGTTGGCGGCCTTGCGCTCGACGAACCGCACGGACATAATGATAAAATCGCTAAGGCGCGTCGGAACGGATTTTCACGCCAGATACGGGGCGAAGGGCAAACGCTATGTATATTATATATGCACGACTACCGCCGTCCCGAATTTGGCGCGGTATCGGTGGTCGCTTGGCGGGCGCAGGATTGACGCCGAAAAAATGCGCGCGGCGGCGGCGGTATTGCTGGGCACTCACGACTTCACCGCATTCAGCGCGACCCGCAATGTCGGGGCGAAGGAAAACCCCGTGAAGACTCTGCGGAAGCTCGATGTCGTAAAGCGCGGCACGGAGATTCGGATTGTCGCCGAGGGCAGCGGATTTATGTACAAGATGGTCAGAATGTTAACTGGTGCGCTTGTCGCCGTCGGCACGGGCAGGCTGACGTCTGGCGACATAAAAAGAATTCTCGACGGGAAAACACGCGGCAATTTTTTCCAGACCGCGCCCGCGCAGGGACTATTTTTGAAACGTGTTTTTTACAAGTAATTTTTTTTCTTTTTTGGGGTGGAGAAAGGGGGGGATTCTCCGTTTTTTATATAAGCGCAATGGTAGGCGATATTGATTTCCGTAATCGTAAAAATTAATTGACTGTTAAAAATACGATTATAGATTCAAAATCATGGACGATTTTGTTGCGCACATAAAGTCCGATGAGGGGAACGGACAAAAGGTTTTTTTTCATAAACTCGCCGACCATTTGAAGGGGACGGCTTCGCTTTCCGCCGAATTTGCGGAATCTTTTGGTTGCCGAAATTGGGGCTATGCGGCTGGGCTTATACACGATATCGGAAAATTCTCGGACGCATTTCAGGAGTATATCCGCGCCGTCGCTTTGGGGAAGTCGGACAATCCCAAGTATTTCAGGGGGTCGGTGGACCACACTTCGGCGGGGGCGATATTTGCCGCAAACAATAAACTGCCGATTATCGATTACATTTCGGCGGGGCACCATTCGGGGCTTCAGGATTTCAATGATAAAAGGGCGCGCCTTGCAAAAAAAGACTGTTTCGATTCCGTCAAAGAGCGCGCTTTAAAGTTCTTTTCCGAAAATAAAATTCCGCCGCCCGAAAATTTAGTAGACTGGAATATCGACGAATATTCAATTAATATGCTCGTGCGGCTGATATTTTCGGCTCTCGTCGACGCCGATTTTCTGGATACGGAAAAATTTTTCCTCCCCGAGAGGTCGCGCGGCGGGTTCGACTCGCCCGAAGTATTGCTGCAACGCCTGCAATCGCATTTGAAGACGCTTTTCGAAAACTCGCCCGATACCCCTCTAAACCGCCTACGGCGCGGGATAGACGACGACTGCGCCGCGGCGGCGGATTCCGATTCCGCCGGCGGATATTTTTCCCTTAGCGTCCCGACGGGCGGCGGAAAAACGCTCGCGTCTATTTTATGGGCGTTGAAATTCGCCGTGAAAAACGGCAAACGGCGCGTGATTGTCGCGATTGCGTATACGAGCATAATCTCGCAGACGGCGGCTCAATACAGAAAAATTTTCGGCGATAAAAACGTGTTGGAGCACCATTCGAACGTCGAACCCGACAAACTTTTCGACGCCGACGGACAGCCGACTGCCGCACGTTTTGCCTCCGAAAATTGGGACGCGCCCATTGTGATTACAACCAACGTACAGCTTTTCGAGTCGATGTATGCGAATTCGCCGTCGCGCACGCGCAAGCTCCACAACATATGCAATAGTGTGATAATCTTGGACGAAGCCCAAATGCTCCCGCCCGATTTTTTGAAACCCATTTTGTGGGGGCTCGACACTTTTGTCAAAATCGGCGGGGCGGCGGTGTTGTTCTGCACCGCAACGCAGCCGGTGTTTTCGGGAAAAATCGGCTCGAACAAGGAAAAGTTTGAGTCGCCCGTAAAAAACGTTCGGGAGATTATTGCCAACTCCGAGGAATTACGGGAGGCCTTTCGGCGCACAAAAATCTCCATTCTTCCCGACGAATTCGAACTTGTCGGGTTCGCCGATTTCCTGTGCGCGAGGGCTGGGTCTTTTCTGTGCATCTGCAACACGCGCGCGCATGCCGCCGAAATATTTTCGGCGTTGGGCGACGACTCCGCCTTTCATCTTTCGCGCTCGATGTGTACGGCGCACATCGACGATGTTTTGGCGAAAATAAAAGCGTCGCTTGCCTTGGGAAAATGTACGCGCGTAGTTTCAACCCAGCTTGTCGAGGCGGGCGTGGACTTGGATTTCCCCGAAGTATTCCGCGAACAGGCGGGGCTGGACAGCATAATTCAGGCGGCGGGGCGTTGTAACCGCGAGGGGCGCGCGAAGACGGGCGATGTCTATGTCTTCAAAACAAAAAATCCGCTTACTTCCGGATTCATATCCAACGGAGTACACGCATTGGAGGACACCCTCTATTGCTGCAAAGGCGAACCGTTGGACTCCCGCAAAGTCGTCGAAAAATATTTTGACAATTTTTTCGCCAACTGCGCCAATTTTGATTCCTCCAATGTCAACGGTCTGCTTGTTAAAAACGTAGGAGAGGGAGAGTTTCAATTCGAAACGGCGGCGAAAAATTTCCGTTTAATAGACGACAGCGACAGCGTCGAGGTTCTCGTTCCGTACCGCGACGGCGCGGATTTATGCAGGCGCGTTTCCGACGGGCATCTCGGAGATTCGCAATTCTTCCGCAAACTTCGCCGCTATTGCGTTTCGGTTCGGAAGAGCCAGCTGGAGGAGTTTTTGCGGGCGGGGCAGATAACGGATTTTAACGGCATATATGTTTTGAACGACCCAAGTTTGTATTCCGAGAAAATAGGATTGACAATTAACCACAATGCACTAAAAGATATTTTAATAGCATAAAAATATTATGGAGTATAAAAATAAGGAATTTTGTATTGAAGTATGGGGCGATTATGCGTGTTTTACGCGTCCCGAATTAAAAGTCGAGAGGGTGAGCTACGACGTAATGACGCCGTCGGCGGCGCGGAATATTTTTCAGGCGATATTCTGGAAGCCCGCAATAAACTGGGTTGTGAAAAGAATAGAAGTCTTGCGCCCGATAAAATGGGTCTCGGTGAAGCGCAACGAGGTCGCCGCTTTGGCTTCGAAGTCGGGAGACGGCGTGTTTATCGAGGACAAACGCCAGCAAAAATCGGGAACGTTTCTTAAAGACGTGCGCTATCGAATTTATGCCGAGCTCGATTTTATCCCGCCGTCGAAACGCCCCAAGCGCGAAAGAAAATCGGCTCTTTCGGACGCGGAGGAGGAGGAGCGCGGATTTCGGGTGGATGAGAACCCCGCAAAATACAACGCGATGTTCGAGCGCAGGGCGTCGAAAGGGCAGTGTTTTACTATGCCGTATTTGGGCTGCCGCGAGTTTTCGGCGAATTTCAGGCTAGTCGCGGAAAACGAAGAATTGCCGCCGCCGATTCCCGAAACGCGCGATTTGGGCATAATGCTATTCGATATGGACTTCTCGGACATAAAAAATCCGATGCCGATGTTCTTCCGCGCAAAGCTCGAAAACGGCGTATTGAATGTACCGAATCCGAACGGAGGGGAGATTTTAAAATGATACTGAAAGCACTTTACGACTACTACCAGCGCAAAAGCAGGCTCGGGGAAATCCCTCCGCTTGGCTTCGAGGACAAGGCGATCCCGTTTTTGGCGGTAATCGACGACGACGGCAAACTGCTTGCGCTTGAAGATACCACTTCCAAAACGGAAAAAAAGGGGCGCGTTTTCCGTCTACCGAAAGCAGAAGGGCGTTCCGGCAAAAATGCGTATATGTTCCCCAATTTGCTGTGGGACCACATCGGGTTCGTTTTCGGGTATCCGAAGAGCGATTCCCCCAAGGACGTAGAGACCGCCAAGAATCAGTCGAAGGCGTTTGCCGAGAAAATTGTAAAACTTTCCGAAATGTATCCCGAAAACCGCGAATTTTTGGCGGTGCGCAGGTTCGCGGAAAATCCGAATAGATTGGCGGAAGCCCAAAATATGAAAGAATGGGCGCAATGCGTAAAAATCGCCGGCTGCAACATAACTTTTAAGCTTCGCGGAAAAACGGAAATCGTTGCCGCAAATTCCGATGTCGCGGATTTTCTCGGCAAATCGATAAACGCCGCGGGCGACGATAAAAAATACGTCTGTTTGATAACGGGCGAAAAAACCGTTCCCGTTATGACGCACGGTGGTTTCTCCATCGGAGGCTCGGCGGGCGTAAAGCTCGTTTCGTTCCAAACATCAAGCGGATACGATTCGTATTACAAAGAGCAGGGCGAAAATGCCCCCGTTTCATTGTACGCCGAATTGGCGTATACGTCTGCACTATCGACGTTGCTTTCCAGCAAAAGCAACAGACTCGGTATCGGAGGATTGCAAATGGTTTTCTGGAGCGATTCGGAAAAATCGGAAATCGAAAACGTCTTCGGCTCGTTGTTCGGCATTCCCGCAAAGGACAATCCCGACGCCTGGGTTTCGTCCATTTCCGCGCTTTATAAATCGGTGTTTAGCGGGCGAGAACAAATTTTGGAAGATCGAAAATTTTTCGTTTTGGGGCTTGCCGCAAACAAGGCAAGAATGATTGTGCGCTTTTTTGTTGCCGACACGGAGCGGGCAATCGGCGCGCGCATTGCGGAACATTTTTCGGATTTCGATATGGTTCGGAAGGCGGGCGAACGCCAACTCTTTTCGGTTTTCAACATACTTTCCTACATATCGCCGGAAAACAAAATCGAAAAAATTCCTCCGAATATCGAAGGCGCTCTGATTTCGGCGGTTCTTTCGGGCGGAATGTATCCGAGAACCCTCCAACTTCAGTGCCTAAATATAATCCGCGCCGACAGGGTAATAAACCGCATTCGCGCGGCGATTTTAAAAGCATATTTGAACAGAAAAAACAGAATATTAAACAACTCAGAAAGGGAAATAAAAGTGTCATTGGATATTGAAAATAACGATGTCGGTTACCTTTGCGGCAGACTTTTCGCCGTCTTGGAACGCATACAGGAAACCGCTCTCGGCAAACAAATAAACGCAACAATAGTGGACAGGTTCTACGGTGCGGCGTCGTCTACTCCTATCTTGGTATTCGGGCGTTTGATAAATTTGTCAAACCACCATTTGTCCAAAATAGAAAATCAGGCGGCGGTCGTTTTTCTGAAAAAAACAATCGGAGAAATTATGGACAAAATGCCGGCGTCGGAATTCCCGTCCCATCTGTCGCTCGACGGGCAGTCGCGCTTTGCGATTGGTTATTACCAGCAAAGGCAGGATTTTTTTAAGTCAAAAGAAGAAAATATGGAAAAATAAGGAGACCGAAAATGATAAACAATAAATACGATTTCGCTATAATATTCGACGTTGCCGACGGCAACCCGAACGGTGACCCCGATGCGGGAAATCTTCCGCGTATCGACGCCGAAACGGGTATGGGGATTGTCACCGACGTATGCCTAAAACGCAAGATAAGAAACTATGTACAATTAACGAAGAAATGTATTCCCCCGTACGACATTTACATAAAGCAAAAGTTGGAATTGGGAGATGCCGCAGAACCCGAACAAAAACCGAAAGACGGCGATGGTAAGAGCAAAAAAAGTTCCGTCGATTGCCGCGATTTCTGTTCGAAATTTTTCGACGTTCGTACATTCGGAGCAGTTCTTACCAGCGGAAGCGGAAACAATGCGGGGCAGGTTCGCGGGCCCGTGCAGCTCACGTTTTCAAGATCTGTAGACCCGATCGTCTATTCCGAACACACGATAACGCGTATCGCGCACGACAACAAGGGGCAAACTATGGGACGCAAGTCGACAGTTCCCTACGGGCTTTATGTCGCACACGGTTTTGTCTCTCCCGCGCTTGCGGAACAGACGGGTTTTTCCGAAGACGACCTCGCGCTTCTTTGGGAGTCGATTCTCAATATGTTTGAAAGCGACCGTTCGGCGGCTCGCGGTTTGATGAGCGTAAAAAAGCTCGTGATTTTCAAACATAATTCGCACCTCGGCAACGCGCCTTCGTACAAACTTTTCGACCTCATAAAAATCGCAAAGAAAGATCCGTCCGCACCCGCGCGCAGTTTTTCCGATTACGATTTTTCCGTCGGCGAAACTCCGTCGGGTGTCGAAAAAACAATCAGGGAATAATGGAATATTCCGAAGACGATATGCTGATGCTTTCGGGCATTCAGCATTTCGCCTTTTGCAAACGGCAATGGGCACTTATTCACGTTTTTCAGGAGTGGAACGAAAATTCGCTCACGCTTGAAGGTGCTTATTTGCATAGGAATGCCGACAATCTGCTTAAAAGCCGCAAACGCGGAGATATTGCCCAAATAAACGGATTGTCGGTTTCCTCCAAGTCGCTCGGTTTGTACGGCGTCTGCGATGTCGTCGAGCTGACGCCGTACAGCGGCGGCGTACCCATCGGAGACTTCGACGGGTTGTGGTCAATTCGTCCGATAGAGTACAAACACGGCACCGAAAAAATGGATATTTGCGACGAAGTGCAGTTGTGCGCCCAAGCAATTTGCCTTGAAGAAGCTTTTAATACAAAAATCGAAAGCGGCGATTTGTACTACGGGAAAATCGCGCGAAGGCGTACGGTTGTCTTCGACTCCGAGCTGCGAAGTCAGGTCTTCAAAATTTCCGCCGAAATGCATGCCGCTTTTGCGCGAGCTGGTTCTATTCCCGCAGAATATTCCCCCAAATGCCGCTCCTGCTCGCTCTTCGATATATGTCTGCCCAAGTCCGAAAAACGCATGAACGGCGTATCGAAATATCTGGATAAACTGAAAGAATTATGAGGAAACTTTTAAATACACTCTACGTAACAAGTCTGGACGCGTGGCTCGCCCGCGACGGCGAGTGCGTATCGGTGAAAATCGACGGCGAAGAGAAACTAAAAGTACCGCTTATAAATCTTGAAAATATTATAACTTTTTCGTACGCGGGGGCGAGTCCGGCGCTAATGCATGCCTGTGCAAAACGCGGAATAGGTTTGTCGTTTTTGTCCGAAAACGGATACTTTTTGGCGCGCGCAATCGGGAAAACAAACGGCAACGTATTGGTTCGGCGGGCGCAATACAGGATTGCGGACAATAAAGAAATATCGCTTAAACTCGCCTCGTCGATAATATCGGCAAAGATTTCGAATTCGCGAAAAGTGCTCGAGCGATTTTTGCGCGATTATCCCGACTCGCCGAATTGTGCAAAAGTAAAAGAGGCTTCAAACATTCTCAATTTTTCAAAACGCGAAGCGATCAACGCCGCCGATATGGACGTGCTTCGGGGGATAGAAGGCAACGCGTCGAGAGTCTATTTCTCGGTTTTCAATTCGCTAATTTTACGCGGAGATTTCGTCTTCGAAGGTCGAACCCGCCGCCCGCCGAAAGACAACGTAAACGCGCTTCTTTCATTTGCGTATACGTTGCTTGCCTGCGATATTCAAAGTGCGCTGGAAAGCGTCGGGATAGATTCGTACGTCGGATTTTTCCACACCGACCGCCCGGGGCGGGCGAGCTTGGCTCTCGACATAATGGAGGAATTTCGTGGATATTTGGCGGATAGGTTTGTCCTGAGTTTAATCAATAAGAATATGGTGTCGGTCAACGATTTCATAGATAACGGAGGCGGCGGGGTAATTTTAAAACCCGATGCGCGAAAAAGTTTTTTAAGCGCGTGGCAAAAACGGAAACACGAAGAGATTGTACACCCGTTTCTCGGCGAAAAGGTATCTATCGGATTGCTTGGATATGTGCAGGCGATGATGTTTTCAAAATATTTGCGCGGCGAATTGGACGGTTATCCCGTATTTTTAATATAATATGCTTGTACTTGTAACATACGATGT
>DJPO01000102.1:0-2253 GCA_002437405.1 Opitutia bacterium UBA6410 | reverse complement strand
TACGGACAGCGGGTACAAAATTCGGTATTCGAATGCGTCGTTGACAACACAAAATATACCGAGCTAAAGTTGAAATTAAAAGACGTGGTAGATTTGGAGCGTGACAGTGTAAGATTTTATCTGACGGGAAATAAATGGGAAAAGAAAGTCGATACAATAGGGAAAAACGACACCTATAATCCCGAAGGCGATTTGATAATATAGCATAAGCGAACCCCAAGCGCGCAAAAAACGCCTGATCATTCGCACAATCTAATATTCAATAATTTGCGAATAAAAATAAGCGTAATAGACGCAAAAGCATGAAACAATATAATATTTCGCAAAAAAAGTGTTGTAAGACCGTAAAAATAGATAGATAAAACCTAATACTGTCGCACCCCTCGCGGGTGCGTGAATTGAAACTCTCTGGTGGACTTGCGCCGCGCTAAAGATGTAGTCGCACCCCTCGCGGGTGCGTGAATTGAAACTCAAAAAAAATATTAGAGCGCAAAAAAAGCCGCGTCGCACCCCTCGCGGGTGCGTGAATTGAAACTTTACAATGATTATCATCATTTTTTTTGCTCCTTGTCGCACCCCTCGCGGGTGCGTGAATTGAAACAGGGTTGCCGTTATATGGGTATGCTTTGCCGTCTGTCAAGTCGCACCCCTCGCGGGTGCGTGAATTGAAACAAAATCGGCGGGGAAATCTACCGCGTGCCGATTTGTCGCACCCCTCGCGGGTGCGTGAATTGAAACAAGCCGCCCCGTCTCCCCCCGGAAGGGGGCGGTTAAGTCGCACCCCTCGCGGGTGCGTGAATTGAAACACTTGCTTTTTGGTAAAAAATATCTTTGCTTGAAGTCGCACCCCTCGCGGGTGCGTGAATTGAAACCCGCCCCGCTCTGGTGTCGGCCAGTGTCGGGGGTCGCACCCCTCGCGGGTGCGTGAATTGAAACTTCGAGTTTTGCGCCGTGGGTGCGGCGCAAGTCTTGTCGCACCCCTCGCGGGTGCGTGAATTGAAACGGCGGTGTCGTCGTGGTTGCGCGGCTTGCTCCAGTCGCACCCCTCGCGGGTGCGTGAATTGAAACTCTTTCAACGTGCCCGTTAATTCGGGCGCGTTTTGTCGCACCCCTCGCGGGTGCGTGAATTGAAACGCCCTCGAGCGCGGCGAGCTTGTCCTTGAGCTCGTCGCACCCCTCGCGGGTGCGTGAATTGAAACGCAGGAGCTGACGCAATTTACGGCGACGGCGAAATGTCGCACCCCTCGCGGGTGCGTGAATTGAAACGCCTGCTCTCGGCAATGTCCAATATGACGCTCAAGTCGCACCCCTCGCGGGTGCGTGAATTGAAACATTGCCGCATTGGCAGCCCCCGCTTGCGTTTCCGCGTCGCACCCCTCGCGGGTGCGTGAATTGAAACTCTTTTCCGCCGACTCCCCGACTTCGAGCGCGCCGCGTCGCACCCCTCGCGGGTGCGTGAATTGAAACCATTTCAGCGGCCGAAGTAGTCGCTTTTTTCTGTCGCACCCCTCGCGGGTGCGTGAATTGAAACGCCCAGAACGTCCTGACGGCTCTTCAAGCCCGCCGTCGCACCCCTCGCGGGTGCGTGAATTGAAACGATGAGCTACGAAAAGGGGGCAAGTACGGTCGGTCGCACCCCTCGCGGGTGCGTGAATTGAAACCAGATGGGATAACCCTTTGCGCCCTTATCTACTGGTCGCACCCCTCGCGGGTGCGTGAATTGAAACAAAAAAATATTTTTAAATAAATTTTAATACACCTTGTCGCACCCCTCGCGGGTGCGTGAATTGAAACGGCTTTGGCGGGTATTATAAGGCGTTTTTGTATGTCGTCGCACCCCTCGCGGGTGCGTGAATTGAAACGGCGGTGTCGTCGTCGTGGTTGCGCGGCTTGCTCCAGAGTCGCACCCCTCGCGGGTGCGTGAATTGAAACTTTTTAACGCTTATCATCATTTTTTTGCTCCTTTCGTCGCACCCCTCGCGGGTGCGTGAATTGAAACCGCCCATTGCGCAGGTTGCCGAAAACGAAAAATAGTCGCACCCCTCGCGGGTGCGTGAATTGAAACAGATAGTGCGGCGGCTTTTGCTTTTTCTTTTCCGCCGTCGCACCCCTCGCGGGTGCGTGAATTGAAACGAATACGGCGACGAAACTTGGCGCATAAAGACGGTGTCGCACCCCTCGCGGGTGCGTGAATTGAAACTTTTTAACGCTTATCATCATTTTTTTTGCTCCTTGTCGCACCCCTCGCGGGTG
>DJPO01000101.1:8194-11359 GCA_002437405.1 Opitutia bacterium UBA6410 | reverse complement strand
GCCTAGACAGAAACTCGCTGACGCTCGTTTCGGAAGAGTAAAAGAAGGGGCGTCGCCCCTTTCGGCGATTGGCTTTGCCAATTTCGCCTATCCCCCGATGTGAAATTCTTCCCAACCCCTTATGTTTCTTCTTCGTTAAGAATTTTGTTGTAGCTTTTATTAAAGTGGTTCATATTGGCTCTGTTTTTATTGGAATATACATAACGGAATGAAAGCAGCAGACCTCTTCAGCCTGCCGACTTCCCTCGAACGCTTCTCGGAATTTTTTACTCCCGAGATGTCCCCGTGGGAATGGGTCGGCAACATAAAAAACGCTCTCGCAAGCGTCGATTTCTCGAAGCTCGATACCAAACAGGATATTCCGCAGGGCGTGACCATCCGCGGCGACGTGTATATCCACCCCTCGGTGAAGCTCCCCGCGTATGCGGAAATCAACGGCCCTGCGTGGATCGGCGCGAATGTCGAAATGCGCATCGGCTGCTTTATCCGTGGCAACGTAATTATCGGCGAGGGCTGTGTCGTCGGCAATTCGTGCGAATACAAAAACAGTCTGCTTCTCGACAAGGTTCAGACTCCCCACTACAACTATGTAGGCGACTCCGTTTTGGGCAACCGCGCCCACCTCGGCGCGGGCGTAATCTGCGCGAATTTGCGCCTCGACAAGGGCAACGTTATGGTAACTCTTCCCGAGGGGCGCGTTAACTCCAACATGCGCAAGCTCGGCGCGATGCTTGCCGACGAGGCCGAGGCGGGCTGCAATGCCGTCCTCCAACCGGGCGCGATTTTGATGAAGCGCTCGATTGTCCTCTCTTGCATGGCGTTCAAGGGGTATCTCGAGGAGAACACGATGGTCGGCGAAAAGCTACAGCTCAAGAAAATGCCGCGTTTCGGCTTCTAAAAATTTTTCCGCAAGAAAGGCAAATAAATGGATATATCTGTTGTAATTCCGGTATATAACGAGGAGGGAAATCTCGCGACCCTCTTCGCCCGACTCTGCAAGGCGATGGACGCGCTCGGCAAGTCGTGGGAGGTGATTTTCATAAACGACGGCAGTAAAGACGCGTCGGGTGTGCTTTTGCGAGACTACCAAAAGCAGCGTCCCGATGTCGTGCGCATCATCGATTTCAACGGCAATTTCGGGCAGCACACCGCGATAACCGCGGGCTTCGAGCGCGCCAAGGGCGACACAATCGTAACGCTCGACGCCGACCTCCAGAATCCGCCCGAGGAAATCCACAAGCTTATCGAAAAAATCGACGAGGGCTACGATGTCGTCGGTGCATATAGAAAAACCCGCGAAGATTCGCTTTTCAGAAAGTACGCGTCCAAGCTCGTTAACTTCGCGCGCGACAAAATGACCTCAATCAGAATGAAAGACCAAGGCTGTATGCTCCGCGCGTACAAGCGCAATGTGGTCGAGGGCATTGTCCAGACTAACGAACGCTCGCTCTTTATCCCCGCATTGGCGTACACGCTGGCGGCGAATCCCACGGAGGTGGAAGTCGAACACGCGGAAAGGCTTGCGGGCGAATCCAAATACAGCGTCTACAAGCTTATCCGCCTGAATTTCGACCTCATCACGGGCTTCACGCTCGTGCCGCTTCAGATGTTCACAATCGGCGGATTTATCGCCAGCCTCGGGTCGCTCGCGCTCGTCGCGATTCTGCTTTTCCGCCGCTTCTTTATGGGCGCGGAGGCGGAGGGCGTTTTCACGCTCTTTGCGATTCTCTTTTTCCTCATAAGCGTGGCGATTGTCGGAATCGGGCTTATCGGCGAATACGTCGGGCGCATATACCAAGTTGTGCAGGCTCGCCCGAAGTACATAATCAAGGAGACAATCGGGTTCGATGGAAAATAGGCCGCGCATTCTGTTTTTCGGTTTTAGCGATGTCGGGTACAAGTGCCTGAAGCTTCTGCTCGACAAGGGTTGCGACGTAATCGGCGTCTTTACCCACGACACCGACCCGCACGAAGCCCATTGGTTCTCGACCCCCGAGAGCCTCGCGAAAGACAATTTTATACGGGTATTCAAGCCCGACACACTCAAGACCGAAAAATGGATCAGGAAGGTGAAGTATATGAAGCCCGACCTGATTTTGTCGCTCTACTACCGTAACTTCATTCCCGAGGAAATATTTTCGCAGGCGAAGCTCGGCGCATACAATATGCACGGTTCGTACCTGCCGACCTACCGCGGGCGCGCGCCGCTGAATTGGTCGATAATCAACGGCGAGAGCTATTGCGGCGTAACTTTGCATACGCTCGAAAAGAAGTTCGACACGGGCGAAATCGTCGAGCAGGAAAAAGTGGAATTCGGGACAGACGAATACGTTGGCGATATACAGCCGAGAGTCTCGGCGGCGGCGGTGCGGGTGCTCGAAAAGGCGTTGCCGTCGTTGCTTGCGGGCAATCCGAAGACGTTCAAGCAGGACGAATCGAAGGCGTCGTACTTCGGCAAGCGCACGCCCGAGGACGGGCGCATAGATTTCACAAAGACGGCGCGCGAGGTATTCAACTTGATACGCGGGGTGAGCAAGCCGTTCCCCGGGGCGTTTACGGAAATAAACGGGGAGAAGAGAATAATTTGGAGGGCAAAAATAGTCCCGAACGAGAAAGGGGCAAAGGCGGGGGAAATAATCTCAACGAATCCTTTGACCATAGCCTGTGCCGACGCCGCCATAAAGGCTTGTGAAACTACCGTTGATACGGCGTTTGGGTTTTGAACTGCAATGGGTACGTACTATTAGTACGCACGCCATCGCAGTTCAAAACCCAAGCCACCGTCTGAACGGCAGTTTGACAAGCCTTTTCGAAGGGCTCTCGCCCCTCGAGCTCCCTCGCGGAAAAATATTACAGCAAAATTGCAGGGCAATTTTGCGGAATAAAAATTTTGCGATTTGGGGCGAATTTTAAAAGTACGCCAACTACAAAAAAAAAGGGAAGGGGCTTATTGCCACTTCTCTTTTTGTGCATTTTGTTAAACTGTAATTTTTGTTTTTAACGAAGCCGAAAGAGATTGTTTTGATATGCTTCGTGTAGGAGATTTATTAAAGTCGGGGGAGCTCGATGGGCGAGAGCCCCTCGAAAAGGCTTGCCCCTTTGGCATTTCTGCGAGCAGAAATCGCCAATCCCATCTCAATTTCCCCAAGTTTTCGGGTTCTGGCT
>DJPO01000101.1:0-8121 GCA_002437405.1 Opitutia bacterium UBA6410 | reverse complement strand
GTACGGAAAATTGGCGAAAACTATGGAAAGCGTTCTACTGGATTTTCGAACGCTTAGGTTTTGAGGGGATAGGCGCAATTTGCGCAGCAAATCGCCGTAAGGGGCAACGCCCCTTCAATAAAAGCTCCTCGAAAGGGCTTGTCAAACTGCCGTTCAGACAGCGGCTTTGGGAAAAAACTGCGATGGCGTGCGTACTAAAGGTACGTACCCATTGCAGTTTTTTTCCGAAACGCTGTATCAACGGTAGTTTCACAAGCCCTACTTGAAGTATTTGACGCCTGAGGTAAATATGGGTTGGATTTTGTTGCCGAGTATGTTCTTTCCTACATTCTCTCCGAAACGTTCACTGTGCCCCATCTTCCCCAACACCAATCCGCAGGGACTTGTAATCCCCTCGATTGCGTGCAACGAGCCGTTCGGGTTGAACGGTATCTGCGCACTCGGTTCACCCTTGTCGTCCACATACTGCGTTGCTATCTGCCCGTTCTCCGCCAGCTTTGCTATCACACTTTCGGGCGCGATAAACTTGCCCTCGCCGTGCGAAACGGGGATTACGTGCTCGTCGCCGACATTGCAGTCCGCCAACCATGGCGACTTGACACTCGCCACCCTCGTGCGGACATAGCAGGAAACGTGGCGCGAAATGTTGTTGTACGTTAGCGTCGGGCTGTCCGCTTCGAGCTCCCTGATTTCGCCGAAAGGCACAAGCCCCAGCTTTATCAACGCCTGAAAACCGTTGCAGATACCCAAAATCAGACCTTTTCTGTCCTTCAACAGCGACATCACCGCGTCCGTCAACGCCGCATTGCGGAAGACCGCCGCTATGAATTTGCCCGAACCCGCAGGTTCGTCGCCCGCGCTGAATCCGCCGGGGATCATCAGGATTTGGGCGGCGTCGATGCGGCGCTTCATCTCGGCAATCGAGTCCGCCACATGTTTGTCGGAAAGATTGTTGAACACGAACGTGTCCGCAACCGCACCAGCCGCCTCGAACGCTCTGGCGGTGTCGTATTCGCAGTTTGTCCCGGGGAATACGGGGATAAACACGCGCGGCTTTGCGACTTTCGCCGAAAGCAGATTCGGCGCGCGCTCCGCGAACGACGGCTTTATCAGACCGCCCTTTTGCGAGTCCTCCGCCTTTGTCGCGAAGACGCCCTCGAGCGGCTTGTTCCACGCTTCGTAGAGCTTCGGGAGTCCGAACGATTTTCCGAATGCGGAAATTTCCGCTTCGGCGGTCGTCGTGCCCATCGGGCGGGCGAAAATTTTCTCGGGCGATACTCCGTCGGCGAGCTCGACAACAATCGCGCCCTCGTCGAGAGCGAAAATGTCGGAGTCGAACCCTTCGTCGAACTTGAAGCCGATGCCGTTGCCGAACGCCGCTTTTGCGACGGCTTCGGCTATGCCGCCGCAGCCGACGGTTTTGGCGGAGAGCACTTTTTTGTTTTTGATTGCCTCAAAGAGCGCGCCGTACTTTTTCAGCGCGTCCGCCCAGACGGGGACGAGATTTTCGTCGCGTTCGATTTCCAAAACCGCCACGCGCGAGCCCGCCTTTTTGAATTCGGGGGAAATCACGTTGCGTACGTCGCATGAGACTATCGCGAAGCTTACGAGCGTCGGGGGAACGTCGATGTGGTTGAACGAGCCCGACATCGAGTCCTTGCCGCCGATAGCCGCCGCGCCCAGATTCATTTGGGCTTCGTACGCGCCAAGCAGCGCGGCGAGCGGCTTGCCCCAGCGTTTCGGGTCGGTGCGCAGTTTTTCGAAGTACTCTTGGAAAGTGAGTCTGATTTTCGAGACATCGCCGCCCGACGCCGCGATTTTCGCGAACGATTCCAAGACAGCGTACATTGCGCCGTGGTAGGGGCTCCAAATCGAAATGTCGGGGTTGAAGCCAAACGAGAAGAGCGTGCCCGTGTTGGTCGAGCCCTTCAGAAGCGGGATTTTCGAGCACATCGCGTCGGGGCTTGTCGCGAGGTTTTTGCCGCCGTAGGGGTGGAGAACCGCGGACGCGCCGATGGACGAGTCGAAACGCTCGACGAGCCCGCGCTGCGAGCAGCAGTTGAGCTTGGAAAGGGTTTTTGTCCAAGCGGATTCGTCGGCTGCCGAGAGCCCCGATGGGGCGTTCAGCGGCGAGTTTTCGGAGGGGGAGACGATTTCCGCGCGGGCGACTGCAGTGACGCCGTTTGTGTCGAGGAATTTGCGGGCCAAATCTACAATAGCCTTGCCGCGCCATTTCATCACGAGTTTGCCCGAGTCGGTTACGACCGCGACTTTCGTGCATTCGAGGTTTTCGTCTTCCGCGAATTTGCGGTATTTTTCGGCGTCGGCGGGCGAAACGACAACCGCCATACGTTCCTGCGATTCGGAAATTGCAAGCTCGGTGCCGTCGAGCCCCGCGTACTTTTTCGGAACGCAGTCGAGGTCGATTTCGAGCGACGGAGCGAGCTCGCCGATAGCGACGGATACGCCGCCCGCGCCGAAGTCGTTGCAGCGTTTGATGAGTCTGCTTGCTTCGGGGTTTCTGAAAAGTCTTTGGAGCTTTCTCTCCATCGGCGCGTCGCCTTTTTGGACTTCCGCCGAATTTTCGAGCGCGTGCTCGGTGTGGTCTTTCGACGAGCCCGTTGCGCCGCCGATACCGTCGCGCCCCGTGCGTCCGCCGACGAGCAGAATCACGTCGCCCTTTTCGGGAGTTCCGCGGACAACCATATTGCGGGGAGCCGCCGCGACTACCGCGCCGATTTCCATTCGTTTTGCAACATAGCCCGCGTTGTAGATTTCCGTAACCTGACCCGTCGCCAAGCCGATTTGATTGCCGTAGCTGCTGTATCCGTTAGCCGCGCCGAGCACGATTTTACGCTGCGGAAGCTTGCCCGCGAGTGTCTGGGAGAACGGGACAGTCGGGTCGCCCGCGCCCGTAACGCGCATTGCCTGATAGACGTAGCTGCGCCCCGAGAGGGGGTCGCGGATTGCGCCGCCAAGGCACGTTGCCGCGCCGCCGAAAGGTTCGATTTCCGTCGGGTGGTTGTGCGTTTCGTTTTTGAACATCACGAGCCATTCTTCGTCTTTCCCGTCGATGTCGACGTTGACGACTATGCTCGCGGCGTTGATTTCCTCGCTGACTTCGAGGTCTGCGAGTTTGCCCTCCGCGCGGAGTCTGCGCATTCCCACGAGCGCGACGTCCATAAGGCAGACGGGTTTGCCCTTTGCGTCCAAGCCCAGAATTTTGCGGGAGTCGAGGTACGATTTCCACGAAGATTCGATTGCCGCGCCGTATTTGCCCGCGTCGATTTTAACGTCTTCAAGGCGCGTGAGGAAAGTCGTGTGGCGGCAGTGGTCGCTCCAGTAGGTGTCGAGAACCCTGATTTCGGTGATTGTCGGGTCGCGGTGTTCGGTGTTGGCGAAGTAGTCGCGGCAGAACGCGAGGTCGGCGGGCGACATCGCAAGGCTCATCTTTGCGTGAAGCTGCGCGATTTCGTCGTCGGACATCGAGACGAATCCGTCGATATTCTTGACGTCCGCGGCGGGGTTGGATTTGCGCTCGAGCGATTCGGGCATATCCATCGAAGCTTCGCGGCTGTCCACCGCATTTATCAGATACGCCTTGACTGCCGCAATGTCCGCCTCCGAAAGCGACCCCTTTAAAACATACACGCGCGCGCACGCGACTTTCGGGCGTTTGAACGCCACAATCTGCACGCACTGTTCCGCCGAGTCCGCCCGCTGGTCGAACTGCCCCGGCAGGTATTCGATTGCGAACGCCGTTTCTCCAGCGGATTTCGGGAAGTCGCCCTTGTAGATGTTTTCGACGGGGGCTTCGCGGAAAATCAGGTTTTCGACCTTCGCGTAGACGGCGTCGTCGAGCCCCTCGATGTCGTATCTCTGGAGAACTCTTACGCTTTCCAGTTGTTCCAAATTCAGATTGCCCTTTAAATCGTTTAAGAGCGCGTGTGCGGTGTGGCCGCTTTTGTCCTCAACAAATACTCTGCGTATCATATCGCGACAATTTCGCAGAAACCGCGCGCGGGCGCAATTCTTTTTTCCCGCCGCGCGAAAAAAATCGCCGAATGTCAAGTTTATGCTTTCTTTGGGCGCACGTTTTGTATTTCCTTATCTTTATGAAAAAAACCGCATTTTTTGTTTTGCTCGCGCTATCCGCGGCTTTTGCCGACGCCAGAATAACCTCGTTCGGCGAACCCGCCACATACGGGCTTAAACCTCTCCCCGAGTCCGCCGACGCCCTCGAAATCAATCCCCACACTTGGGACGTATTCACGTCGTTCGACGGCGAAGAGATTTTCGGGACGACCGCCCCGCGCAGGACTTGCTTTCAGGCGGAAATGTATTCGGCGACTGCGCTCGAGGGCAGGCGGGTTGCGGAATTGTCCGCGGTTGCGTCGCTGACCGACAGGGGCGCGTTCTTCGGCGGCGACGGATATATGGATTTGTACTACATCGCCCCCGTCGATTCCAAGTATGCCCAGCAGGCGGTTTTCCTCGGCGGTTGGAAGTACAATCTTACCAAATATGTCGACATCGACATTGGCGGGAACATCATCTACACGACCAAGAAGGTTGCTGGCCCTGGGCTTGTCGGCATTGGCGGCGAAAACTGGCGCGGCGACATTTACGTCGGCTTTTGTTCCGACAAGGTTTTCGTGCGTCCGTTTGTCTATGTTGGCTATGACCCGACTTACGATTCGGTAAAATTTCAGGGCGGGTTCAACCCGATTATAAGTCTCGAGGAATTGACGGCGATAAAAGGGCTTTCGATTCAGGCGCAGGCGCTTTTCGGCTACATCAGGGCGAACAGGTTTGCGGGCGAGGCGAAGTTGGCGGACGGAAACTATTGGCGAAATTCCTACGGCTTTATCCAGCTTGAAAGCAATCTGGTTTACGAAACAAGGCACTGGAGATTTTTCACTGGGGTAGGCTGGGCGTGCCACAATGACGGGAAGGACATGCCGGCGGGCGTCCGGTCCGACTCCGACAATTTTCTATGGGTAGGCGGCGGCGTCGGCTACCTCTGGTAAGGCGCGTGAAATCGGGCTTGATACGGCGTTTCGGATTGAAAACGCAATGGGTACGTACCTTAAGTACGCACGCCATCGCGTTTTCAATCCAAAGCCACCGTCTGAAGCCCAATTTGACGCGCCTTGGATATTACGGCAAAATTGCTTTGCAATTTTGCGAGTATATTAAATGGGCTTCGCCGTTTCGAGGGGCTCTCGCCCCTCGAGCTCCCTCGCGGTAGAGTTGGCGGGAGGGGGTTGACGTTTGTTTCGGTGACGGTGTGTTTTTGAATATTACAGCAAAAGTCGCTTCGCTTCTTTTGCGGATAGATTTCAGCGCGCAGGTCGCGGCTTTGCCGCTCCTGCTGTCGAGGGGCTCTCGCCCCTCGAGCTCCCTCGCGGTAGAGTTGGCGGGCGGAAGTTGACGTTTATTTCGGTGACGGTGTGTTTTTGAATATTACAGCAAAAGTCGCTTCGCTCCTTTTGCGGATAGATTTTCAGCGCGCAGGTCGCGGCTTTGCCGCTCCTGCTGTCGAGGGGCTTTCCGCCCCTCGAGCTCCCCCCTGTGGCTTGCGGTTGGGGAGATTGATTTCCCGTTTGTCGTCGGGATTTTTTTGCTGGGTGTCGTGGTATCATTGCACAAAAAAACGAACCGTTTTGCGGTTCGTTTTTTTGTGTGAATATGTTTTTGCGATTATCTCGCGGAGAGCTGTTGCGGAACTTTGGATTTCGACAGTCTCACGAATGCGGGTAGTCCGTTTTCGTACGGAACTTGTACTTCGCCCTGAATGAGCGGCAAAACGTATTTGTTGAATTGGTAGTTGATTGAGATTTTGTCTTCGCCAATCCACGCTTCGGGGAAGTGTTTTACGCCGTTTGCAACGTCTGCGAGCGGTACCAAAACCGTTTCGCATGCGTATTTTTCGGAGTCCGCTCTAACGAGTGCGACCATTTTGCCGCTTACGCCTTCCACTGCCGACTGTACTGCGACTTGTCCGCAAAGGAACGCTTCGTTATTGTCCGCCAGCGACGAGCAGTGTGCCGCCGCGCGCTGTTCGTGTCCGATTTTGCAGCTGCGCGCCTTGACGCCGAGGTTTGTCGCGACCAAATTCTGGAGGTATTCGCCGACTCCGCCGAGCTGTTCGTGCCCGAACGAATCCTGCGTTTTGCCCGCCGCCACGAAGTTGCCGTTTGCGTCGGTTATGCCTTCGCTTGCCACGACGAGGCAGAAGCGGTTTTTCTTCAGGCATTCCTGAACCTGTGCGAGGAAGTATTCCGCGTTGAATGCGACTTCCGGCAGCAAAATGATGTGCGGCGCGTCTTCGGGCTGGTTGCGGCGTTTCGCGAGGGTCGTGCCCGCGGCTATCCAGCCTGCGTTTCTGCCCATTACTTCGACTATCGAAACGAGGTCGTGGTTGCCCATTGCTTCGTGGTCGAGCGCGAGCTCCCTGATAGTCGTGCAAAGGTATTTTACGACGCTGCCGTAGCCGGGGCAGTGGTCGGTGACGGGAAGGTCGTTGTCGATTGTCTTCGCGACGCCGATAACGCGCATTTCGTAGCCCTGTGCCGCCGCGTGGTCGGCGATTTTATTGGCAGTGTCCTGCGAGTCGTTTCCGCCGATGTAGAAGAAGAAGCGGATATTGTGCGCCTTGAAGACTTCGATGACGCGCGCGTAGTCCTCTTCGCTCTTGAGCTTGTAGCGGCATGTTCCGAGCGCCGCCGCGGGAGTGTAGCGCAGCCCGCGGACTGTCTGTTGCGATTCCTCCGCCAAATCGACGAATTCTTCGTTCAAAATACCTTCCACACCGTTGAGTGCGCCGTAAATTTCTTCGATGCAATCGTGGTTAAGAGCTTCGGTGATGATACCCGCGAGGCTCGAATTTATGACGGCGGTGGGGCCGCCCGATTGCGCCACCAAGACGTTTCCTGTCAGTTGTTCTTCCATATTTTTTACGTTTATAAATTTTTACCGTTCGATATTGTCGAATTTTAAGATTTAAGCAAACCTTTTCTCCAATATTTTATTCTTCCCGCCGCGCGCGCGGGTGTAAATCTGTGCGGAAAATGCAAAAAAGGTTCGCTTTTGTTTACGCATTGTGCTTTTGTTATGACTTTTGAAGAAAAATGGATTCGGAAATTAAATGCGTATACCCCCGTCGGGTCTCCCCCGAAATGGTCGCCGCGCTGCCGCTTGTGCGCTACGAGGGCGAAATCGAGCTTGTCGAAGATCCGTCGCAACTCGAGAGGGTTTTGGCGGAAATTGCCAAAGAGGAGATTTTGGGCTTCGACACCGAAACGCGTCCGAATTTCAACCGCGGTAAGAACTATCCCGTGTCGATTTTGCAGCTCGGCGGCGAAAACAAAGTCTGGGTCATTCGGCTCGACCCGCTTGCAGAGCATTTGGAGGAAATCTTCAAAATTCTCGAAAACCCGAACGTAAAGAAGGCGGGGCTGGCGGTGCAGGGCGACATACGCAGCCTGCGGGCGCGGTGCGCGTTCAATCCCGCGGGGTTCGTCGATGTATCCTCTTCGACGACGAAAATCGGGATAATCAATACGGGAATGAAAAATCTCGTCGCCGTGATTTTCGGCGAGAGGATTTCCAAGGCGGCGCAGCTTTCGAATTGGGCGAGCGATTCGCTCACCGAAAAGCAGCTCAACTACGCCGCGACCGACGCTTGGATTAGCCGCAGGCTCTTCCTCGCCGTCCGCGAAATCCTGACCGACCCGCGCACGACAATCGAGCCCGAGCCGATTCCCGAACCCGAGCATTTTAATCTTTTGAAATTCATAAAGGGCGCGATTCGCAAAGTTTCGGATAAAATCGCCCCCACGCGCAAATCCGCCAAACGCCGCAACACTGCGCGCTCCGATTCCAAGCGCGGGCTGATAGACCTGCTTTTCGGAAAAAAGAAAACCGCCTCCAACAAAAAGCGGGGCGGTCGTCGCCGCGGCGGCAGGCGTCGCGGGAAGGGCGGACGCGGAGCGGACTGAGCCGCCGAAGTCAGATAAACTTCGAGAGCACGTAAAGGCCGTAAACGAACGACACCGCCAGCGTGCAATAAATCAAAATAACATTCCCGAAGAGCCTGCGCATTTTTACGAACGCCTG
>DJPO01000019.1:12984-14672 GCA_002437405.1 Opitutia bacterium UBA6410 | reverse complement strand
GAGTGGCGTAGCCAATCCCGCCGAAGGGGGCAAGCCCCCCTTTTTTAAAAACACCGCGCAAAATTGCCCCGCAATTTTGCTGACTATTCTCGATGTATTCTAACCTTGAGTTTTTTTACCCCGCTCTCAATATGTAGCCATGGAAAATAAAAAACCAATCGTCAGTATTGTCTTGGGTAGCGCCAGCGACTGGGACACTATGCAACACTGCGCCGCAACTTTGGATAAATTCTCCGTTCCCTACGAACGGAATATCGCAAGCGCACACCGCACTCCCGCTAAGGCTGCGGAAATCGCCTCCACCGCAAAAAATCGCGGCGTGAAAGTCATCATCGCCGCCGCAGGCGGAGCGGCTCACTTGGCGGGCGCACTCGCGGCGCAGTCGCCTTTGCCGATTATCGGCGTGCCGATGAAAGGCTGGGCTACGGACGGAATGGACTCCCTGCTCTCGACAGTCCAAATGCCGCGCGGCGTACCCGTTCTGACAGTTGCAATCGGCAAGGCTGGAGCAGTCAACGCTGCCGTCGCGGCCGTCCAAATGCTCGCCCTTTCGGACGAATCCTACGCGCAAAAGCTCGACGAATTCCGCCGCAAACAGACGGAAGACGTGCTCAACGCCAAATTCCCCGACGAAGCATAATTTTCCCCGCACCATAACCGCAATGGACGAAATCCAAAAACCGACAACACCCGCCGAACTCGCGGACACGGAAGAAAAAAACCTCCCGCGGAAAATCGGATTCCCGCCGAACACGCTTTTCGAGCGTCCCGTGCGCCTTGACGTACTCGCCGCGAGAAAGGGACTGTTCGCCGCAATCGACAAGCCCGCAGACGTGCTTTTCGAGCCGTACGCAGGCTCGCCCGAAATCCCCGTGCCCGACAAAAACGGATACATTGCCCCGCAATGCGCGTCGGTCGTCGCGGCGGTTCGCAAACAGGGAGAAAAGCCAGAATTTGCGCGGCTCGGGATTTCGTCGCCGTTCAGCGCGCTGCAATGCGACTTCGAGATTTCGGGAGTATGCGTGCTCGCATGCGACAAGGCGGTCGCGACGGTACTGCGGAACGCGGCGGGGTCGGCATTCGTGGAATTTACATACATTATGCTGACGCGCAAGTCGCCCGATTTGCCCGAAAAATTCGAAGTCGATTTGCCGATGGTCAAGAACGAGAACCGCCCCGTCTGGGCAGTCTCGCACCGATACGGGCGCAAGAGCCGCACACAGTTCGAGCTTGTCGAAACATTGCGCGACTTCCAAATCTGGCGGGCGAAATCCGCCTGCGTGCGCCCGCATCAAATCCGCCTGCACGCCGCCGAAAAGGGGCTGAAGATAATCGGCGAGACAGTGTACTCGCGCGGGGGGCAGATTTTCACGTCGCAATTCAAGGGCGACTACAAGCTGAAGAGGTCGGACGAATTCGAGCGTCCGATTTACCCGCACCTGTTCTTGCACTTGGAGAAAATCGAATTCGACGGAGCGAAATTCGGACAGCCCGAGCTCGGCAAAAACGAAATCACCGCCCCCCTTCCGAAGAACTTCGAATTGGTGCTGAAAAAGTGCGGGCGATAACCGCAGCTTTCCGCGCGTAAGCCGCAAAATTTTTTCGTTTCCCAAACGCATAACCATAAAAACCCCCGATAAATACGGCAGTTTCGACCGCCGTATTTTTTTGATTTTTGCCTTGACAAT
>DJPO01000019.1:0-12947 GCA_002437405.1 Opitutia bacterium UBA6410 | reverse complement strand
AAGGGGGGGGGGGGGGGGGTACCGTACAAGTTAAAAAATTAAAGATATTTATGAACTATATTAAAACTGCACTATCTACCCTCGGCGTCGCCGCGCTCTTTCAGTTCGCCGCCGCCGAAGAATACACATTCGTAGCATCGGCGGACTATTGGTCGGTAGACGACCCGACCGCTTGGAGCTCCGCCCCCGAAGGCGCAAAGTCAGGTTCGAACCAGTGGCTGGGCGGGCACACGTTCGTAATCGCCGCCGACCAAGGCGCAAACGGCGTCGCAGTAAAATCTTTCAGCGAAGAATTCCCGACGGACGCAACCTTTATTTTCAACAAGGGTTTCTCGCTGAATTTCGATAAAGGCAACGGCGCGGTATCGCACACTTTCGGGAATATCGTCAACAACGCGGGTACTTTATTTTTAAACGTCCAAACGCAGCTAAAAATGGGTTCGTTGACGCTCAACCCTGCAGACTCCTCCACAGCCGCGAAATTCATACTCACCTATAAAACTCCGTCGGATTCGTACTACTACAACTCCGCAACGGACAATTTCCTCGCGGCGGATTTCGGCAGAGTGACGCTCAATGCCGCATCGTTTCCCACCCATACTTGGGATTTCAATCAGGAATTTCTCATCAACAATTCGACAAGTGTAAACGCCGTCGTGCGCATGAACGGCCTTGACGGTCAGGGTCGCATAAGAAACGAATTGTCCGATACGGGCAATAGCGGCTCGACAAAAATCGTCTTCTCGAATTCCTCCGACGCCAAGTTCAAGGGCATAATTTGCGACGACTGGGGTAGCAAGAAAAACAACACCATCAGTATCGTAATGGACGGCTCGGCAAAGCAAACCCTCATTCTTACGGGAACAAGCAACGAATCCGTTTGGACGCGCGACGACAAATCCCAAGTCGGCACGACAATCAAAAACGGCACGCTCGCGATTTCCACGAGAACGGATAGCGGGAGCACACAGCTCGCAAAAATCCAGCTCGACGGCGGCAAGCTCGCGGTTGCGGAATCCATAAACGGCGGCAAGGGCAAGCTCTCGACTACGGGCATCAACTGGAACGGCGGCAAAATCGCCCTCGAACTCAACGACGCCAACTTGTCGGCGGCAAACATCGTCTCCGAATCTGGCATTTTGCAGGGCGAAGCCGAAAAATTCATATTCGAGCTCGACCTCTCCGCGTTCGAAGCCGACAAAGTTTTCAACGGCGACGAATTCCAGCTAATCTCCTCCTCCTCGGGCGACTTCGGCTACACGGATAAGTACGACGCGACATTTATCTACAACGGCAAGAAAATCGGCGACTCGCTCGCGTATGAATTCTTCGTGCTGAACAACACGCTTGGCGTCAAGCTCACGGGCACAGTTCCCGAGCCCGCGACTGTCGCGGCGATTCTCGGCGCGGTAGCCCTCGCGTTCGCCGCGTACCGCAGACGCAAGTAATTCGGCGAACCCGAAAAACGGCGCGAAAGGAAAAAACTTTTGCGCCGTTTTTTTGTCGATTTTTTATGCGCAGTTTGGGAAAATCCGAACATCAAAATAACGCCCCAATGGAAATAATCCAAGCAACAGCCGAACACGCCGAAGCCGTCGCAAAAATCTATAATTACTATATAGAAAATTCGACAGCCACGTTCGAAACTTCCGCCCTCTCCGCCGAACAAATGCGCGGCAGAATCGCCGAAATTTCCGCCGAATTCCCGTACATCGTCGGGGTCGAAAACGGGGTCGTCGCGGGATACGCCTACGCCCACCGCTGGAAGGAGCGCGAAGCCTACCGCCGCACGCTCGAAACCACCGTATACCTCGACCCGCAATTTTGCGGCAGGGGCTTGGGCGGCAGGTTGCTCGGGCGGCTCGTCGAAGAATGCGAAAAAATCCCCGACGCCCACGCGCTAATCGCCTGCATCACGGCGGAGAACTCCGCGAGCCTGCGCCTGCACGAAAAATTCGGGTTCAAAAAGGTCTCGGATTTTAGGGAAGTCGGCTACAAATTCGGAAGATTTTTGGGGGTAATCGACCTCGAGCTGATTCTCGGGCGCAAAAGTGCAAAAAAATATTGATAATCGCAAATTTTTAATCAGACTGTTCTTTTTATTCGGATTAAAATATAAGAGGATTTTATAAATGAGCTCCATTCTTATCGGATTGTTTACACTCGTACTCATCATCGTATGCCTGCTTTTGGTATTGGTGATTCTCATGCAGCGCCCCAACGCAAATTCGGGAATGGGCGCGAGCCTCGGCGGCGGCGCGGCAGAAGGCGTATTCGGCGGCGAAACGACAAACGTACTCACCAAGGCAACCGTAAAACTTTGCGTTCTCTTCTTCGTAATCTCGGCGGGTCTGTATCTCGGCTACGTCTACACCTCCTCGGGCAAGCACGAAGTCCAGAAAGTTCCCTCCATCGTCGCGGTCGCGCCCGACCAGAAGGACGCCAAAAAGGCAAGCCCCCTCGACGCAGTCTCGAAGGAAGCCAAGCCCCAGACGCCCGCCGCGCCCGCTTCGGCAAAATAGTTTTTATGCAGAAAATTTTGAAACCAAATGCGGGCGACTTTTCCGAAGCGTCCGCTTTGTCCGAAAACCCCGCGACGCAAAAACCGCGGGGTTTTGTGTTCTACCGCGCCCGCAAAACGGCGGCGACTTTTGCTACGACCCTTGCCGTGGCTTTCTCGGCGGTTGTTGCGGCGGCGTTTATCCCCGCTTCGGGCGGCGCAGGCGGGCTTTGCGCAGCCCCGCGCGGCGGCGCGAGCACCGACAGCGTGCGTAAGCTAACCTCCGACGAAGCCGCGCAGATGTGGTCGGAATTCTCCCGCGCCGCGATTGCGGGAGACTATTGTATGAATTTTTCGCTCTCCCACCGCCCGCGCAAAGGGGAGGAGACGCGCCTTAGGGGCGAAATATTCGGGACGAAGACGCCCGACGGGTTCGACAAGACGCGCATACGGATTTTCGGCAAACCCGACGCCGCAAACTCTGGCGCGCCGCGCGAGTGCATTGCCGACTACATACTCGTGAACGCCCCGAACAACCCGCAGGTTTTTAAATTCGCCGACGGCAAATTTTCGCCCCTGCCGCGCGGAGAATGGAACAAGCCGTTTGCCGACGGAATAATATATTCGCCGTTCGACATAATGATGCCCTACAAATTCTGGCGCAGCAGATACGACGGCGCGGGGCGAATCGGGCAGGCAGTCCACTACTTTCTGCTGACGCCCGCGGGCTCGGACTCGGCGGCGGTGCGGCTTGCGCTCTCGCGCGAATTTTCCTCGCCCGTGCAGGTGCAGACGCTCGCGGCGGACGGCGGGAGCGTCAAGACGCTCAACCTCGCGTCGGTAAAAAAGATAGGCTCGCGCTGGATTATGCGCGAAATCCAGCTGCGCGACGACAAATCGCGCGACAAGGACATTCTGAGGTTCGACGCCGCAAATTTCGACGACAGGCTCTCCCCCGAAACATTTTTACTTCCCACTCCGCCGAAGCCGAAAATGCGCGGAATCTGACAAAAAAACATTCCAATTTTCCCCGAAATCGGCGATAAGTAATATAAATATGGATTTAAGATACAAAAAACTCGCCCAGACCCTCTGCGGGCACTCCACGAAAATCGCCGCGGGCGAACACGTCTTGCTCGCCGCGACGCAAACACCCTCCGAAATGCTCGAGGCAATCGTCGCCGAAATCGGCGCGCGCGGGGCGTTCGCGCACGTCGAAATCTCCGACCCGCGCGTAAACCGCGCGCTCGCGCTCGCGGCGTCCGACGAAAGGCTCGCGGTCGAGGCCACCTGCTCGCTCGAAAAAATCAAAAAGATGAATGCGTACATCGCAATCCGCGGGGCGAACAACATCTTCGAAAACTCCGACGTCCCGCCGCAGAATATGGCGAAAATCGCCGCCGCGATGAAGCCCGCCGTAGACTGGCGCGTCAACAAGACAAAGTGGGTAGTGTTGCGCTGGCCGACCCCCGCAATGGCGCAGCAGGCGCAGATGAGCACCGAGGCGTTCGAGGACTTTTATTTCGACGTCTGCACGATGGACTACGACAAAATGAACGAGGGAATGCAGGCGGTTCGCAGCCTAATGGAGTCCACCGACAAAGTGCGCATAACGGGTCCCGACACCGACCTGAATTTCTCGATAAAGGGCATGCCCGCAATCCCCTGCTGCGGCGAGTACAACATTCCCGACGGCGAAATCTACACCGCCCCCGTGCGCGATTCCGTAGAGGGCTATGTGACCTACAACGCCCCGACCGTCTACAACGGCATCTCCTTCGATTCGATAAAGCTGACTTTCGAAAAGGGGAAAATCGTCGACGCACAGGCGGGCGCGAAAACCGCCGCTCTGAAAAAAATCCTATCGAGCGACGAAGGCGCGTCGTACGTCGGCGAGTTCGCCATGGGCTGCAACCCGTACATCAAGCGCGCTATGCGCGATATTCTCTTCGACGAGAAAATCGCGGGCTCTTTCCACTTCACCCCTGGCAATTCCTACGAAAACGCCGACAACGGCAACCGCTCCAGAATCCACTGGGATATGGTGTGTATCCAGACGCCAGAATGGGGCGGCGGGGAAATCGCCTTCGACGGCAAGGTAATCCGCAAAGACGGGCTGTTCGTCGGCGAGGGAATCGAAAAGCTCAACCCCCAATATCTCGTATAAAATGCCCGAGAGAATCGAATACACCCACCCCGAAGGCGCGGAGACGATGCGCGCGGACAAGGCGCTGGCGGCGTTTTTGTCCGACAAGGTTTCGCGCTCCAAGCTGCTCGAGAGTTTCGCGGCGGGGAAAGTCAAAATGGGCGGCCAGCCGATTGTAAAAAAGCAGCCGCTATCGGCGGGCGACGTACTGGAAGTCGAGCTTCCCGAGCCGCCGCCGTCGAGCGTCGAGCCCGTCGAAATCCCAGTTGAAATCCTCTACGAAGACGACGACGTGGTTGTGGTAAACAAGCCCGCGGGAATGACAGTCCACCCCGGGAGCGGAACGGGCAACGACACGCTCGTACACGCGATGACCGCCCACTGCAAGTTAAGCCTCGCGGGCGGCGCGATGCGCCCCGGGATAGTCCACAGGCTCGACAAGGAAACGTCGGGCGCGATGATTTTGGCGAAGACCGACGCGGCGTACTACGCGCTCGTGAATATGTTCTCGGAAAGGGAGCTTGAAAAGGAGTACCTCGCGCTGATTTCGGGCGTTCCGTCGGTGCGCAGCGGCTGCATAAAAAAGAACATCGGCCGCCACCCGTCCTTCCGCACGAAAATGTGTGTCTGCGACGACTCCCTCGGACGCGACGCCTACACTGAGTGGTTTGTCGAGCAGAAATTCGGCGCAAAAGCGGCACTTGTAAGGTGCAAAATCCACACTGGGCGAACCCACCAAATCAGGGTGCATATGACCGACCTCGGCTTCCCGATTCTCGGGGACTATTCCTACAAATTCCAGAAAAACAAGTTCAAGGAAATCGAGCCTCCCCCGCGCGTAATGCTCCACGCCGAGCACCTGCGCCTGCCGCACCCCGTGCGCGAAGGCGTCGAAATCGACGTCCGCGCGCCGCTTCCGCCCGACTTCCAAAAGGTAATCGCCGACCTCACCGAACACTACGCATACGAATACTAAATTTTTGATATTATGGAGAAAAAATACCACATCGAAACGCTCGCCGTGCAGGCGGGTTGGCAGCCCAAAAACGGCGAGCCGCGCGTCGCGCCAATCGCGCAAAGCACGACTTACAAATACGACACCGCCGAGGAACTCGCAAAACTCTTCGACCTCGAAATCGCGGGGCACTTCTACACGCGCCTTTCCAACCCCACCGCCGAAGTTCTCGAAAAGAAAATGGCGGCGCTCGAGGGCGGCGTCGGCGCAATCGCCTGCTCGAGCGGCCAGAGCGCGACTTCCATTCTCGTAATGAACCTCTGCGAAGCGGGCGACCACATCGTAAGCGCGGGCACGCTCTACGGCGGGACTTCCAACCTGCTGGCGCACTCGTTCAAAAAGTTCGGGGTCGAAACCACGTTCGTGAATCAGGACGCCTCCGAAGACGAAATCTTCGCGGCGGTGCGCCCCAACACCAAGCTGATTTTCGGAGAAAGCCTCTCCAACCCCAGCGTCAAAGTTCTCGACTTCGAAAAATTCGCGAGAGTCGCCCGCCGCGCGGGAATCCCCTTTGCGGTCGACAACACCTTCCCGACCCCCTATCTCTGCCGCCCGTTCGACTTCGGCGCGAACATCGTCACCCACAGTCTCTCGAAATACGCCGACGGGCACGCATGCAGTCTCGGCGGAATCGTAGTCGACAAGGGCGACTTCGACTATGAGGCGTCGGGTAAATTCCCCGGTCTCACGACCCCCGACGAAAGCTACCACGGACTCGTCTACACCAAGACATTCGGGAATCTCGCGTTCATCACAAAGGCGCGCACGCACGTTATGCGCGACTTCGGAATGATGATTTCGCCGATGAATGCGTGGCTTACGAATATGAATCTCGAAACCCTGCCCCTGCGAATGGTAAAGCACAGTGAAAACGGGCAGAAGCTCGCGGAATTTCTCGCCTCGCACCCCAAGGTCGACTGGGTCGAATATCCCGGGTTGCCGAATTCGTCGAGCGCGGCTTTGGCGAAAAAGTACCTCAAGGCTTGCGGCGGCGTGATGACGTTCGGCCCGAAGGGCGGAAGAAAGGCGGCGGAAAAGCTGCTCAACTCGCTCGAGCTCGCCGCGCTTGTAATACACGTCGCGGACGCGCGCACGGGCGTACTGCACCCCGCGAGCACAACCCACAGGCAGCTCTCAGACGAGGAACAGCGCGCGACGGGTATCCTGCCCGAGCTTATCCGCGTATCCGTCGGGCTCGAGCACATCGACGACATCATCGCCGATTTCGACCAAGCCCTCTCGAAAATCTAACACCGACGCGCCCCGCGCCCCGCAATTTTTTTGAACGGCGGCGGCGCGGGCTGTGTCAATATTTTGTACTTTTAATCGGCAACGGCGCGAGCCAAGTCGAAAGACAAAAGAGAAAAATTTACAAGCCGAATGAAAAACTCCGAGCACCAAGGCAACAACAAATACTTCAACCGCGAGCTTAGCTGGCTGGCGTTCAACAGACGCGTCCTCAATCTGTGCTCCGAACCGTCCTTCCCGCTGCTCGAGCGGCTGCGCTTCCTCTCGATTGTCAGCAACAACCTCGACGAATTCTTCGAAATCCGCGTCGCGGGGCTCGAGCAGCAGCTCGAGTCGGGCGTCCCCGAAGTCGGGTTCGACGGGCTGGGCCCGCGCGAGCAGTTGCGGAGAATCGCCGAAATCACGTCGGCTATGACGGCGGACGAATATCGGGTCTGGGCGGACGAAATCCTGCCCGCCCTGCGGAAGGAAAAAATCTTCTTCAAAACGCCCAAGGAATGCTCGGCGGCGGAAAAGGCGTGGCTCAAAAAGTTCTTCGAGGACAACATCTACCCCGCCCTCACGCCGCTTGCGGTCGACCCCGCGCACCCCTTCCCGCACCTGCGCAACAAGGGGCTGTACGTTTTGCTGCAAATCGCAAACCCCAACGTGCGCCGCGCCCCGAGCGACATCGCGATTATCCCGATTCCGCCGATTCTCCCGCGCTTCATAAAAATCGGCGACAGCGCGGACGGCGCGAATTTCGCGTACCTCAGCGACACGATAAAATATTTTGCCGAGCAGCTTTTCCCCGGCTACAAAGTCAGGGGCGGGGCGATTTTCAGAATCACCCGCAACTCCGACCTCTATTTCGACGAAGAGGAAACCGAAAACCTGCTCCAGACCATAGAAAACGAGCTCCACAACCGCCGCAAGGGCGCGGCGGTGCGCCTCGAAATCGAAAGCTGCGTGAGCGACTCCGCGTTGCGGACTCTCGTGGAGGCGATAGACCTCGACGAAAACTTCGTCTACAAAATCGACGGCAGCCCGCTGAATCTCGCAAGGCTCGCGTCGGCGTACGATATGGTCGAGCGTCCCGACCTGAAGTTCCCGCCGTTCAAGCCCTACACTCCCGCGTGCTTCAAAAACGGTGCGGACATTTTCGCGGTAATCCGCGAGCGCGACAGAATCCTCCACCACCCCTACGACAGCTTCGCGCCCGTCGAAGACTTCGTGACGGCCGCCGCGAACGACCCCAACGTCCTCGCGATAAAAATGACGCTCTACCGCACTGGTCGCGGCTCGCCCGTCGTGCAGTCGCTGAAGTCCGCCGCCGCAAACGGCAAGCAGGTGACGGTTCTCATCGAGCTGAAGGCGCGCTTCGACGAGGAAAACAATATCCAGTGGGCGCGCGAGCTCGAGGAATGCGGAGTCCACGTACTCTACGGAATAGTCGGCTACAAGACGCACTGCAAAACGTGCCTTGTCGTCCGCAGGGAGGAGGACGGCAAGCTCCGCCGCTACGCGCATTTGGGTACGGGCAACTACAACTCCAAAACGGCAAAATGCTACACCGACATTTCGCTATTTACCGCGAACGCCGAAATCGCCGCGGAAGTCGCCGACCTCTTCAACACGCTGACGGGCAAGGTACTGAATCCGCAGTTCAAAAAGCTGTGGGTCGCGCCGTTCTGCTTCCATTCCGAATTTCTGAAAAAAGTCGGGCGCGAAGCCGAATTCGCAAAAAAGGGCAAACCCGCGCGGATTGTCATCAAAGTAAATTCGGTAATCGAGCAGTCTTCGATAGACGCGCTCTACAAAGCCTCGCAGGCTGGCGTTAAAATCGACCTCATCGTGCGCGGCATTTGCGGGCTCGTCCCGCAGGTCAAGGGGCTGAGCGAAAACATAACCGTGCGCAGCATCGTCGGCGTATACCTCGAACACAGCCGCATATACTACTTCGAAAACGACGGCGACCCCGAAATTTTCGTCGGCAGCGGCGACATCATGACGCGCAATATGTTCAAGAGAATCGAGTGCATATACCCCATCGAAGACCCCGACATCAAAGCGCGCATCGGCGGCGAAATTCTCGGCTCGATGCTAAAGGACAACAAATTCGCCACCTTCCTGCACTCCAACGGCGCGTACTACAAGCGCGAAGTCCCCGCGGGCGAAGAGCTTTTCTCGTGTCAGGAGCACTTCTGCAAACTCAGCCTCGAAAGGGAAAACGGACACAACGTTTAGGCGCGCCTTTTAAATACGCTTGAAAAACCGCGCGGGCGAATCCATTATTTACCGACTTTTATGCGAATCTCCGAAACCGCAAAAACCGCCGCAGCCGTCGCGACACTCGTTGCCGCGTCCGCCGCCCTGTGCGCCCAGACTCCGCCGCCCGCCAAGACGCCCGCGCCGTCCGACGCGCCCGCCCTGCTCCAGCGGCAGCTGCACTCGCTCTTTGCGGAGAACAAAAAAAGCGTCGTAAAAGTCTACGCGCAAAAGCAGATAATTTCAAAGGACGCGGCTGGGCACGAAGCCCGCGCGAAAATCCTCGACGTCGGCTCTGGATTCATTGCGAGCAAAACGGGCGCGATTATGACGAGCGCATTTGTAACGCGCGGCGCGCAGAAGCTGTGGGTCGAGTACGACGGCAAGCTGCTGGACGCCGAAAACGTCGGGTTCGACCCGCTCACGACGGTTTCGATTATCAAAATTTCGGGGAACTTCAAGTCGGCGGATTTGCCGGTTGTGGTAATCGACAAAAACGCCGAGCCCGTCGAGCCCGCGACGCTGCTCGTTGCAATTTCGCACGAAATGGGGCTGCCCGCCGCGCCGAGAATGGGGCTTGCGGCTGGGCAAAACATAGAGTTCGGCGGACGCTTCCTGCCGACGGTCTATGTGCGCACGAATATCCCCGCCCCGCGCGGCAGCACGGGAGGAGCGGTCTTTTCGCTCGACGGCAAATTCGCGGGAATGATTGTCGCGTCAATCCCCGAAGTCGGCGGCTCGTTCATTCTCCCCGCCCGCGCCGCCGCAAAAATCCGCGACGACATAATGATTTGCGGAGAGCCGATTTACAGCTGGTTCGGAATGCTCGCAAAGGACGTTCCCGACCCCGCGGAGGGCTCGAAAGTCGTAGTCGACTTCGTCGCCGAAAACGCGCCCGCGAAAAAGGCGGGGTTCAAGGCGGGCGACGAAATCGTCGAAATCAATTCCGCGAAAGTGTCCAACAACACCCAGCTTAGGCAGCACACGTTTTTTATCCGCCCAAAGGAGACGGCGGTTTTCAAAGTCCGCAGGGGCGCGGAAACCGTGAAGCTCGAGCTAATCACGGAGCGAATGTCGGGCGATGTCGTAAAGGCGGCGCAATCCGCGCCCGTTTTGACAAAAGCTCCGACCCCCGCGAAGGCGGTCGCAACCTCCGCCGCAAAAGAATCCCCCGCAACAGCCAAGGCTAAGGGTGAATCCGAGAAGGCGGATGCAAAATCCGAAGAACCGCAAGAGGAGGCAAAAAAATGAACGACTCCAGCGACGACTTTATTTTCAAACCCGAAGACTACGAAGGCGACGTCGGGCTTGTCGCGTACTCCGACTTCCATTGCGACGAGCCGCTCGACTTCGAATTGGGCGGCAGGCTCGAATCTTTCAACGTCCGCTACGAGACCTACGGCAGGCTCAATGCGGACAAGTCCAACGCGATACTCGTCTGCCACGCGCTAACGGGCGACCACCACTGCGCGGGCGTCTATTCGCTCGACGATAAAAAATCGGGCTGGTGGAACAACATCATAGGCCCCGCCAAGCCGCTGGACACCAACAAATATTTTATTATTTGCGCCAACTGCATAGGCGGCTGCCGCGGGACGACCGGCCCGTCGTCGATAAACCCCAAGACAGGCCAACGCTACAACCTGACTTTCCCCGCGGTCACGATACGCGACATTGCGGCGGTTCAGATGAGGCTGGTAGACTACCTCGGAATCGGGCGGCTTAAGATGGCAATCGGCGGCTCGATGGGCGGAATGCAGGTCTTGCAGCTGGCAATCGACTACCCCGACAGGGTCGAGCGCATTTGCGCACTAGCGACGACCTCGCGAATCAACGCGCAGGCGATTGCCTTCAACGAAGTCGGGCGTTCGGCGATTATGCAGGATCCCGTCTGGAACGGCGGCAACTATGCGCTCGACCGCACCCCGAGTGTCGGGCTGAGCATCGCCCGAATGATGGCGCACATAACCTACCTTTCCGACAAGGGGCTCGACGGCAAATTCGGGCGCGAGCACAAGGCGAAGTTCGCGAACTCGAGCATATTCAAACCGTCGTTCGAAATCGAAAACTACCTGCACCATCAGGGGCAGTCGTTCGTCAACCGCTTCGACGCCAACACGTACCTTTACTTCACCCGCGCGCTCGACCTCTTCGACCTGCGCACGTACGGTGGCGGGACGCTCGAGGGGGCGTTCAAAAACGTCCAAGCCAAAGTGCTGGTCGTGGGCTTCACGTCCGACTGGCTCTTCCCTCCCGCGCAAAACCGCGAGATTGTACGCGCGCTGCTGCGGCTTCACAAAACCGCCTCGTATGCCGAAATCAAGAGCGATTTGGGGCACGACTCCTTCCTAATCCACTCCCCGAAACTTTACAAACTCGTCGAATTTTTCCTCAACGCTTAGACCTATGGGCGAAGACAAAAACAAATCAAGCCTCAAGAAGAAAATCGAGCTAAACGCGATTAGCGAATGGGTCTCGGAGGGCGACAGTGTGCTCGACTTGGGCTGCGGGCGCGGCATTTTGCTCGCGGAGCTAATGCGCCTCAAGAATGTCTATGCAGTTGGGGTCGATATGGATTTCGAGAAAATCTCCCGCTGCATAAAGCGCGGGGTCAACGCCTACCACGGCGACATTATGGAGCTGCTCGCGTCCTTCGAAAACGACTCCTTCGACTGGATTGTATGCTCCCGCACACTCCCCGAGTTGGAGAACGCCAAGCAGGTTGTCTTCGAATCCCTGCGTGTTGCGCGGCGCGTTGCGGTGGGCTTCATCAACTACGGCTACTGGCGCAACAGGCTCGCGATTCTCGCCACGGGCAACAGGGTTCAGAACGAAGTCTACCCCGAGCCGTGGGAAAGTTCCCGCCCCACGAATCAAATTTCCGTAAATTCGTTTAAGCGTTTCTGCGTTGCAAACGATATAAAAATACACCGCCGCCATTTCCTCCGCGCCGACTGGGAGACTCCGTGCTCCCTGATGCCGAACCTGCGCGCGGGCTATGCGATTTTCGAAATTTCAAAAGAAAAATAATATGGTTAACGAAGAAGAAAACGACAAACAAAAAGAGCAAAAGACTCCCGTTCCCAACGAGATAGCAAAACGTTTTTTGGACGAACGCAAGATTTTCATCTGGGACGCAATCACCGACGAATCGGCGGCGGCGGCTGTCACAAAGCTTCTGTATTTGGACATGCTCGACCACGAAAAGGAAATCACGATTTACATGAGCACCCCTGGCGGCTCAATCAGCGCGGGTATGTCGATTTACGACACAATCAAGCTGATAAAAGCCCCCGTAAAGGTTGTCGTAACTGGGATTGCGATGAGCATGGGTTCGATTCTCCTAAGTGCCGCGCCCAAAGGAAAGCGTCTGCTTTTCCCGAGTGCGAGGGTGATGATTCACCAGCCGCTGATTATGGGCGAAATGACTGGAACTGCCGTTGACATGCACATTCAGGCGATGGAGCTTGAGCGCATGAGGGAGGAGCTGAACAAAATCCTCTCGGAGGCGTCTGGGCAGCCGTTAGAAAAAATTGCGGCGGACACGGACAGGGACTTTTTTATGACGGCGCAGCAAGCCATCGACTACGGTCTAGCCGACGCCATTGTTTCAGAGTTATAGTCCAGTGCGGAAGTTTTTTTGGGCGCGTGAAATCACCGTTGATACAGCGTTTCGGTCTTGTGCCGCAATGGGTACGTACTTAAGTACGCACGCCATCGCGTCCCAAGCCCAAAGCCGCTGTCTGAACGTAGCTAAAACCCGAAAAACGTGGGGCAATTGGGAGGGGATT
>DJPO01000066.1 GCA_002437405.1 Opitutia bacterium UBA6410 | reverse complement strand
ATCAAGCCTGATTTCACGCGCCCTTTCTAAAACCTATAAAAAAAGCGCGGTCGCCCGCGCTTTTTTCGGTATATTTATTAAACCAGTTTGTAGTTGGTGGGGTTCGGGACGGGCGCGATGGGCAACTTGCCGTCCAACGAAAGATTTTCGGGCAAAAGGCTTTGCTTCGACTTTTCCTTGAACCATGCCGTCTTGATTCTCTTGCCCGCGTACGATGCTTCGCGGCCGCAGATTGCTACAAAGCAGGAGTCTGCGCACTGTTTCATCGTGTTGAAGTGTGTGCCCGAACGCAACGCCTTGAAGAGGGCTTCGTGCTCGCAAACCACTGCGTCTTTCTTCGGGGCGTCCGATTTCCACGGCTTTTCGCCCGTGATTGTCTGTCTTTCGAAAGTCATATCGAGCGTTCCCTTTGTCCCGTAAACCTTGAGCGGGCTGTACGGCGACGTTCCCTTTTCCTGACGGCACGCGCCCGTGAGCGAAATTCCGCTGGCGAAGCTGAAGTGCGCGTGGGTGTTGGACTGTCTGTTGCCGAGTTCGGGGAAGGGAATGTCGGTCTGTCTGCCGCCCGAGCCGATTACTTCCGTGGGCATTTCGTTAATCGCCCAGAGAGCGAGGTCGAGGTTGTGGATATACTGTTCGACATACTGGTCGCCCGAAGTCCAGGTGAAGGCGAGCCATCTGAGCAGCTGGTAGCGGACGTCTTCGGGGACGAGATTCTTCGGAACGTCGTACCAACCCGTGAGGTATTCGGGTTCGTAGCGCAGGCAGACGACCGATGTGATGTCGCCGATTTGACCGTCGCGCACGCGGGCGATTGCCTCCTGAATTGCGGACTGGTAGCGCATTTGCGTGCCGCAGAGTACGCTCAGACCCTTTTTGTCGGCGAGCGGAATAAGTTCGTTGTAAATTTTTCTGAGCTGTACGGGGTCGACGCAAATCGGCTTTTCGGCGAAGATGTGCTTGCCCGCGTTGAGCGCCTTTTCGATGTGGAGGGTGCGGAAGACTGGCGGGGTCACGAGGGCGACGACGTCGGCGTCCGTCTGGAGAACCTTGTCGATTGCGTCGAGTCCGACAAAGGAGGTGTCGGGCTTAACCTTCCAGACTTCTTCGGGCTTGAGTCCGAGGCGTTTTGCGAAATTCGAGACGACTTCGCCGCACTTTTGGATTTGCTCCATATAGATGTCGCCCGCCGCGACGAATTCGATGTTCTTGTCGGCGGCAAGCATATTTTGGAGCGCGCCCGTGCCGCGTCCGCCGCAGCCTACGATTGCGACTTTAATCTTGTCCGAGCCCATCGCTGCGCCGAAAGAAAATTTCGGCATTACAAGCCCCGCCGCGCTTGCGAGGGCTGCCGTTTTCAAAAACTGGTTTCTGTTCATTTTCGTTCCTCCTATTTGAATAATTGGTTGTTTGTTTGTGTCGCGAACATAATAACACTTTTGCCCGAAAAATACAATGGACACAAAGAATTTTTATTTGAAATATATTGACTTTGTCGAGCAAAATTTCGCTTGCGCCCGACGGGATATTTTTGTTTTCTCGCGGGTATGAAAATTTTCCAGTCGGTTGCCGAAATTTGCTCGATTCCCAAGTCGCCCGCGGGGCGTACCGCCTTTTTGTTGGCGTTCGCGGGGGCGGTTTCGGCTCTCGTGTTCGTGGGGTGGAATGCGCTGTGTGGCGCGGCGGAGGTACTCTGGGAGGGCTCGCATTTCGAGTTCGAATCGCAGGCTGCGGCTGCGGCGCACGCGCTCAGGAGCGTCTCGAAGGTGTTTATTTCGCTTTTCGTGTCGTCGATTCTGGCGTTCGGGGTGCTCGCGGGCAACTGGCTTTTGGTCTATATTATATATAGAGCGTTTCGGAATGCCGAAATGGGCGCGCGGCAGTACCTGCGGGTTTGGATTATCGCGCTCGCGATTATGTTTGTCGCCCCCGTGTTGTATTCGGCGGTTGCGCTTTTCGGAAGCGGGACGCCGCAGGGCTTGCTGTTGTCCGCCGTTTTGAATCTGCCGCTCTTTTTATTTTTCAAAAAAATTGCCGATTATTCTTTCGGAGAAAATCCGCCGAAACGCGGGGATTCGTGGCGAAGCGAGCTTACCAAGCGCGAGGTTGTCGCGATAACAAAGCGCGCGGTTCGCGAAAAGTTCCCGCATTTCAAGAGGTGGATTTTAATTGCGGCGTTTTTGCTTTCGCTTGTCGCGATTGTCGCGGGGGCTTGAACAAATCAGCCGCGCGATTGTCCAATAAAATAAAAAAATATGGCGAAACTGGTTTTATTAAGACACGGCGAAAGCCTCTGGAATCTCGAAAACAAATTTACGGGCTGGACGGACGTAGATTTGTCCGAAAAGGGCGAGCTTGAAGCTGAACGCGCGGGGCGCGTTTTGCTGCGCGAAAACCTCAAGCCCGAAATCGCCTTCACTTCGCTCTTGCAGAGGGCGGTGCGCACATGGGATATCGCCGCGCACGCCTGCGGCAGAATGTGGGTCGACGTCGAAAAAAGCTGGCGGCTCAACGAACGCCACTACGGCGCGCTGCAAGGACTGAACAAGGCGGAAACCGCCGCAAAATACGGCGACGAACAGATCAGAATTTGGCGCAGAAGCTACGACGTTCCGCCGCCGAAGATTTCGCCCGACGACCCCCGCAATCCGCACTTCGAGGAAAAATACTCGCGAATGGACTGTCGCGCGCTGCCGCTAGGCGAGTCGCTAAAAGATACAATCGAGCGCGTTCTGCCGTTTTGGTTCGACTCAATCGCCCCCGCGCTTTTGCACGGCCGCGACGCGATTGTCGTCGCCCACGGGAACAGTCTGCGCGGACTTGTGAAATTTCTCGACAAAATGGACGACGCGCAAATCTCGAAATTCGAGATACCCACGGGCGTCCCGATTCTCTACGAGCTGGACGAAACGCTCGAGCCCGTCCGCCGCAAGTCGGACAAGCCTTCGGATTCGCCTTTCGGCGGAACGATGCTTTTCCCCGACAAATAAATTTCGGCGCGACTTTTCGACGGCACAAAAAAACTCCGCAAAATTTTGCGGAGTTTTTCGTTTTGCAAAGCCGAGCGTATCGGACGGCTTTGCGGTTTTGCTCGAAAGAAAAAACTATTCGGCGATTTCGATGTTCGCTTCGAAGGACTTGATTTCGATTTCGACGCGGTTTGCCATATCCGAAGCCGCATTTTCGTCGATGCCCTTTGCGAGCAGTTCCGTATAGAAGAAGTCCTTGAGCAGGTTGGCGACATTGGCGTCGTCGGCGAGCTTGCCGTAGATTTCCGCAATCAACTTTTCAAAGCAGTTTGCGGGTTCTGCGCAATTTTTCTTGTTGCAGGCACACGCCTTGGGAGCTTCCTTCTTTACTGCGGGCTTTGCGGGCGCTTTTTTCGCTGCGGGAGCTGCTGCTTTCTTAGCGGGAGCTTTGACAGCCGGCTTTGCAGCCGCTTTTACGGGAGCTTTCTTCGCCGCAACAGGCTTTGCCGCGGGTTTCGCGGGGGCTTTCGCTGCGGGTTTTTTTGCTACTGCGGGCTTTGCGGGTGCTTTTACCGCGGGCTTCTTTGCGGGAGCTTTAACTGCGGGTTTCGCCGCCGCCTTTACGGGAGCTTTTTTCGCTACGGGCTTTGCCGCGGGTTTCGCGGGAGCTTTTTTGACTGCGGGTTTAGCCGCCGAAGCCTTTTTCGGCGCGGGTTTTTTTGCATTTGTTTTTGCCATAATTTTATGATGTTTAAAAATCTTTAGACAACGCGCATATAATGAGCGAACTCGTTTTTTTTACGTTTCTTAAAAAAATTTTTCAAGGTTTTTTTTCGTAATTTCATAAAAATTTAAGCTTAAATATGGTTTGCCATTTTACGCTTTATGTATTTTATGGATTGCGCAAATATGAAAATACCGCTCTTAGACCTCAAAACTCAGTACGCAACGGTTCGCGCCGAAACCGAAAAATCGATACGCGACATTCTCGAAAGCCAATACTTTATCGGCGGGCATTATGTCTCCGATTTTGAAAATGCTGTTGCCGCATATTCGGGCGTCAAACACGCGATAGGTGTTTCGAGCGGTACTGACGCGCTTTTGGCGTCGCTGATGGCGTTGGGCGTCTACCGCTCGCCGCTCGACGAGGGTGCTGCGGACGAAGTGGTTGTCCCCGCGTACACGTTTTTCGCGACGGCCGGGTCGGTCTGGCGCGCGGGTGCAAAGCCCGTCTTTGCCGACATCAACCCCGACACATATAACGTCGACCCCAATTCGGTACGCTCCAAGATAACCGCAAAAACCAAGGCGATTATCCCCGTCCACCTTTACGGGCAGTGTGCCGAAATGGAGGAAATCCGCAAGATTGCCGACGAAAATTCCCTCTTCGTAATCGAAGACGGCGCGCAGGCGATTGGTGCTTCGCGCGAGGGCGTGAAAGTCGGCAACTTTGGCAACTGCGCGTGCCTGAGCTTCTTCCCCTCCAAGAATCTCGGGGGGCTCGGCGACGGCGGTATGGTTTTGACCAACGACGACGCGCTCGCGGAAAGACTGCGCGAGACCCGCAACCACGGCATGGCGCCCAAATATTTCCACAAGCACGTCGGCGGGAATTTCAGGCTCGACGCGATTCAGGCGGCTGGGCTTTTGGCGAAGCTGCCGCATCTGGACGCATGGGGCGAAATGCGCCGCGCAAATGCCGCGTTCTACAACAAAGCGTTCGCGGGAAATTCGGCGATAAAAGTTCCGCACATCGACCCGAAAAACCGCTCGATTTACAACCAGTACATAATTTCCGTAGAAAACCGCGACGAAGTTTTGGCGCATTTGCGCGAAAAGGAAATCGGTTGCGAAATTTACTATCCGTTATCGTTGCACATGCAGGAATGTTTCAAGGCGTTGGGCTACAAGGAGGGCGACTTCCCGAACAGCGAGTATGCCGCGAAGCACACGATAGCATTGCCGATATATCCCGAGCTAGAAGAACCCCAGCTGGCATACGTAGCCGAAGCAGTTCTTGAGTCTGTGAAATAGACAGCAAAATTGCGGGGCAATTTTGCATTTAGATTTTAGACAGGGGGTCTTTCCCCCCTACGGAAAAATTGGCGTTGCCAATTTTTCCTACCCCCGCTTGGGCCTGTGAAATTACCGTTGATACGGCGTTTCGG
>DJPO01000069.1 GCA_002437405.1 Opitutia bacterium UBA6410 | reverse complement strand
TTGTCTAAATCAAAAATCGCCTAACCGTGCTTTTTTTATTGTCCCAATTTTGGGGTACAGTTCATTCTTCGGGAGTTTTTTGTTTTATAAAACCGCAAGATTTCCGACAAAATTTCGGGACAAAAGTGCTCGGGGAAACAGGAAACCCGAGAGAATAAATTAAACCCAAAAAAAACTTAGCCGCCCTGCCCTACTGGTTCAAACACCTGACCCGCTTGTAGGTTCTGGGGAGGCTTACGGTTATCGTCGTGCCCTTATTGGGAGTACTCTCGACGTCGATTTTCCCGCCGTGGGCGCGGACAATCGCCTGAATTATCGTCATTCCGAGCCCGTGCCCCGTGGGCTTTGTCGTATAATACGGCTGGAAGAGTTTTGAAATGCCGTCTTCGTCGATTCCGCAGCCCGTGTCGGCAAAGGAAATTTTCACGAATTCGTCGTCGGCTTTGGCGCAGATTTTTATCTCGCCGCCAGCGTCCATCGCCTCCATCGCGTTGTGAATGATATTGAAGTAGAGCTGCTTCAAAAGGTTTTCGTCGGCGTAAACCGTGGGCAGGAGGGCTTCGGCGTTGACCGAAACCGAAATCTTCAGATTCTCGATTTCGGCGTCAAGCGTCTTGAGAATTTCCGCAAGCGGCTTTATCGGGTCGCAGTCGGACATATTCGGGCGCATCGGGCGCAGAGCCTTCAAAAAGTTTTCGACAATCGAGTCGAGCCGCGAGACTTCCGAAGAACAGATTTCTACGGATTCGGCAATCGAGCCGACGAGCTTCGCGCCGTCGCCGCAGCAGTCCGAAAGCTTTTTCAGACGCCGCATTACAAGCTGCAGGTGGATATTTATGGAATTGAGCGGATTGCCGATTTCGTGCGCGACGCCCGAGGCGAGGTTCAGCAGCGACGAAAGCGTCTCGCTTTCGATTCGCTCTTGGGTCGAGAGTTTTTCGCGCGTGATGTCGTTTAGAATCAGCGCGAAAGTCCTGCCACCGTCGCCGAAGTCGAACGGGACAATCTGCGCGCTTAGCATCTTGCGCTCGGGATAGGTTATTTCGAACTCCTTGAGCGAATACGAGCCGCCCGCCGCGCTCTCGACCGCCTGCTCCATTCCCGGCATAAGCTTGAAAATCGACGCGCTTTCGGGGATATGCCCGAACAAATTGTCGGCAAACGAGTTCGAGAACAAAACGTCGCCCGATTCGTCGCAGACGACAACCGCCGAGCGTATCGCGTTGAAAACCGCCTCCATTCGGGACAGCTCGCGCGAAAGCCGCTTGTTTTTGCGCAGCAGGTTTGCAATCGAATCGCCGTCGGAAATTTCCATACTACCAAATGCGTTGCGTGAGGCTCGAGCCGTGCGCGTCCAGCCCCTCCATTCCCGCGAAAGCTCCGACGACGCCCGCCGCCTTGACGACGGATTTTTTGTCGTACTTTACATACGAGCTTCTGCGCATAAAGTCGATGAGCTGCAAGCCGCCCGAGAACCTGCCCGTGCGCCCCGTCGGGAGCGTGTGGCTGGGCCCCGCGGTGAAGTCGCCGAGAACCGTCGGGGTGTAGTCGCCGAGCAGAATCGCGCCCGCGGTCTTGACTTTCGCGGCGAGCTTTTCGGGGGAGGCTGTCATAAGCTCCATATGCTCGGGGGCGACGAAATTCGCGATTTGGCACGCGGCGTCGAGATTCGGGACAACGGCGGCAATGCAGCCGTTTTCGATAATCTCGAGCAGCATTTTCGTGCGGGTGAGTTTCTCCGCCTTTGCGGGCAGGAGGGAGCGCACTTTTTCGACGAGCTTTTTGGAGGTCGAAACGAGGAAAATCTTTTCCCTGCCGCTGCCGTGTTCCGCCTGCGAAAGCAAGTCGGCGGCGACGAATTCGGGGTTAGCGGAGGCGTCGGCGATTATGAGAATTTCGCTCGGGCCGGGGAGAAGATCCACGCCGACCTTTCCGTAAAGCTGGCGTTTTGCCTCGATTACAAAGGCGTTGCCCGGGCCAAAGAGCTTGTCTACGGGCTTTACCGTTTGCGTGCCTACCCCCATTGCGGCGATTGCCTGCGCTCCGCCGATTTTGTAGATTTCGTCGACGCCCACAATCGAGAGCGCGGCGAGAATGTGCGGATTTATCGAGCCGTCGGGCGCGGGGGGCGTGCATACGCAGATTTCGGGGCAGCGGGCGAGCTTCGCAAGGGTCGCGGTCATAACGACGGTCGAGACCAGCGGCGCGTGTCCGCCAGGGATATAGAGCCCGACGCGTTCAATCGGATAGAAATTTTCGCCGATAGTCGCCCCGTGCGGATTTTTCGCCCGCCAGTTTTTCGGGAAAGTGTGCTTGTGGTACGCCCTGACGCACGCGACTGCCTCGCGGATAGCCTTTTTGTTTGCGGCGGAAACTTTCGAGAGAGCCGCCTTTATTTCGTCGCGCCCGACGCGCAGCTGCGATGCGGGGATTTTCACGCCGTCGAATTTGAGGGTCAACTCCTCGATTGCGGCGTCTCCGTCTTCGCGGACGCGCGAAATTACGGACGCGACCGCCGCGGGGATTTTTTCGCCCGCAGCGTCGGGGTGGCAGGCTTCGTCGAGGGATTTCCAAAAATCGGCGTTTTTATAGTCTAAAATTTTCATTATGCGCGCGATTATTTCAAAGACCCCGCCACAAATCAAGCCTATACGCAACGCCCCGAAGCCGAAATTTTATTGAACACAGCCACCCGAGCCGTAATCTATAAAAATATGATTCGGACGCTATCGGGTATTTTTTTGCTATTCATATTTTGCGCAGTTTCCGCGGCGCGGGCTGCGGACGTATCCGCCGCGCTCGAAATCGACGGGAAGAAATCCGCCGAAATCGTCTTCGACTTCAAAATACCCGACGGCGAGCACATCTATTCCGCCGAACCCTCCGAAAACGGAAGCCCCACGCGTATTTCGATAACCCCGCCCAACGGCTGGAGGCTCGATTCGTTAAAATTCCCCGAGCCGCAAACCTTCGAATATTTCGGAATAAAATCGAAGGGCTATTCGGGCGACTTCAAAGTTTATGCAAAGCTTTCGGCGGCGGGGGAAAAGGCGGCAAAGGAAAAACTTCGGGCGACGGTCGAAATGCTCGCGTGCTCCGATGTCTGCGTACCGATAAAAAAGACGTTCGATTTCGACCTGCCCTCCGCCCCCGCCGCCCGAAGCTCGGCGTTGTGGTACGCGCTTTTCGCGGCGTTTTTGGGCGGGGCGATTCTGAATTTGATGCCGTGCGTATTCCCCGTAATCGGGCTTAAAATCGCGTCGTTCGCGCGGCAGTCGCAGGGGCTTGGCGGACGGCTCGCGGGGGCGGCGGCTTATTCGGCTGGGATAATAATATCGTTCCTCGCGCTCGGCGGGGCGCTCGCGGTTTTGCGCGGCGCGGGCGCGGAGCTTGGGTGGGGATTCCAGCTGCAAAACCCGATTTTCGCGGCGGCGATGGCGCTGCTGTTTTTCGCAATGGGCTTGAGCTTTGCGGGCGTATTCGAAATCGGCGCGGGCTTTGCTGGAGGCTTTGCGGTTGGATGCAAAAACAAATATGTTTCGGCGGCGATGTCGGGCGTATTGGCGGTTTTGGTGGCGAGCCCATGCACCGCCCCGTTTATGGGAACTGCCGTTGGGGCGGCGTTGGCGGCGGAAGTTTCGGCGTGGGCGTCGCTTTCGATTTTCGCTGCTCTCGGGCTCGGAATGTCTGCCCCGTACGTCCTGCTGGCTCTGTGCGCCGACCCGAAAAAATTCCTCCCCAAAGCGGGCGTGTGGACGGAAATATTAAAACGGATTCTCGCCCTGCCGCTCTTCGCGTCGGCGATATGGCTCGCGTGGGTCTACTGCAACCAGACGCAGTCGCCCGCGCGGATTATGGCGGCGGCGTTGGTGCTCGCAGTCGGGCTTCGGCTATACGGGCTTTATTCGCTCCCGCACTTTTCGCGGAAAATCCGCGCGGCGGCAAACATCGTTTGCATAGGCGCGGCGGCGGCGGCGGTCTGGATTGCGGCGGATACCCCGTTCTCCCCCGAGCCCGACAAAATCGCGACCGCCGAAAACGCGTGGTCGGCGGAAAAGCTCGGGCGGCTGCGCGCGCAGGGGCACACGGTCTATGTGGACTTCACGGCGTCGTGGTGTCTGACCTGCCAATACAACAAAACAATCCTCGAGTCCGAAAAAATCAAAAAGCTCTTCGCCGACAAAAAAATAAAAATGCTCGTGGGCGACTGGACGAACAAAAACGCGGACATCGCGCGGGAGCTCGGGAAATTCGGGCGCGCGGGCGTTCCGCTCAACCTCCTCTACCCCGCCGAAAGCGGCAAGCCGCCGATAGTCCTGCCCGCCGTCCTTACGCAGTCGGCGGTAATCGAAGCGGTTGACAAAGCCGCAAGATAGTGTAATACTGCCGCTTTATTTTCGACAATGGAAAAGACTTTTCTGACATACGAAGCGGCGGAAAAAATCGCCGAAAAGTTCTCAACGCCGTGCTACGTTTACGACGAAGCCGCCCTTATCGCGCAGGCTAAAAAGGCGCTCGCGTTCCCCAACGCGTTCGGCATCACCGTGCGCTTTGCGATGAAGGCGTCCTCGAACCGCGCGATCCTGCGGCTTTTCAACTCGCTTGGGCTGCACATCGACGCCTCGAGCGCGTACGAAGTCAAACGCGCAATGCTCGCGGGAATCCCCGCCGACCACATCTCGCTTTCCTCCCAGCAGCTGCCCGACAACCTCGCCGAGCTCCACAAGCTGGGCGTCAAATACAACGCGTGCTCAATCCGCCAGCTCGACGAATTCGGGAAGGCGAATCCCAACAGCGAAGTCGGCGTGAGAATCAACCCCGGGCTCGGCTCGGGCGGCACGAACCGCACGAACGTCGGCGGCCCCGCCTCGAGCTTCGGCATCTGGCACGAATATATCCCGCAAATCAAGCAGACCGCCGAAAAGCACGGGCTGAAAATCGTGAGAATCCACACGCACATCGGCTCGGGCTCCGACCCGCTCGTCTGGCAGAAAGTCGCGGAAATGAGCCTCGGGACTGTCGCGCTCTTCCCCGACGTGAAAATCCTCAATATGGGCGGCGGCTACAAAGTCGGCAGAATGGAATACGAAAAATCCACGGATCTCCAGAAAATCGGCGAGCCCGTCGCAAAGCTCGTGGCGCAATTCGCCGAAAAGACGGGCAGAAAGCTGCACTTCGAAATCGAACCGGGCACTTTTTTGGTCGCGAACTGCGCGGCGGTGCTATCGACCGTTCAGGATATGTGCGACACGGGCGAAGGCGGATACAAATTCCTCAAGCTCGACACGGGCATGACCGACATTCTGCGCCCCTCGATTTACGGCGCACAGCACCCGATTGAAGTCCTGCAAAAGACTCCCGACAACGCGGAGGCCGACTACATCGTATCGGGACACTGCTGCGAGAGCGGCGACATTCTCACCCCCGCGCAGGGCGACCCCGAAGGCCTCCTGCCCCGCAGGCTCGCCAAGGCGTCGATAGGCGACTTTTGCGCAATCGGCGGCGCGGGTGCATACTGCGCTTCGATGTGCACGCAAAACTACAATTCCTATCCCGCCGCGCCCGAGATTATGCTCAAGTCCGACGGCTCGCTGAAGCTTATGCGCCGCCGCCAGACCCTCGAACAAATCCTGCAAAACGAAGTCGAAGATGATTAAAGGCAGCGCAACGCTCAAAGTCAGATTCGCCGAAACCGACGCGATGGGGGTGGTCTACCACGCAAACTACCTGCCGTGGTGCGAGTGCTCGAGGCTCGCGCTAATCGAGTCCATCGGGCTGGACTACCGCCAGATGAACGAACAGGGCTACCACCTGCCCGTCGTCGAGGCGCACCTGAAATACAAACGCCCCGCGCGCTTCGGCGACACCGTAGTTGTCGAGAGCGCGATTGTCGAGCGTCCGAGCGTCAAAATCAAAGTCGAATACAAAATCTACGCAAACGGCGTGCTGCTCGCCGAGGCGGAAACCGTCCACGTTTTCGTCAACACCGAGGGCGCGCCCGTAAAGCCCCCGCGCGAGTACGCGGAGGTTCTTCTGAAAGCGTACGGGGACAAATGAAAAAGGCGGTCTGCATAATCCTGTTGGCGTTGACGTTCGCAGCGTCGTTTTTCGTGCGCGAAACGAACATCTCTACGCGCGTGCCGCATGCTGACGAATCGGAACAGGCTTCGACCTTCGCAAAGCTTCTGGATTCGGGCTCGTACATCTACAACCCCAACGGCCCGCACGGCCCGACACTCTATTATTACGCATATCTATGCTACGCAATGCCAATGCTCAAAAGCTTCGATATGGCCAGCGAAGCGAATATCGACACCGACACCCCCGTGCAGTCTAAGCGCGACGGAATCTCGATTCCGCTGCTCAGAAAACTGCTGACCCCGTGGCTGTTTTGCGTCTTTCTGCTGTACCTTATCGGCGCGGCGTCGAGCGGGCGTGCGGCGGCGTGGGGCGCGTGCGCGGCGTTCGCGCTCTCGGGGCTTTCGTGCATATACGCGGGATATTTCGTGCACGAAATAATTTTCGCGGCGGCGGTTTTCGCCACCGCACAATGCGCTTGGGAATTTCTGAAAAAACCCTCATGGGGCTGGGCTGCGACATGCGGGCTTTGCGCGGGATTCGCGCAGGCGACGAAGGAAACGTCGGTCATCGCGTTCTTTGCCATCGCCGTCGCGGCGGCAGCGGTCGTCCTGCCGTTCGGGAAATTGCGCCGCGAGCTTTTCGGAGTCGGCGTTCGGAAAATTTTCGGATACGCGCTTTCGTTTGCTTTGGGATTCGCCGCCGTTTTGTGCGTCTTCTATTCGTCGTTCGGCGCGAATCCGTCGGGAATCGCCGACGCGTTTTTGTCGTACGGGCACTTTTTCGAAAAATCCGCAAACCGCGACTTCTCCGAGCCGTTTTGGTATTATTTGAATCTGCTCGGAGTTTCGAAAAGCGGCGGAGTGAACTTCGGGGAACTGCCGATTTGCCTGCTCGCGGTTGTCGGTACGCTCCGCGCGGCGTTCGTGTTTTTCAGAAAGGACGACGGGGTCGAAAAACGGCGCGCGGCATACGCGCTCTTTTGCGCGCTCAATGCGGCGGTGCAAATTGCGGTGCTAAGCTCGCTGACATACAAGACGCCGTGGCTTCTGCTTTCGCCGACGGTCTTCGTCTGCGCCGCCGCTGGATACGCGATAGGCTGGCTGCTCGAAAGCCGCCGCGCGGTCGTCTGGATTGCCTCCGCCGCGCTACTGGCGGGGCTCGGCTACTGGCAGTACCTGCTGACGGCAAACGCGACGTTGAGATACGCGCAGGATCCGCGCAATCCGATGATTTTCGCCCACACCGTCGGCGACTACAAAAACCTCCTAAAACGCATAGCCTCCGCCGAAAAATTCTCCGAATACAAGGGCGACATTCCCGTGGCGTTCATCATGGGCGGCGAATCCCCGTGGCCCGCGCCGTGGGACTTGCGCAACTACCGCAATGCGGGGTTCTGGGGGGCGGAAATTCCGCAAAACCTCACAGACTTCGAAGTGATAGTCTGCGCCCCGCAAACGGCGGACGCCGTCGAAAAACTCCTGCAGGGCAAAGGTTATACGACCGAATTTTTCGGGCTGCGCAACAATGTGCTGCTCACGGTTTTCATAAAACGCGAAATTTTCGATAAAATAATACAATGAAAAAGCTTTTGAAAATTTTTTTGGTTTCGGCTGCAGCCGCCGCGCTGCTTGCCGTATGCGCCGCAACGGTACTGCTCTGCTCGTCGGGGCTTCAGACACGCATTGCAAACGGAGTGCTCGCTGGGGAATTCCCGAATTCGTCGGTTGAATCGCTGTCCGTCGGGCTCGGCGGACTCGACGTTTCGGGGCTAAAACTTCCGCTGCCCGACGGCACGAAAATTTCGCTCTATTCGGCAAAAATAAAATATTCGCTTTCGGCACTGTTCTCGAATAAGGCGGAAATCGAATCGGCGAAAATCTCGGGAGCGCGCGTCGCCCTCGCGAAAAAGTCGGAAGAGACGGCGCAGACGCCGCAGCCCGCAGAAAGCGTAAAAACCGCAAAAGCCGACGCCCCAACCCCGCAAACAGCAAGCAACGGCGCGGCGGGCGAAACCAAAAAATCCTCCGCGCTCGACACGCTCAAAAAATGGGAATTCTCGCTCGGGCAGCTCGACGCCGACGCACAGGTCGTCGCGGCGGACGGCTCGACTATCAAAGCCGTTCTTTCGGCGAAAAAATTCGAAATACAAAAGAATCTGAAACCCGTTTCGGGAAGCGCGTCGCTCGATGTCGCGGTACACGCCGAAAAGCTCGGGGACGAAAATTTTTCGGTGCAGGCGGAGATAAAAAACTCGGGCAAATCGCCCAAAATCCTGCTCGTCGCAACCCGCAAAAATTCGCGCCTGCTCGCGCTCGACTGCGACTTCTCTGAGGATTTTTCGGGCGCAAACGGGAACGTCCGCGCCGACGTTTCCGACGCCGACCTCGCAGCCCTCAAGCCCTTCGTTGGCGACATTCCGAGCTTCAAGTCCTCGCTCTTCGCCGCCGTCAAATACTCGGACTTCGGCAAAAATCTGCAGGTAAACGGGGTCGTCAAAAACCAGCTTTTCGAGCCGTCGCAAATTTCCAAGCAGCTCGGCTTTCTCGGGGAATGCGAGCTTTCGGGAGAATTTTCCGCAAGCATCGAAAACAACATTCTGGGAATCTCAAAGCTCGACGCGTATTTTTCGGAACGCGACAAAAGCATAGTTTTCGCAAAGCTCGCCTCGCCCGTGAAAACGGCTCTGGAGGCGGACGCGGGAATCCCCGAGGGGAAAATCGAAATCACCGCGAACATTCCAGCGCGCTACGCAACCCACTTTGTCGAGGGGCTCGACTGCTCGGACATCGGCGGAAAACTCGCGGCGGAATTTGCGGGCGGGAAAATCGTGCTCAAAACCGTAGCCCCAATTTCGGTCTCCCGAATCTTTCTTAAAAAAGACGGCGAATACTATCTCAAAAATATTGCGGCAACCCTGTCGATCGACGCCCGCGCCGCGCTCGACTCCAAATTCGACGCCAACGCACTCCTGACTGTCGGCGACTCGAAAAACGGACAATGCGCGCTCGAAATCAAGGCGCAAGGCGACAAAACGCGCGCTATGGCAAACGCAAAAATAAAAGGCTCAATCGACCCGTTCGCCGCAAAAATCTACTCCGTCGCCAACCTCGAAGAATACCGCATAAGCGTGGACTCCGACCTTTCGGCGGTCTACGAAAACGGCACGGCAAAACTCGAAAAATTCGCCTTCGCTGCATTCGACAAATCGGGGAAGCAAATGGCGAAAGTCGCGACAACCGCACCGCTTTCCTTCGATACCGCAACGAAAAAACTGTCGCCCGAAAGCGGGAAAATCGCGACAATCACCGCGCAGAAATTCCCGTTCGCCCCGATAAAACCCTTTGCGGCGGGCGCGGACGCAAAGTCGGTTTCGCTCAACGCCGACATTTCGCTCAAAAACGCCGACACCGCAAAAATCGACGCGGACGCGGAAATCGAAAGCCTTTATTTTAAACAAAATGCCCAGACGCTCGTAGCCGACCTTACGGTAAAAACGACGCTCGAAGCCGAGGCGAAATTCGACGCCACTAAAGTTGGCGTAAAAATTACGAAATGCTCCATCGCATCTGGCGGCACGGAATGCGCCGTAGCAACCGCAATCTTCGACGGCGCGCTCAAGCCCGAACTTAAAATCGCCGACGCCGACGCAAACCTCACGGCCGCCCTGCCCGCACTGCTCGCACAGCCCGCAGCGGTAAAATTCGCGAACGTTTCGACGGGGAATCTGACGGCGCGCGCTGGAATGAAAAACAACGTTCTTTCGGCAAACGCGCGCATCGACAACCTGAAAACCTACTCGGCGCAGGGGACGCTCGACAACATCGAAGTTTCGGCACAAGTGCCAATCGACAAAAACTTCAAAATTTCGGAAATCGTGGCGAACCTTTCGGGCAACAGCACGCGCGGGCACACTGAGGCATCGCTGAAAATCGGGCAAACCGCCGAGACGCTGAAGCTCGACGCCGACGCAAAGTCGGTTGTGGTCGAAGACCTGCTCCTGCTTTCCAAGGCTTTCTCCAACCCCAACGCCCAAGCCGTCAAAGCTGCGGACGAATCGACCGCCGAACGCAAAAAAATCGTCCGCCCGCAGCCGCCCAAATCCGTTTCCGACTCCGCCGCGAAAAAGACCGATTTCTTCGCCCCCAAAGACACGAAGGCGTTCTGGTACGTCGGCAAAAAAATCGACGCAACCGCCAAGGTCGGGACGATTTCGTACGGAGCGCGCACGGTGTTCTCGGACGCAAAAGCGGTGTTCACGGCGGACGAATCCGCGCTCTCGCTGAATCTCGAAAAGGCGGATTTGCTCGGCTCGTCGCTGACCGCAAAGCTCGAAGCTACGTTCGACGCGGGCGCGGCGACGCCCTATAAAATCTCGGCTCTCTCGGCGAAAATAAAAAATTTCGAGTCCGCAAAAATCTTCGCCGACGCCGAAAATCCGATGGTATCGGGCGTATTCGACGCCGAAATTTCCGCATATGGTGCGGGCAACAACGCCGCCCACCTCTTCCAATATCTGACGGGCGAAGCCGTCCTGAAAAGCTCGGGCGGACACCTGCGGCTAATCGACAAAAACACGTCGGCGGGCGCGACGGCAAACCTCGCGGGCACTGCGCTGAAAATAACGGGAGCGATTCTCAAGCGCGAAAACAACGCGGTTTCGGGAATCGGCGAAATCGTATCGCTCTTCACGGATTTGAAATACGACTCGGTCGATTTCAGGCTCTCAAGGGGCTCGAAAACGTACGACTTCGACATCGTATCAGCCGAAATAAAAACCCCCGACATGCTGCTTTCCGCCTCGGGCGGCGAAATCTATTTCAACCCCGACGCAAAGTTCGCGGACTTCCGCCTCGACATTCCCGTAAACGTAGCCCTCTACGATACTCCCGCGCGCGCGGCGTTCGTCTCGGCGGGCTTCGGAAAGAAAAAATCGGAGAAATTCGCCGACGCGTACGACGCGCTTTCCTTCAAAATCTACGGAACGGTCTCGAAGCCCGAAAACAACCTGATGAAAACGCTGCTGGGCGGAAATGCGCAGGCGGAATCGGACGACTCGCGCGAGGCAATCAGAAAGCTCGGCGGCAGTATCCTCAATTCGCTTCTGAAATAAAATGAAAATCACGACGAAAACGATTCTCAAGAGCAAGGGAAATTCCAAGCTCACAATGATTACGGCGTACGACGCAATTTTCGCGCGCATTGCCGACAAGGCGGGCGCGGAAATAATCCTCGTGGGCGACTCGCTCGGGAACACCGTGCTGGGCTGCGGCTCGACAATCCCCGTTACAATCGACATTATGGCGCACCACACGGCGGCGGTCGCCCGCGGAACTACCGACGCGCTCGTTGTCGCCGACCTGCCCTTCGGCTGCGCGCATTTCGGTTTTGAAAGGCTGCTCGAAGACTGCCGAACCCTCTTCCAGCGCGGCAATGCGCAGGCGGTGAAAATCGAGGGCGGCGTGGAAATCGCCGAAAAGGTTTCGAAACTGACGGCGGCGGGAATCGCGGTAATGGGGCACATAGGGCTTCAACCGCAGCAGGTTTTCAAGCTGGGCGGATACAGAAAATTCGGCAAGACGCCGCAGGAACGCGACCAGCTCGTAGCCGACGCCGTTGCGCTCGAAAAGGCTGGCGCTTTCGCGATAGTCCTCGAAATGGTTGACGAAGCCGCGGCGGAGGCGGTCACGAACGCCGTAAACATTCCGACAATCGGGATTGGCGCGGGCGCGGCGTGCGACGGACAGGTTTTGGTGTGCTACGACCTGCTCGGGCTTTCGCAATTCACGCCCTCGTTTGCAAAGAAATACGCGGATTTGTCCGAAATTATGACAAAGGCGTATTCCGACTTCGTAGCCGACGTGCGCGGCGGAAGTTTCCCCGAAAAAAAATGAGCGAAGAAAAAATCTACGAAGTGCGGAAATCCCCGATTCACGGCAACGGGGTTTTCGCCGCGCGCGACATCAAAAAGGGCGAGCGCATAATAGAATACCTCGGCGAAAAAATCTCGAAAGAGGAATCGAACAGGCGCGGGCTGGAGCGCGAGGAGCTGGCGAAAAAGACGGGCGACGGGGCGGTCTACATTTTCGAACTGGACGACCAGTGGGACATCGACGGGAACTTCGACTACAACGACGCGCGCTTCATAAACCACGCCTGCCGCACGAACAGCGAATCGGTATGCGAAGACGGGCACATCTACGTCTACGCCACGCGCGACATCGCAAAGGGCGAGGAAATTTTGTACAACTACGGATATTCATTCGAGCACTTTTTGGACCACCCCTGTAAATGCGGCTTCCCCGAATGCGTGGGCTACATTGTTGCGGTCGAAGACAGGCTGAAGCTGCGCAAGCGGCTTCGCGGCAAAAGGCGGCATTAGCCTTGACAAAAATTCGGGGTGGCGCGGTTTTCGAATGTCCTTCAAACATCGGGCGCAGGAAAAAATCAAACGACAAAAAAACGGCGGGAATATTTTTTTATTTCCGCCGTTTTTTGTGCACGGTGTTCTCTCCGTGCGACTCGCCCGCGATGTCGGCAAATTTGCGGGCGCAACCCGCAAAATTCCGCGCGGCTATTGGTCTTTTTTCACCTTGCCCAGCCGCCTGATTACGGTCGAAAGGAATATCGTGAGTATGCCCGCGATTGCGTAGGAGACGTGCAAATCAAGCCCGAAGCCTATCGCCCCTCCGTGCTTTTCGGAGGTCCAGAGGATATACGATATGACGATGAACATCATAAACATCGCGGGCAGCAGCGCGACAACCCCCGCCTTGTTCTGCCTGTAAAGCCAAACCGCCGACGCCCCGAGCGTCGCCGCCGCGAGCACCTGATTGCCCCACGCAAAGTAGTTCCACAAAATCCCGAAAGACGCCTTGTCGACGTTCGACCACGCCAGCAAAATCGAAACCATAACGATAATCGGAATGCACAGGACTATGCGGGAGGAAAGTTTTTTCTGCGGATAATTCGCGATTTCCGCAATGCTCATACGCAGGCTACGCATTGCAGTGTCGCCCGAGGTAATCGCCAGCACAACAACCCCAAACAGCGTTATCATACCGACCCACTCGCCGAGAAAATATTTCGTTATGTCCGCCAGCACCCAGTTTGCGTTCATATCCATTTTTTCGGGGAAAAGATTGTAGATGGCAAGCCCCGCCGCCGCCCATATCATCGCGATTACTCCCTCGACAATCATCATTCCGTAGAAGGACGACCGCCCCTGACGCTCGGAGCGCATTGTCCGCGCGATAATCGGCGACTGCGTAGCGTGGAAGCCCGATATTATCCCGCAGGCGATTGTTACGAAAAGCAGCGGGATAACGGGGTGCCCGTTCGCCTCGGTGAACATCTTGGCTTTGAAACCCTCGCTTTCGGTGAGAATCCACGGTTCGCGCATAGCGTAGGCGACGATTGCAACGAACATCGCGAGCGTCCCCAAGAGCAGAAGTCCGCCGAAAATCGGGTAGATTTTCCCGATGATTTTGTCGATGGGGAAAATCGTCGAGCAAATGTAGTAGAGGAAAATTCCTACGGCGGCGTACCAGAAAATGGGGGCGTCGGGCTGCATCGAGTCGATAATCTGCGAGGGAATGTTTACAAATACCGCAACGACAAGCAGAAGCAAAAGCGACATAAAGACCGAAAATATCCCGTAAAAACGCCGCCCGAGGTTCATTTTCACGAGCGCGGGCAGATTCGCGCCGCCGTTGCGCACCGACATCATTCCCGCGAGAAAGTCGTGCGTCGCGCCCGCAATGACGTTGCCAATCGGGATTACCACGAAAACAATCGTCCCGAATTTAATCCCCAAAATCACGCCGATAACGGGCCCTACCCCCGCGATATTAAGCAGCTGGATAAGCATATTCTTCCAGTGCGGCAGGCAGATGTAGTCGACGCCGTCGAACTTCGTGATTGCGGGAGTCGGGCGGTCGTCGGGGGCAATCATCTTTTCGATGAAACGCCCGTAGGTCATATAACCGGCAATTAACAGGATTATTCCGAGAAAAAACAGTGTCATAATTTTCGAGATTTGTTGCGGCGTATTCACTTAATACCGCGAATTTATCAAGTAAACTTTTTCGGGCGGAAGTTGTCAAGAACAGTGTTTTATATGAAAATATTTAAGCCGAATTTGACACTCGAAATACAGTCGCTGGCGGTCGCCTGCGGCGGGGCGTTCGGGGCGTTGTGCCGCGCGGGAATCGAGCACGCGCTCTCGAGCGACATAATCGCGGTAGGCATTTGCAACCTGCTCGGGACATTCACGTTTTCGGCGGCGGTGGCGTTCAGGGCGCGTCCGCTTTCGGCGGTCGAAAAATTCGTGTCGGTCGGGTTTTGCGGCGGATTCAGCATTTTTGCGACGTTTTCGAAAAACTCGGTGGCGTTTTTGCGCGACGGCAACTATAGCGCATTCGCGCTCAACGGCGCGGCGAATTTTATTCTCTGTGTCTGGGCGGTGTATCTTGCGGAGGCGGCGGTATTAAAATTCTTCCCCGAGCGCGGCAATGCGCTTGAAGACGATATGTTAAAATCCGAAATCCGCCGCGAAAAAATCGCCGCCAAACCGCTGCAATCCGCCGAAGACGGGAAACCGAAGAAAAAATGAGTGCCGCGTACTACATTTTTTGCGTCGCAATCGGCGGGGCTGGCGGCGCGCTCTTCAGGGGATTTTTCACGGCGCACCTGAACGGCAAATTCGGGTTTCCGCTCGGGACGTTTTCGGCGAATATGCTGGCGTCGTTTTTGACGGGAATAGTTGTTGCGCTGCAAAATTCGGGGGCGATTCCCGACTCGGCGTATCCGTTTGTTGAAGTGGGGTTTTGCGCGACGTTTTCGACGTTCTCCGCCCTCGCGTGGGAAATCGCCGAAATGCTGAAGGAAAGGCGGTTTTTCGCCGCAACTATGTATTCGGGCGGTACTTTTACCGTCGGGCTTGCGCTATTCGCGTACGGCGAATTTCTGGCGGAGAAGTTTGCGGGTTAGTCGAGCTTTACGGTGTGGGTCGTTCCGTCCGAAGAAAGCTTCAGCCGCGCGTCGATATGCGGCAGAGCCTCTTCGACGGCTTCGGGCCACTCAATGCACAAAATGCGCGGCGACGGCGCGATTTCGTCGATTAACAGGTCGTCGAGAGCTTCGGGCGACGAAAGGCGGTATGCGTCGATGTGCACGAATTTACGCCCGTCGGGAATATCGTAAATACAGCAAATATTAAAAGACGGGCTTTTTACCGTTTCGGTTATGCCCAGCCCGCGCGCGATCCCCTTTGCGAAATTCGTTTTGCCCGTACCCAAGTCGCCCGAAAGAGTCAGGGCGAAATCGGGCGGGAAAGACGCCGCGAAAGCCGCGGCAAAATCCGCCGCCTCGGCGGCCGAGGAGGTCGCAAGCCCCCCGCGCAACCTGTCGATGGCGGCGTCGAAATCCATTAGATTCTGGAGCAGAATTTAGCCATGCGCTCCAGACCCTTTTGAATGGTTTCGTCGGAAACCGCGTAGCTGAAGCGAATGTTTTCGTCCGAGCCGAACGCCGAACCAGGGACGACCGCGACAAGCTCTTCTTCGAGCAGTTTTGCGCAGAAATCGACGGAGGAGAGTCCGAAAGACGAAATGTTCGGGAAGAGGTAGAATGCCCCCTGCGCCCTGCGGCAGAATACACCGTCGATGGCGTTCAAACCCTGCAGAAGTGCGAGACGGCGGCGGTCGAAGCTCTTTTTCATCTCGGCGATTGCCTCGTCGGCGAGTGTTTCGTTTTCGATTGCCGCGAGCGCACCGTACTGCGCGAAGGAAGTCGCGTTGGAGCTGGTCTGGCTCTGGAGCTTTGCAACCGCCGCGGAAATTTCGTCGGGAGCGCAGAGCGTGCCGAGTCTCCAGCCAGTCATGGAGTACGCCTTGCTGAAGCCCGATACGACAATCGTGTGGGCTTTGGCGTCTTCGGAAAGGCTTGCGGGACTGACGGAAACGGCGTCGTCGTAAACGAGCGAAGAGTAGATTTCGTCGGACATCACGAGCAGGTCGCGTTCGACCGCGAATGCAAGCAGCGATTCCAGTTCCTCTTTAGTATAGACTGCGCCCGTCGGGTTCGAGGGGCTGTTTATGATAATCAGCTTGGTCTTTTCGGTTACTGCTTCCTTGAGCTGGTCGACGGTCACCTTGAAGTCCGCCGCGTCGGTCGCCTTGACGAAAACGGGTTTGCCGCCCGCGAGCTTAACCATTTCGGGATAGCTGACCCAATAGGGCGCGGGGATAATCACTTCATCGCCTGGGGAGACAACCGCCATTATAGCCAAGTAGCAGCTGAATTTGCCGCCGGGGGAGACGATGAAGTTGGACGCGCTGTATTTTACGCCCCTGCGGCGTGCGTACTGCTGCGCCAAAGCCTCTCTGAGAGCGGGAAGCCCCGCCGAGGGCAGATATTTTGTCTTGCCAGCCTCGATTGCCTTGATGCAGGCTTCTTTGATGAAATCGGGGGTGTCGAAGTCGGGTTCGCCCGCGCCGAAACCGCAAACGTCTTTGCCTTCGGCCTTCAACTTTTTTGCCTTCGCGTCGACAGCCAAGGTCGGAGAAGGAGATATATTTCTTGCCCAATTTGAGAGTAGGTTCTTCATAATCGTTCGAAATAAGCTTATCTGTTTTTTGAATTATTCAACAATATTTTCACCAAAGACGCAAATTCCTACAAAATTGTACACAAATTTTGCGAGATCCGCGCGTTTTTTTTCACAGCAACTCGGCGATTGTCTTTACGAATTTTTCCTTGTCGGACACGTCCTTTAGACCGCCGACCAAATCCTCGAAAAGCTTTTTCTTGCTCTTTTGGAGCGCCCTGACGCGTTCCTCGACAGTGCCGCCCGCAATCATTCGGTAGACGAAAACGTCGCCGCGCCGCCCGATTCGGTGGGCGCGGGCTATCGCCTGTTCCTCGACTGCGGGATTCCACCACGGGTCGGCAAGGAAGATGTAGTCCGCCTGCGAAAGCGTGATACCCGTGCCGCCCGCGCGCAGGCTCACCAGCATCACCGCCCCGCCCTTCGCCGACTGGAACGCCTCCACGGGTGCGGAACGCTCGCGCGTCGCGCCCGTTAGCTTGTATATCGACGATGAGTCCGCGACGCTCCCGAGCGCGCTTTCAATCAGGTCGAGGAATTTTGCGAATTGGCTGAAAATCAGAACTTTTTTGTTCGCCGCCAAAAGCTCGCCGACTTTGTCCACGAGCACCGAGATTTTCCCGCCCGCGTCCGCGTTTCCGCCGCCGACCCACGGGAGCAGCGCGGCATCGCACGCGGCTTGGCGCAGGCGCGTCAGGAGCGAGAGAACCGTCAAACGTCCTCGTGCGTCGCTTGCGGCGGCGTCGAGCTCGTCGCGCGTTCTTACCAGCAGCTTTGAGTATTCGGACTTTTGAAGCTCGGACATCGGGCAAAGCAAATCCATCTCGACCTTTTCGGGCAGTTCCGCCGCGACCTGATTTTTCATGCGGCGCAGGACGAACGGCGAAATCTGCGTGCGCACCGTCGCGACCGCCTCGGCGTCGCCCGCCGCCAGACGCTCGAAGTTCGCGCGCGTTCCCAACAGCCCTGGCATAAGCCACCTAAACGCCGTCCAGATGTCCATCAGTTTGTTTTCGACGGGCGTGCCAGTGAGGGCGATTTTGCGTTTTGCGGAAATCGCCATACACGCGAGGGTCGTCTTCGCGTCGGGATTTTTGATGAATTGCGCTTCGTCCAAAACGGCGAGCTCGAAGGAGATTTTTTCGATTTTCGCGCGGTTGCGGCGCAGCTGCGTGTAGCTTGCAATCAGCAAATCGGCTTTCGAGAAGTCGGATTTTGCCCCGAGCACCGCCGTGCGGATTTTCGGGAAAAACTTTTGGGTTTCGGAACGCCACACGGGGATTACGCTCGCGGGGCAGACGACCAAGAATTTGGCGTCGCGGGACTTGCCCAAATAGGCGTTGATTATCGTAAGGGTTTGGACGGTTTTGCCGAGCCCCATTTCGTCGGCAATCATCGCGTTGCACGAGTGTTCGAAAAGATTCATCGCCCAGCGCACGCCCGCGGACTGGTAGTTGCGCAGGAAGTCGGGCAGCGGCGAAGTTTCGGGCGGATTTTCGAGCGAATCGCGCCAGCGTTCGAGCTCGGGAGTCATTTTCAGCTTTCCGCCGAAGTCCGCGAGCGAAAACAGCATATAGCGCGGGATTTTCCCCGACTCGAACCCGAATTCGCGAGCTTTTTCGACGTTGCGCACAAGGTCGGTATCCGCCCGCGATACGCGCAAAATGCCGTATTCGGGGATAATCCTAAGCGACCCCGCCCCGCCCACGAGCTTCGGCAGCTCCGCCGCGTCAATCGACTCCCCGCCGACGCTCGGCAGCCACTTTACGTCGAAATCCCCGCCGCCCGCAGAAACCGCCTCGGGCACGAGGTTCAACGTCCGTTCGCCGCCCTTGAGCAATTCGACTTCGGGCGAAAGGACGATTTTGAAGATTTTTTCCCACTTGGGCAGCGCGATATTCAAAAACGGCGGAATTTTCGAAAGCTCCGAGAGCGTGTGGAACTGCCCGTCGTAGCGGAAGCCCGCCTTGCGCGCCAGCCCCGCGAGCGACAGCAGAAGCTCGCACTCCTTCGGGAGCAGGTCGGCGACGGGAACGCCCCTGTCGCCGTACGCGTTTTTGCGCTTGCCGTGTCCGGCGAGCCAGCGGGTCGAAAAAACCAAGCCCCTGCGCCTCGACGCGAACGAAAGCTCCAAGACCATGGGCTCGCGCGCGGCGGATTCGGGCGCGTTTTGGGCGGCTTCGGATTCGGCGTCATCGGCGGGCTCTTCATCTTTGGGGAGCGCGAGTTTCTTCGCCGCGGCGTCGTCGAAATCCAGAAATTCGTCCGTCGAGAGCACGTCGCCTACGAGCTCGTCGATTTCGTAGAAAGTCGCCACACAGAGCGCCGCCTGTTCGAGCCCCTTGGCGCGCCGAACAAAAGTGTCGCCGTCGAAGTCGAGCACGCAGAAAGGCTCGCTACCGTCGGAAAGGCGCGCCCGCGCGAGCGCCTCGTCTTCGTGCAGCTCGAGGTCGCGGACAACGCACTGCTTGTACAGTTGTCCGCCGTACTCGAGCTCCTCGGGTCGGAATGCCTTCTGCCAATCGCCCGCGGCTCGGCGCAGCCACTGCAACAGCCCGCTGCGCTTATATATCCGCCTTGCGGCGTGTTCGACCGCCATCGCCGCCTAAATCCCCGCCGAGCGCGCCGCCGTCGCCCATTTGTAGACGAGCGCGTATTTTTCCGCCGAACCGCTCCAAGAAAAGTCCTTGGACATTGCATTTTGGCGCATTTTGGCGATGTCTTCGGGTCTGTCGTACCAAGTCGAGCACGCCCAGCCGATTGTGTTGTAGAGAGCCTCGCAGGTGGCGTCGGAGAATTTGAACCCGTCGCCCGCGCCCGTCGATTCCGAATACTGGTCGACGGTGTCGGCAAGCCCGCCCGTCGAGCGCACAATCGGCAGCGTTCCGTATATCATCGAATACATCTGGTTGAGTCCGCACGGCTCGAAGCGGCTGGGCATAAGGAAGAAGTCCGAGCCCGCTTCGACCAAATGCGAAAGCTCGTTGCTAAAGCCGATGTACACGCCGATTTTCCCCGAGAACCACGTTGACAAGTCGCTAAACGCCTTCTGTTGCCACTCGTCGCCCGAGCCCAACAGCGCGATTTGTATGTCCATATTCGAGACCAAATCGCCCGCAATCCGCGCGAGCAAGTCCAGCCCCTTTTGCGAATACAGGCGCGAGACCACCCCGAATACAGGTGTCTTTTTCGAGACCTTCAGCCCCATTTTCTTCTGCAAAGCCGCCTTGCACGCCGCCTTGCCCGACATATCCGCAATCGAGTAGTTCGCGGGAATCATCGGGTCGGTTTCGGGATTCCAGACGTCTGTGTCCACCCCGTTCAAAATTCCGACCAAGTCCGCGCCCCTGAAGCGCAGCAGTCCGTCGAGCCCGCAGCCGTAGGCGGGGGTTCGGATTTCCTCGGCGTAAGTGGGGCTGACCGTCGTGATTTTCGTCGCATTGTAAAGCCCGCCCTTCATCATATTGAGAGACCCGTACGACTCGCACGAGTCTGCGCGGAATTCGGACATCGGCACGCCCGCGTACTCCAAAACGCCCCTGTCGAAAACGCCCTGATGCTGGAGATTGTGGATTGTGAAGACGCTGGCAGTCCCGCCCAGCGGCGAGGCGCGCAGCGACGTATTCAAAAGCACGGGCGCGAGCCCCGTAGTCCAGTCGTGGCAGTGGATTACGTCGGGAATCCAGTCGTTTTGCAGACACCAGTCGAGCGCGGCGCGGGTCATAAAGGCGAAACGCCCGCCGTTGTCGGAGAAATCCACTCCGCCGTAATTGTAAATGCCCTGCCTGTCGAAATACATATTGAATTCGAGGAACAGCATCTGCGCCGCCCCCAGCTTGGAAGTCCAGACAGCAGCCTTGTACTCGAGCCCCAGCCCCATGTGGACGCTCAAATTGTCCATCTGTTTTTCGAGGTCGTCGGGGCGTTTTACCGTGGCGTAGAGCGGCGTAAAAACCTTGACGTCGCAGCCCGACGCCGCGAACTGCTTGGAAATTGACGAAACCATATCCCCGAGCCCGCCGACTTTCGAATACGGCGCACATTCGGGGGAAATCATAAGGATTTTCATTTTCATAATACTGTCCTCGATTTTCATATATGCGAACACCGCATATAAATCGACTAATACTCATAAAATCCGCGGCGTTTTGCAAAGCTTTTTTTGCGCGCGCAAAATAAAAAAATTCTCGCAATATTCGGGGAAATCGGGGAATCTGTAAAAAATGGACTCGTCGGAACTCGATTATTTTCTCCCCGAAGAACGCATCGCGCGCTATCCCTCGCAAAGGCGCGACGCGTGCAAGCTGCTCGTCTACAACCGCGGCACGGGCGCAATAACCCACGCGCACTTTGCGGACATCGCCGACTTCCTGCCGCCCGACTGCAACTTTTTCCGCAACAACGCGGCAGTTTTGAAGGCGAGGATTTTCGCGAAAAAGCCCACGGGCGGAGACGTCGAGTGCCTGCTGCTAACGCCAACAAACGGCTCGGACGAATGGACTTGTATGCTAAAACCGGGCAAGCGTCTGCCCGTCGGGGCGACTTTCGGGCGCGACGGACTCTTTACCGCAACGGTTTTGGCGAAGGACGACGAGGGAAACGCGACGGTGCGCTTCGACGTTTCGGGCGGAAAGAGCGTCGTTGAGCTAAGCGAGCAAATCGGGGTAGTTCCGCTTCCGCCGTACATCGCCCGCGACCAGAAATCGCCCGACTACGACAGGGATTTCGACAACCGCTACTACGAAACCGTCTACGCAGACCCCTCAAAACGCGTCGCCGCCGCCGCCCCGACTGCGGGCTTGCACTTTACGCCCGAGCTTGACGAAAAGCTCGCCTCTCTCGGGCACAGATTCTTCGACCTCACACTGCACGTCGGGCTGGGGACGTTCCGCCCGATGAAGACCGACAAAGTCGAAGACTTTAAGATTCATTCCGAAATATACGAAATCCCCGCAAAGACACTCGCGGCGATGGCGGATTCCTCGCGCCCGAGAGTCGCCGTCGGAACGACCTCCCTGCGGGCGATGGAGGACTTTTGCCGAAAGCACGAAAACTTCCGAGACGCGCCCCCCGAAGCCGTCGCCGACTCCGCGAATCTTTTCGTCTATCCGCCGCAAAAAATAATCTCCGCCGACGCGCTGATAACGAACTTCCACCTGCCGCGCTCGACCCTTATGTGCTTGGTTGCCTCGTTCATAAAGTCGGGGGAAATCGGCGGCGTGGAAATACTCAGGGAAATTTACAAGATCGCCGTGGATAAAAAGTACAATTTTTATTCCTACGGCGACGCAATGCTAATTGTATAAAACAATAGGTCAACTGCCCCAGATAGCTGTGAATTTAAACGAAATCCCAACTCTTCGGATTTCGGCGGCGAACGCCGTCCCGTAGGAAATTGGGGAGGAAGAAAATCCCGACAGTGGCGTCGGAATTGCGCGGGTTTGTTCGGGCGGAAATATCCGACGGGCTTGTCGGAGTCGTTCGGAGTTTTTCGGTTCGTTCAACGCGTTCGGGCTGTTCGGAGCCGACTTGTTCGGGCAAAAATCCCCGAGTGTTTGAAAAAACCTGCGCGGGACGGAAGAAAATTGCTCAATGCGATTTGGCAGGCGTCAGCCGTTTTATCGCCGCCCTGCACCGCCCTATCCCGCTATTGTCATTTTCCTCCGCCGTCCCCCGCCGAACATAAAAAAACTTTACCAAACGCGGACGCATCAATACGCCCCGCGGACGCCGAGCCGCCCGCCCTTGGGATAAAGCCTGTCGCGGATTACCTTCTCCAAGCGCAGCAACTGGTAGTCGGAGCGGTTCAATATCACGCCCTCCAACTTCTTCATAAACGACTCGGGCGTATAGTTGGCGGACTCGAGCAAAAACAAAACTATCGCATCGCGGTGTACCCGCATGTAGGTCTTTTTCTCCTCGCCAGCCTTCGCGAGCCCGTTCGACAAATGCCCGAGTATCTTGCCGCTGTAAAAGCTGTTTCTAACGAACTGGTCGGAGCGGCCGATTATGTATCCCGCCTCTTTCGGGCTGAACCATTCCTGCCCTTTGGGAAACAACGACCCGAAATGTTCCGCCGCCTCCGCAAATTCGTCATTACTTTTCATTCCGTCTTCCCTCCCGCTTGCAATATCGGCAGATTTTTTTTATTGTCAGTTTTTCCATATTTTCGCGATTTTTTTCCTTTCTATTCCGAATTTATTCTATAACGTTCAAACACAATCGATGTTTGATTAAAAAAGATTAGAACATAATAATTATTATTTGTCAACATAAAATAGAAAAATTCTACTTTTAAGATGAAACATACTAAAACATACCAAGATAAGGAATTCGCAGCCAGAATAAGGCTACTGATGGGCGCGAAAAACATCACCCTGAGGGAACTCGCCGAGGCTACGGGGCTGTCGGTGAGCGCGGCGAGCACATGGCGGCGCGGGAGAATTCCGCGCGCGGGCAGGACGGTCGGGAAGCTCGCGGGCGCGCTCGGGGTTAGCCGCGAATTCCTTCTTGAGGGGCGCGGCGAGCTTGTTTTCTCGAACGAAGCGTCCGACTACCCCGCCGAAGAGCAGATGACTCTGCGCGAAAAGCAAAGGCAGCTTTCGGAGAATCCGACGCCCTCCGAAACCGTATCTTCCGAAACCGAAACCCCCGAACCTGCCACAAACAAAGCCGCGATGTCAAAAGCCTCCCCCGCCCCGAAATCGAAAAGGCGCAAAACGTCGGAAAACTCGCCGCGCAGGGCTGTGGACGCGATTTTCAGGCTGCTCGAAAAGCGCGCGGAGGAGTCCGAAAAAGGTTTCGAACGTCTGCACAAAAGGCTCGCGCGCGCCTTCCCCGAAGTGGCGGAAATCCCCGAAGCGCAAATTTCTCAAAAAAAAGTTGCGAAATAAAAATTCCGCGCCGTAATATATATATATGGTAGCACAAAAAACGGCATATTCCCGCGCGGAGGAAATCTGGAACGCCGCAACCCACGGGTTCGGAATTTTCGCAAGCGTCGCGATGCTGTCGGTGATGGTGACGCTCGCGTCGGTTTACGGCAACGCTTGGGGGATTGTCTCGAGCGCGATTTTCGGAGCGTCGCTCGTATTGATGTACACGGCATCGACAATCTACCACGCCGCGCGCAATGCCGATACGAAAAAAATCCTCAAAAAATTCGACCACATAGCAATCTACTACCTGATTGCGGGCAGCTATACGCCGTTTCTGTTGGTCGCGATGCGCTCGGCGGTGGCGTGGACCATTTTCGGAATAATTTGGACTCTCGCGATTTTGGGGACTTTCCTCAAAATATACGCGGGCGGCTCGGGGACTAAATGGTGGTCGGTCGGGCTATATCTGGCGATGGGCTGGCTGATAATTTTCGTGTCGGGCAGGCTTTTTTCACTGCTACCGACAACCGCGATTGTCTTCCTGATTCTGGGCGGACTCTTCTACACGGGCGGCGTATTCTTTTATTTGCGCAAAACAAAAAAGTATTCGCACGCGGTTTGGCACGTTTTTGTGCTGCTCGGCAGTTTTATGCACTTTTTCGCGGTGCTGTTTTCGTGCGTGATTTTATAGCAAAATGGAAAATTCCGAATTGATAAAGGGCGTGGAAAACGCCGTAAACTCTTGGGGCGGACGCCCGTCGTGGGACGAGTATTTTATTTGCGCGGCGATACTTATGGCATCGCGTTCCGCGTGTTCGCGCCTGCATGTCGGGTGCGTGATGGTAAGCGGCGGAGAGCACCCCAACAGGATTGTAGCCGCGGGCTACAACGGCTTCCTCCCCGGAGCACCGCACACTTCCTGTGTGCGCGACGGACATGAGCAGGCGACAGTCCACGCCGAGCAAAACGCGATTTCCGACGCCGCCAGACGCGGAGTGAGCCTAAACGGCTGCACGGCATACATAACGCATTTCCCCTGTGTAAATTGCGCAAAGTTGCTGGTAGCCTCGGGGATAGCCGAAATAAAATATTTGCACGACTACCACAACGACGAATTGTGCCGCAAGTTTTTCGAGGACTCGGGCGTAAAAATCGCAAAGCTTTAAAATATGCGCAATTACTACGACGACATTTCGTGGAGCTTTCTGATAGCCTCGCCCTCGCACACGGGCGACTTTTTCGACGAATCGGTGATTCTGCTTTTGGAGGACAACGAGGACGGCGCGTTCGGGATAGCGATAAACAAGGCGGGCGGCAGAAAGCTGGGGGAAATTTCGGACGAATTCGTTTCGACGCCGCTCGAAGAGGTGGAAATTTTCGACGGCGGCCTGGTCGGGCGCGAGACGATAAGTCTTGCGGTGTGCACATACGACGCGGACGACGAAAACGGGGGGAGTTTTTCCTTCGGGGCATCGCCGCAGAACGCGATTTCCGAAATAGAAAACAATCCAGACGCGAAAGTGGCTGCATTTTCGGGCTACGCGGGCTGGGGGCCGAAGCAGTTGCAATCGGAGATTTCGGAGGGGGAATGGATAGTCTGCAATGCGGACATAAACATGGTATTCGACATACCCCCCGAGCACCTATGGCGCGAGCTCTTGTTAAAGCAATGCCCCTCCTACCAAACCCTCCCCATACCCTCCGCGCCTCCGGCGCTGAATTGATGTCCAGTGCGGTTGTTTTTTTTGGGCTTGTGAAATTACCGTTGATACGGCGGGCGCAA
>DJPO01000022.1 GCA_002437405.1 Opitutia bacterium UBA6410 | reverse complement strand
AGCGGGGGTAGGCGGGAGTGGCGTAGCCAATCCCGCCGTAGGGGGCAAGACCCCCTGTTTTATTATAGACAGCGCGGCTTGCCGCGCTGTGTTATTCTCCGAAAATCTGGTCGGCTCCCAGCGTTCCAGACAGCGACTTCAAATAGTTGATGCCCTTTACGGTCTTCAGCCTTGCCTGCAACTCCGCCAACTTCGCCGCCGTGTCCCCGTCTTTCGGTTCCTGCTGCGAAAGCCTGCGGATTGTGTTTTGCAACGCATTCAATTCTATTTGCTGGCGCGTAATCAGTCGCTCCGCGTACCATTCCGATTTCAAAATGCTTTCCCTTGTGAACATTTCGCGGATTTCGGGGTCGTCGAGCGTCTTGCCCTCGTACGAGCCGTCGCGCATAATGTAGAGCAACGCCTTTAGCGGCGGGCACGCGCCCTCTATCGAACCGTCCTCGAAATACATTTCGGCAGCTCTGCGGTGCGCTCCGACCATATTGTCCATGCCCTCCGCAAACGACGCCATATCCTGCAATTCGGGGCGCAGCATATCGGCTGTGAATATCGACGCGGGATTCGAAAATACCCTGCCGAAGTAGCGGATTACGAATTCCTCCGTAATGCGCCAACCCAAGCGCGACGCCAGCACTTTTTTACCGTCGTATTCAAAATCTTTGCACCTTTCGAGCATTCCCTGCTTGATTAGGTTTTGAACGTCGAGCTCGTAGCTCCTCATTCTCGCCCAGATTTCGGGAATCAGCAGGCTGATGTCGTGGTCTACGCGGTATTTTACGCCCAGATACCCCGCACTGCTAAGCCACCCGTCGTAGCGGGTCAGCGCGAACGATACCAGCGCGGCGTTGAGGTCGCTTACCGCGCAGAGCGCGTTGAACGGGCCTTTTGTCATTGCGCCTTCGAGCCCCGCGCCCACCGTTGACGGCGACTTGCCCGTCATCGAGGCGATGTATTCCATAAACAGCTCGGGCAGTTCGAGGTAGTGCAAGGGTCCGTGAACCGCCAACGCCCTTATTCCCTCGGAAGCGGGGTTGTTGCGGCGTCCGGAAATCACTGCGTTTACAGGGTGCGGGACTGCCTTGCCGATCGCAATGCCGCGCGCGAGTCTCGAGCCCGTGTCGCTGATATAGTACTTGCGGCGGTTTACGATGTCGTCGCGGTTTTGGAGGTATCGCACGTTTTTGCTGGGCTTGCCGTCGATTAGGCGCGGGTTTGCCGAGCTTACAACGTATTCGGGCTTGGATTCCTGCAAAAAGTCTTCGAGATTTTTGCGCATCGGGGCGGTGAATCTGTCGAAGCGCAGGACGTCGTCTACCATTTCGCGAACCTGCTCGCGGTCGAGCGGCTCGTAGTTCGAGAAGAACATATTCTTTTGCGACATATCCGATTCCGCGCGCTTGTCGTATCCGCGCACGACGGCTTCGTCGGGGCGCTGGAAGAGTCGGTATTCGCAGTTGTTCGTAAATTTCACGGACGCGTTTCTGCCCGCGAGATTTTCGGGCAGGTGCTCGACGGCGTTTTCGGGGACTACGACGGAAGTCGTGATGTCGTCCTCCATTTGGAGTTTTATGGAGGGGGCGAAGTCCTTGCGCAGACTGAACGTGCGCCACGAGCCGTCTTCGGTGAATCCGATTCGCAGATACGAGGTCAGCACGGGCGAATTCTTGTATTTGAGCGTATTTCCGCCCGTTCCGTTAATCGTATCGACCGAGAATTTGTCCTGCCAGTTGTCTCCCCATTCGGGGCGGTAGTGGCGTTTTACGGTCAGGACGAATTCCCTGATATAGAAGGGAATTGACGCGAGCCACTTGTTGTATTCGTCCGAATATTCGTCCGAGGGCGTCAGGAGTTTTACGACCGACCCCATAGTGCGGCGGGCGTCGAGAATCGGGCGGCTGAGCGCGCCCTTGTTGTTGGGCGAGTTCGGGTCGCGGTAGCGGTGGCCGTAGTTTTTGTTGATGATTTCGGCGACGAATTCGATGTCGCTTTTGAAGTCGGCAATCATCGAGGGCCCGTGGATAATGGCGTCGGAGATGTCCTTGGAGATTTCGCTCTTGCCGCCGCCCGAAACGGTTGCGGGCTTGTGGCAGTAGACGCCCTCTTCGGTCGTCCCGACGAGTCTCCAGCGGCGGCTTTCGTGCGGGCGGAGCATTTCGACCTTATAGCCTGCGGGCGAGATGTAGGTCGTCGCGGGCATAAGTTTTATCGACTTTTCCTGACCGTCTTTCGTCCACGTTACGGTTTGCGTTTTGAGCGAATAGTAGGCGTTTTCGGGAACGTAGATGATGTCGCGGTAGTTTTTGTCGCGCGCCCAGCCGTCGGGGTGGACTTCAATCGTATCGCCGAGAATTTCGACGAGCTTCGAGAACGAGCTTTTGTTGTTCGGCGCGTAGGAGGTCGAGTAGAAGTCGTCGCCGAGGTCGCGGCTCGAGAACGCCAGCGCGCCACCCGAGTGTTCCTCTTCGCATTGCCCGTAGAGGTTGGCGGAGTAGCTGATTTGCGTCTTGATTTCCTTTTTGGAGTAGCCGAAGTAGTTGTCGGCGATTATGGTGACGATTACGCCGCGGGCGTCGCGGGCTGTGATTTTAAAGGGTTTGCCGTCGTTGTAGAGCTCGGACTCGTCCGTCCAGCACATTCCGTCGCGCTTTTGGCGTTCGGTTGCGTCGGCGATATTGGGCAGCCCCAAATCCTTCTTTTTAAGCGAAGTCAAATGCGGCGCGAGCACTATGCAGCCCGTGTGCCCCGTCCACGATTCGAAGTACATCGCGGAATCGTTTTTCGCCAAGAACGGATTGCCCGCGTTGCCGAAAATGCTTTCGACGAAGTCGAGATTGCATACGAGCGACCCGGGGGCGAAAAAGCGGATTTCCATAGTCTTTTCGCCGTCGCCGTTGGGGACTGCGGGGCAGACCGTCGGGCGCAGATAGAGCGAAACCCACGTTTTCGCCTTCTGCTTTTGGGTCGATGTAAAGGGAAGCTCGAGCATTTCCTCGGGGGCGTCGAACACGCGCGCCCAAAGGTTTTTGAAGACCGCCTTGGGGACGGACTTCTTGTCGGCGGGCACGGGCAATCCGCCCTCGGCGACGTGGAAGACCCCAGCAGTTGTGCGCCTGTCGTTGTACGGGTTGTTCAAAATCCCCTGACGCACGCGGTAGGAGGATACGAGCGCGCTCTTGTGGGAGTCGCAATCCGGCGGAAGGGAGAGCATTCGCGCGGTGCCGAATCTGTCGAGCACGAAAGTCTTGTGCGGAAGCTCGGGCACGCTCTCGCGCTCTCCGAGGGTGTCGGCGAGATAGGCTTTCAAAAAGTCCATAATGCGCGAGTCCGCGGGGCAGAAGTTTTTCGTCGAGTGGGTCGAAAATTCGCGGTAGTTCTCGAGCAGGGGCTTGGCGAGCTCGACAATCGGGTAGTCGTTTTCGCAGCCGAAAACGGGAAGCCCCGCCGCCGCCAACCTCATATTGACGTACTCGAAAAGCGGCTTGCCGCCGGGTTCGTTTGCCCCAGTGTGGGGGTTGATTCCAAGTGCCGATTTGTAATCCATTGCGGACTCCTTTTTATGTGTGGAAAGTTTCGTTTTGTCCGCCTCCGCGCGGCGGCCAATATCATTTTATATACGCTTATAGAAACCTAACTCAAAGATTTTTCCACGTTTTTTTTCACTTTTTTTCAAAAAAATTTCGGGCGCGGGCGGCATAGAATCGTTGACAAAACGGGGACTTCGGTGGAATATCGGGTTATGAAGAAATTTGCATTTTTTGTATGCGCGGCATTTGCCGCAACTTGCGCGTTTCCCGACGAGCCTTTTGCGCCCGCACCCGACGAAGTGAAAATTCTGGGCGCGGAGGGCGAAGGCGACTTGGTGAAAGTCCTAAAGCGCGACATCGGCTTCGGCGAAGGCGCGCTCTTCCGCCCCTCGACGGGCGAGGTTTTCTTCTCCGACCAGCCCAAGAATATGATTTACAGGTGGACCGAAAAGGACGGATTCACCCCGTTTATGCGCCCCGCGGGCTTCACGGGCGCGAAGGGCGAGCTCGACCCGTCCATCGACTTCGGACCCAACGCCATCGCGCTCGACGCCAAGGAAAATCTCGTCTTCTGCCAGCAGGGGCACAGGAGAATCGCGCGCATCGACGAAAAGCGTTTCGAGGTCGAAGTTTTGTCCGACAACTATCAGGGCAAAAAGCTCAACAACACAAACGACCTTTGTATATTAAAAGACGGCTCGGTTTTCTTCACCGACCCCGGATTCTGGCACAAACGCCGCCCGCCGCGCCCCGCCGACGAGCTCGATTTTAGCGGAATCTACAAAATCACCCCCGACGGCAAAACCGTGTTGATTGACGGCTCGCTCCCGCAGCCCAACGGCATCGACTTCTCGCCCGACGAAAAGTATATGTACGTTTCGCAAAGCGGCAACGGCGAGCAATGCTGGTTTGTCTACGAGCTCGACGAATCGAAAACAAAAATCCTTTCCAAAAAAGTCTTTTGCTCCCTGAAAAAGTGGAAGGGCAAAGTGCGCGGAGCTCCCGACGGAATGGCTATCGGCAAAGACGGCTGGATTTACGCGACGGGCAACGGCGGCGTCCACCTCTTCTCCCCCGACCTCAAGCACAGGGGACTTTTGAAAATCGAAAACCAAGTCGCCAACTGCTGCATTATAACCGACGCCGGCGCGGAAAAATCGCTCTTCATCGTCGGCCCGAAAGGCGCGTACATCGTCGATATTCAAAGACTGCGGGAGCTCGCGAAATAGCAGATGATTTACACCGACCTAAATACCGAAATCGACGTCGGCTCGAGCGGACACCTAATCGAGTTCGGCCCGTTCCGCGCGCTCGTTGACTGCGGTCTTCACCCTAAACAAATGGGGTTGCCCGCTCTGCCGAATCTGTCGAAAGTCGCGCCCGAAACGCTCGATTTCATCGCAATCACCCACACGCACCTCGACCACTGCGGCGCGCTTCCGGTTGTCGCCCGCAACCAGCATTCGGCGCACATTCTCATCGCCGACGACAGCTACGAGCTGCTCTTCAGAATGCTGCGCAACTCGCGTACGGTAATGGCGAAGCAGCGCGAGGAGTTCGGGATAAAAGAATATCCGCTCTTCGACTATTCCGCCATCGACGAGCTGCGTTCGCGCACAACGTCAATGCCGTACATGCACACGCGTAGATACGACATCGGCGGCGAAAATGTCGACATCTCGTTCTATCCCGCGGGGCATATCCCCGGGGCGGCGAGTGTAATGTTCGAGTACAAAAAGCAGAAAATCCTTTTCACGGGCGACATTTCGTTCCACTCGTCGGGGATTCTGAAAGGCGCGATTCCCCCAGAAGGGAAAGTCGACACCCTCGTAGTCGAGACGACCAGAGGCTCGTACAGCCGCCCCGAGGGCACGACGTACGACACGGAAGTCGAGCGGTTCGTCTCCTCGACAGCCCGAGTTCTGCGCGACGGCGGCAGTGTGTTGATTCCCGCGTTTGCGTTGGGCAGAATGCAGGAGATTTTATATATTTTATACAAGGCGAAAAGGCTGGGGCGGATAGCCGCCGACACCCCGATTTTTGCGGGCGGTCTGGGGTTGGACATCGCGGAGTATTTTATAAGGGGCGCGAAACGCTCGAATATGTTTTCGTTCGGAAAACAATATATGGAGGGCGTAAAACCGCTGCGCGGCGAGATAGTAGCGGGCAAGGATTTCGACACAAAAGGCATATATGTTTTGGGAAGCGGAATGATGGTTCGCAACACACCAAGCTATTTGGCGGCGGCGGCGATGCTCGAAAACCGCGCGAATGCGATATTTTTCGTAGGTTATGCGGACACGGACACGCCCGCGTACAAATTGCTGCACACGGCAAACGGGGATTCGTTTGCGTTTCGCGACTTGTTCTATGTTGGAACGGTGAATTGCAGGGTAGACAAGTTTGACCTGACATCGCACGCGGACAGGGAAGAAATTCTGAAGTTCATATTGGAGAAAGACCCGAGGAACGTAGTATTGACGCACGGAAGCATGGAATCGAGGGAATGGTTTATGTACGAAATACTCGATCGTTCGCCGAAGACGCAAGTAATAATTCCCGAGCCATCGGAGACTGTAAATCTGTGAGAGAAATAGACAGAAGCTCGCGTTGCTCGCTTCGGAAGACTATTAAAAAAGGGGCGTAGCCCCTTTCGGCGATTGGCTTTGCCAATTTCGCCTATCCCCAAAAACAAAGGATTCGGTTGTTTTTTCCGAATCCTTTGCTTTTTTTATTCTAGTGCAAAA
>DJPO01000021.1 GCA_002437405.1 Opitutia bacterium UBA6410 | reverse complement strand
ATACAACTGTGAAAATCCCATTGTGGCGCGGGGAATTACCGCTTGCCGCAAAAGGAAAACACCGCACGGGACGGGAAACACGCAAGCAAACGCCGCACAGAATACGCGACGAACCCGCTTGCCATCGAAAAGGGAAAAGCAGTAATCGGGACACGCCGCGAACACGCATCTGCGCAGGAGTGAAAACACAGCAGCGAAAAAGCACAAAAGCACCCGCGCTAACCGCTCGCAAGCACCCGCGCTAACCGCTCGCAAGCACCCGCGCTAACGCGGACACAAGTCCGCGCGCTATACCGCAATGTCGCGCTTCGGGGAAACCCCGAAATGCCTTTTGTATTCGCGGCTAAACTGCGTCGGGCTTTCGTACCCGACCGCATACGCGGCGTTCGCGACAGTCTCGTTCTCGGAAATCATCAGGCGGCGCGCTTCGTGCAATCGCAGATTTTTCTGGTACTGAATGGGGCTTACCGATGTCACTTTTCTAAAGTGGCGGTGGAACGTCGTTGGCGCCATATGGACGAATTTGGCAAGTTCCTCGATTTTGAACGGCTTTTGGTAATTCGTCTTCAGCCAATCCACAGCGCGGGTAATTTGGTTGCTCTGCGTCCCGAGCGTGCAAAACTGGCGCACATGCGCCCCGACTGGGCTTATCAAAATGCGCGAATAAATTTCGCGTATCAAAATCGGCGCGAGGAACGGGATTTCCTCCTTCCTGTCGAGCAAGTCCAAGAGCCGCAGAAACGCGCTAAGCAACCCCTCGTCCGCGTCGGCAACCGCGAGCCCCTTGCTCAATCCGCCGCCCTTCGTTTTTTCGAGCGGCATTTCGGCGAGCATTTGCGAAATGACATTTGTATCGAGCGCGAGCGATACCGTAAGCAGCGGGTTTTTGGCGTCTGCCTCGACGACATAGCTCGTCCCCGGAACTTCGATTCCCGAGACCAAGCACTGGTTTTTGCGGTAGACGGTTTCGCTCGTCCCCATAATCGCCTTTTTGCACCCCTGCACCATCAAAATTACTTTGGGCGCGTAGAAGCATTTTTCGCACCGCTTGGCGGTATCCGTGCGGTAGACGAAAAGCCCCTTTATATCCGTCTGCAAAAACCCCTCGGACGGCAGACACTTTAATATATGTTTTTTTATTTGCGCGTTTAAAGATTCAATGCCCATTTTCGTAAACCTTTTTTATTTTATCGGAAAATCCGAAACCCGACTCAAGAAAATTCGGCAGGATTAGGCATTTTTTTCTTTCTAACGATGTTTTCGTACCTCCGCGGAAATAATCGAAAAATTTATTCTTCGCACCGCACAATTTCCGCGCCGCATACCACCGCCTTATACTCCGCGCCGCCTTCAACACAAGTACGTTTTGCGCCGAAACCTCCGCAAACTCACATTCCAAAAATCGCCGAAAAATTTTACTTTCCGCGCCGCTTGCCCCTCTCTTCTTTATACACACAAAAAAGGCGAACCGCAGATTGTGCGATTCGCCTTTTTGCTCCGCTTCTGCGGCTTAGCACCGCAGAGCGTTAAAACCGATTAACGGCCGTAGACTTCGACTTCGATGTAGTGGTTCATATCGTTCGTCGTATTGCCGTTGGAATACAGACGAACATATCTGCCCTTGACGGGCGGATTTACAACAACGAGCTTGCCGATGTTGGTTTCGATATAAGCCATGTTCTTGCCTACGCCCTTCTTGGCGGAGTTGTCGTGGTCGTTATTGAAAACCGTCGTAACGCCCTTGAGGAATTCGGGGTCGTCGGAAATCTGGATTACGACGTCCTTGTAGGCGCGTTCCTGACTGTGGTAGTGCCACATGGCGATTGCGTAGATTTCGGTCGACTTTTCGAGGTCGATTTGAACCCACTGCAAGCCGTTCATCAATTCGACATAGCAACCTTCCGCAGCTTCCTTGCTGCCGTCGGTGATGAGTTCGAGATCGCCGATGAGCGGGAAGTCGTCGGAGCTGGTAACCTTCTTGCCTTTGGCGACGTTAGTTACGTCTTCGGGAACTTCGGGAGTTGCGTTGGGAGTTTTGGGCTCGAGGTTGGGGAGCTTAACGGGTACGGGAGTACCTGTGAGCTGGGCTCTTGGAACGTCGAGCTTGAGCTGTTTTGCGTTGACGGCAAAAGCGAAAGCCAATGCCGAGATAGCTATAAGGATTTTTTTCATTTTAGTTTTTTATTTTGGAATTGAGATTAACCTTCGACGACAAAGTCGGAGTCGCTGAATGTGAGCGGACCCTTTTCGATTGCTTCGCGAGCCTTGAAGACAGCCGCTTCCGCCGCGTACGCGTGTTCGGCGTCGCAGTTGAGCTTGCCCTTGCCCATAACCGCGTTGAAGAAGTTTTCGACGTGGTACATGTGAATGGGCTTCTTGGCGACGTCGGGTTCGTATCCTTCGACATTGGTGGGGAAGCCGTAGCCGACGAGAGCCTTTGTTTCGCGGGAGTCTGCAACCTTTGCAGTCGCCGCAGAGGCGTCGCCGCCGCCGATTACGCCTGCCTTTACGAGATCGTCCCACGACGGGGCGTTGTTTTCCCTGAAGAGCTTTGTAATCGAGGGATTTTCGGACATCTTGAGCGTGCCCTGATCGCCCATGAACGATTCAAAGTAGCCACCGCCCGAAGAGGTCGTCGTCAAGACTTGGTAGAACGCCTGAGCCTTCTTGCCTTGGAAAGTCTTGTCGAATTCGAAGATGCACATAACGTTGTCGTCCCAGTCGTGCGCGGGAGTACCGTCGGGTTTCTTGTAATAGTCGCGGTTGCCCGAAGCCATTACGCGGTTGGGGTGTGCGCCGAGCATCCAGCCGAAGATGTCGATTTGGTGCGCGCCCAAGTCGGAGATAGCGCCGCCGCCCAGACCCTTGTGCCAGCGCCAGTTTCTGAACTGGTTCATATCCTTGAAGCCGTATTCCTTGAGCTTTTCGGTCGGGATAGTCGCCTTTTCGGGCCAAGTGAGGTCTTGGGAGACCGCTCTGTTCCACTGACCGTTGCAGGCCATGATGTTGCCGCAAATGTTGTTTTTGCGCAGGAGAACTTCGCGAGCATAGATGTAGCGCGGGTTCGAGGTTCTCTGGTGGCCGATTTGCAGGAGCTTGCCGCTCTTGCGGGCGGCGCGAACCATCGCCTTTGCGCCTTCGAGGGTGTCGGACATCATCTTTTCGCAATAGACGTTGACGCCCGCGTTGAGGAAGTCGACCGTCATCGGCGAGTGCCAGAAGTCGGGAGTCGCGATGATAACCGCGTCGAGTTCGTGCGCGTGGTTTTTAATCAAGTCCTTGTAGTTTTCGCCCTTGACCTCGCCGATTTTGCCCGCCTTGACGAGCTTTGCGTAGGGGTCTTTGCCGCCGAGCTGGATAGTGTATCTGGCGGGTTTCTGCTTGAGAGTTCTCATTACGAGAGCCGAAGCGTAGTTGCAGCGGGGCTGCCAGATGTCGCAAATTGCGACGAAGTTGAGGTAGGGGAGCTTGAGGAGGCTGTTCATGAGAACTTCGCCTTCCGCGCCGTAGCCGACTACCGCGACGTTTACCTTGTCGCCGCCTTTGCGCTGAGCCGAGAGCATGCCCGAGGAGAGCACCAAACCGCCTGCCGCAGTTCCCGCCATTTTAATAAAATCTCTGCGATTGAACGTATTCATATTTTATATATCGTATTTGATTTTTAAAGTTAAGCAATTAGTCTTTGCAGCACTTGCAGACGCCGAGCTTCTTGCAGGGAATAAGCTCGAACTTGTTGTAGTCCGCGAGGAAGAGAGCCGCGACAATCAGGAGAATGTGGACGCCGAGGTATGCGATACCCGCCGCCGCGCTGGGGCCCATCGAGGGTTCCATGATGATGAATCCCCAAGTGAGGGAGATGTAGAGCAAGCCCATGAAGAAGAGCGAGATGCGCGTGCAAACGCCGAGCAGAACCGTGAGGCCGAGGGCGATGAGCGCGTATCCGAGAACCGCCGCATACGGGCCGACCATAAAGGAGGGCATGAGGGGGCTTGCGCTGAAAGTTTCGACAGTCATCGGGCCTTTTGCGGGCAGACCGTGGTAGGAGGCGAGGCTGATTACGTCCATCGTACCCTGAATTTTTTCGGGAACGTCGGTGACGAGATCGGCGGCTTCGGCTCTGGAGAGGCCGTCAGCCATTGCTTCCTTGATTTTGGCTTCGTAGGCGGGATTGGGGATTTCGCCCTCAACCTTGCCGATAAATTTGGTAAGACCCGTACCGATTGCCCTTGCGGCCAACCAGAAACGGAGCAGCCAGAATGCCATTGTGTAAGTGAGATTATTGAATTTCATTATTTTATTTTCTAATTTAGATTGTTGAAAGAATTTTTTTCTTTGCGGGAAAAAAGCTATACCCTTTCGCCGCAATTTGTAAAGAGAAAAGCGCACGACCGCACCGAAAAAAGCGCGACCGCGCAGAGCGGAAAACGGGGGAATCCCCGCCGAAATTCGACAAACTTTTGCGAAATTCGGCGAACTCGGCGGCTACTCTCCACAAGGGGGAAACTGCCGAAATGTCCGACTCAAGGATTCAAAGGTCAAGCCCGAATTTCGCCTCAACCGCCGCGCAACCGCGCTCCTGCAAGCTCGCGGCGGAAAACCCGAGTGGGGAAATCCCGAGCTTCGCAATCTCCGAGTAGGGAAGCTCCGCGCGAAAAAAGCCCGAGGCGGGTCTCGCGGAGAAACCCAGCGGCGAGCCTCTCAAAAGAGCCCCGCGCCGAGCCCCGCAAAGCGCCCCCCGCGGCAAGCCAAAATAAAAAGCCCGCCGCGAGCGCCCCTGTCCGCTCTATTGGTTGGAGGTGTCGAACGCCGAGTCGAACGCGATTTCCGAGCGCGGGAAGTCGAACGAACGAACGCGCGACGCCGATTCCGTTGCGCCGTGGACTCTGTCCATGCGTCCGTCTTCCCATTCGACGGAGAGCGGGCCATTGTAGTCGATGTCGTTGAGGGCGACGATGATTTCCTCGAAGTTGATGTCGCCGTGACCGATGGAGCGGAAGTCCCAGTATCTGCGGGGATCGCAGAATTCGGTGTGACCGCCGAAGACGCCCGCTTCGCCGTTGCCGTGTCCCCACCAAACGTCCTTCATGTGCGCGTGGAAGATTCTGTCGGAGAACTTGCGAATAAACTTGACGTAGTCGACGCCCTGATAGCCGAAGTGCGACGGGTCGAAATTGAAGCCGAAACGCTTGTGTCCGCCGATAGCCTTGAGCGCCCTTTCAGCGGAAGCGATGTCGAACGCGATTTCCGTGGGGTGTACTTCGAGCGCGAAGTTTACGCCCTGAGCGTCGAAAGCGTCGAGAATGGGAGTCCAGCGTTTTGCGAAGTCGACGTAGCCCGCTTCAATCATTTCCTTGGACGCCGGCGGGAACGAATAGAGATACTGCCAAATCGAAGAACCCGTGAAGCCCGTGACCGTCGGGGGAATCGGGGACGCCGCGAGAGAGTCGGGACGCATTTCCATAAACGTTTTGCAAACCGAGGCGGTCTTTATCATTTCCGCCGCCGCGCGCTGGCGCACGCCTTCGGGGTCGCCGTCGCCCCAGATGTAGTCCTGCATAATCGCCCTGTGGCGCGAGTCGATATTGTCGCAGACGCACTGCCCGACGAGGTGGTTGGAGAGCGCGAAGCAGTTGAGCCCGTTGGCTGCAAGAATATCCCAGCGGCTCTTGAGGTACGCCTTGTCGTCCGCCTTTGTCATATCGAAATGGTTCGCGGTAAGCGCGATTTCCAAGCCTTCGTAGCCCATTTTTTTCGCCAAGGGCGCGAGGTCTTCGAGTTTCATATCGGCCCACTGGCCGGTGAAGATTGTGAGAGGTCTTGCCATAGTTATAATCCTTTGTTTGTTCAAATACGTTTGATGGAATAAAAATAATACGAAACTCCGCCGCGCTTCAAGTATTTTTTGGGACTCGGCGCGGTTTTTTTTATCTCCCGACGCCGAACTTTGCCGCGCTCCTGTATGTCGCGAACTCCAACGTAGCAGCCGTTGCCCTGCCGCCCGCCCTTTGACGATTCGCCCAATGCGCTCCGCCGCCCTAAGATTTCCCCTACACATTCCGAGCATTTCTCCGCTCTATATATAATAGAGAAAAAGAGGCGGGTCGCCCCCGCGATTCCCCAACTTCTTTATTTGCTTGATTTTTTATTTTGCCGCCCCATTATGCTCCGAGTTTTTTTATCAACAGCACTATAATTATGGAAATCACCGAAGAAAAAAATAACGACGTTTCGATTGTCGCGCTCAACGGCAGACTCAATGTCACAACAACCGCCGACCTCGAAAAAGTCTTCAACAAGCTCTTTGAAGAAAACTGCACCAAGGTACTCGTCGATTGCCGCGACCTCGAATACATCAGCAGCGCGGGTCTTCGCGTATTGCTTGCGGCGGCGAAGCAATTCAAAAAAATCTCCGGCGAGATTGCCCTTTCTGGCTTGAGCCAGAATGTAAAGCAGGTTTTCGAGATATCGGGATTCACGACGATATTCCCGATATTCACGACACGCGACGAAGCCGTCAAAAATTTCTAGAACAGGGGGCTGCTGCCCCCTACGGTTGAATTGGCAAAGCCAATTCAACCTACCCCCGCTGGGCCTGTGAAATCACCGTTGA
>DJPO01000023.1 GCA_002437405.1 Opitutia bacterium UBA6410 | reverse complement strand
GCCAATTCGCCTATCCCCGTCGGGCGGGAGACCCGCCGCCTTCGCGGCATTTCTCCAGCCCTTTCGAGGGGCTCTCGCCCCTCGAGCTCCCTTGAATGGCGAATTGGTTTTTTTTATTGGATTTTTTTGTTCCGCTTTTTCTATGGCTTTTTTCGCGGGGTTCGGGGCGGGGTTCGCCTTTTTTTAATTATTTTATCGACACTTTTTCTTCCCGACGATATAACCACTGCCGAATTTTAAATATATCTATGGCTAAACAAAAACTTCCCACTCAGCAAATCGCCAAGGACGACAAGGCTCTCGAAACTGCCCTCAGCATGGTCAACAAGCAGTTCGGCGAAGGTTCGCTCGTCCGTCTCGGCGACGCCACCAAAATGAATGTCGAAACGATCAGCACGGGCTCGGTCGCCATCGACTTGGCTCTCGGGGTCGGCGGTCTCCCGCGCGGCAGAATTGTCGAAATCTACGGCCCCGAATCTTCGGGCAAAACCACTCTCTGTCTCTCCCTGATTGCCGAAGCCCAGCGCAAGGGCGGCAACGCCGTTTTCATCGACGTCGAGCATGCTCTCGACCCTCACTATGCGAAGGTTGTCGGCGTTGACTTGGAAAACCTGATGGTTGCCCAGCCCGAATGCGGCGAGGACGCCCTCAATATTGCCGAAACCCTTATCCGCTCGGGTGCAATCGACGTCGTAGTCATCGACTCCGTCGCCGCTCTCGTCTCGCGTCAGGAGCTTGACGGTCAGATGGGCGACACCACTGTCGGGCTTCAGGCGCGCATGATGAGTCAGGCTATGCGCCGTCTCACCGCCGCCATCAGCAAGACTTCCTGCATTTGCGTTTTCACCAACCAAATCCGCGAAAAAATCGGCGTAATGTTTGGCAATCCCGAAACGACCCCTGGCGGCCGCGCCCTCAAGTTCTTCGCGTCGGTGCGCATCGACATTCGCAGAATCGGGCAGATTAAGGACGCTTCGGGCAAGGTTATCGGCAACCGCACGAAAATCAAAGTCGTCAAGAACAAGGTTGCCCCGCCGTTCACCGAATGCGAATTCGACATTATGTACAACGAGGGTATCTCGCTCACCGGAAGTCTCATAGACTTGGGCATTGAGCAGAAAATCCTCGAGAAGAAGGGCGCATGGATTTCCTATAACGGCGAGCTCATCGGGCAGGGGCGCGAGGCAGCCAAGGCGTACCTTATGGAGCACACCGACGTTGCCGACAAAATCCGCGACGCCATTACCGCTTCCACGACGGTTGTCGGCGGCACGGCTCTCGGCGAGGCGGAGGGCGTCTAATCCGTCCGAATTGCGGAGACTGGGGGAATCGGTTTCGATTCCCCGCAAATTTTTCGAACCGTGGAAAACAACGGACAGTTCACCCCCACGCAGACAAACGAGCTTTTGAACAGGCTCGGGCATATGCCGTCGAAGAAGCTCGGGCAGAATTTTCTTGTGGACGCGAACATAGTCCGCAAGTCGCTCGAGCTTGCCGACGTGCGTGCGGGCGATGTCGTCGTCGAGGTCGGACCAGGGCTTGGGACGCTCACGGGCGCGCTGCTCGAGCGCGGCGCGAAGGTCTATGCCGTCGAGCTTGACAAACGTCTCTATTCCCATCTTACAGAGTATTTTGCGGGTTGCTCGAATCTCTCGCTGATAAACGCCGACGCCGTAAACCGTCCGCTCGCCGCGCTGCCCGACGAAGTTGCCGACTTCAAGATAGTCGCGAATCTTCCGTATGCAATCAGCACTCCGTGGCTCGACGAAGTTCTCTCGGGAAAGCTTCCGTCGAAGATGTCGCTTATGCTCCAAAAGGAGGCTGCGCTGCGCTTTGCGGCGAAGAACGCGTCGGGGGAATTTTCGCCGATTTCGATTTTCCTCTCGTGCGCCTACGATGTCCTATCGCCCCACAAGGTGTCGGCGGCGTGTTTCTTCCCGCGCCCGAAAGTGGACTCTATGTTGCTGCCGCTTTCGCTCAAAAAGACCCCGTTTCTTTTCCGCCCGCGCGCAAAGTCGATTATCCGCAAGCTCTTTTCGCACAGGCGCAAGCAGATTGGCTCTATAATAAAGACTGCGGGCGGCGACGCCCCGATTCTCGAGCGGTGGCTCGAAAAAGTCCCCGAGCTCGACCCCCGCGCCCGCCCCGAGACGGTTCCCGCCGCCTATTGGAAAATCCTCGACGAAGCCGCCGCCGAAAAATGACGTTTTTTTCGATAACCCTCTTTGCGGTAATTTGCGTCTACGCGCTGCTGCTTCTGTTTGCCCGATTTTTTGCCGAGCGCATAATTTTTCCCGCGCCGCCGCCTTCGTATTCGCAAGGCGACGGAATTTTTTTTATCGACTCTCCCGACGGCGGGAAAATCGCCGCTCTTTTTCTCTCGTCGCCCGAATCCGACGTTTGTGTAATTTACAGCCACGGCAACGGCGAGGACTTGGGCGAAATCCGCCCGATTCTCGAAGAATACGCCAAGCGCGGAGTTTCGGTCTTCGCCTACGACTACCGCGGTTACGGACTGAGCGGCGGAAAGCCGAGCATCGCTGGGCTGAAGGCTTCGGCACGGGCGGCGTACGGGTATGTCTCGAAGACTCTCGGATACGCCGACGCGGACATTGCGGTTGTCGGTTATTCCCTCGGCTCGGCGGCTGCGTGCGAAATCGCCGATTTGCACCCGAACATCAGGTGCGCCGTCATCGTCGGCGGCTTCGCCAAGGCGGTCAAGGCGGTTTTGCCCGTGAACATCGTACCGTGGGAGATTCTCGACAACTCGAAGAAAATCGCCCGTTTTAAAATGCCCGTCCTCTTTCTGCACGGCAGGCGCGATATAATCGTCCCGCTCCGCAATGCGCGCGAAAATTTCAAAAAAGCTCCCGACGGCGGAAAAAAACTTGTTATTTTCCCCGAAAAAGGGCATTATTACCTCCATAATGAACCCCTGTATTGGGGCGAAATAATAAACTTTGTGGTAAACGGCGGATTCGTATCAAAATGAAAAGAGCACTTGTTATTCTGTTCGATAAAGTTGAAGAAATCGAAGCCCTCGCGCCCGTCGATATTTTAAGGCGCGCGCGCGTCGATGTCACGACGGCGGCGGTCGGGGAATCGAAGACGATTTACGGCAGAAGCGGCGTCCCGATTGAGGCGGACGAGCTCTTTTCAAAGGCGAAAGCGGGGGATTTCGACGCCGTGGTGCTCGCGGGCGGCCCCGGGACTTTCGACATAATCGACGACCCCGAGCTTTTGGATTTTCTGAAGTCGTCGAACGAAAAGGGGCGCGTTATGTGCGCGATATGCGCCGCTCCCGCAGTCTTCGACCGCGCGGGGATAATCGGCGCGCGCAAATGCGCCTCGCACCCGTCGGTTGCCGAACTGCTCCCGACCCGCCAACCCGACTTGGCGACGGTTTGCGACGGCAACCTGATTACCTCGCAGGGCGCGGGAACTGCCGTGGAATTCGCACTCGCGATTGTCTCCGATTTGCTCGGCGGCGAAAAATCCGCGGAAATCGCAAAATCAATTTGTTTTAAAAGCTGATATGCTCGACGAAGAAGTCATTTTGAGAACCTCCCGAAACTCGGGCGAAACCGCGACAATGGCAGCCGCCATTGCGGCAATCTGCGTCCCCGCCTTTCTCTTCGGCGGCGAGTCCGACATCGGGCTTGGCGCGCTGATTGCCCTCGGGATTCTCGCTCCGATAAACATCGCAAACAGCGCGGCGAACTGGCCGACGGTCAGAAACGGAGCGGTGCTGAAATTCGTATTGGCTCTCGTTCCGTCATTCATCGCCATTGTCATAGCGAGTATCGGGATTTGCCACAGCGTGCTCGAATGGAGCGGCGGATTGGGCAGGGAAGTCGCAAAGCTCGTCTACAAGCCCGACTGGCCGATTGTTTCGGCGGCTCTCGACCCGATTTATCCGATTACTTCCGAGCTTGCGTCGCTCTCGGCGACCGCCTGCGCGTTGGCTCTCTATTTCGTCGCAACATCGAAATACGTTTTGAGAAAAGTGCTCGTCTGGGGCGCGGGGGCGGCGGTCGTGCTTGCTCTCGCAGGCTTGGGACTTAAATATTCTGGCGGAAGCGGTTCAATCGGCTTCGGTGCGAACGGTTTTTCCCTCTTCCCGAGCATAGCCGAGTGGAGCGCGTTTGCGATAATCTGGCAGGGCGGAGCGTTGACCGCCGCAGTCTACTCGCCGCAACGTTTCAAGTTAAATTCGCTTTTGTACTCGCTGAGATTTTGGAGCTTGGCGGGTTCGCTCGTGCTCTGGGCGAGCGTGATGGTAAGCGGCGCGCCGATTGAAGTCGCGGTTTCCACGGCATTGCAGGCGGTGGGGCTGTTGGTCTTGGCGGCGGACGTTTTCCCCTCCAAGTCGAATCTGAAAAACTACAGGGTATCGAGGCTCGGCGGATTCAACATAAGGGCGAAAGTTCCGTTCGCGATTTACATTGCGGCGGGTGCGGTTTTCCTCTGGGCGGCAGGTTCGGGCATAATCGGGTGTGCGTCGAAGGGCACGCTTTCGTTCGACCAATCCTCGAAGAACGCCCCGACGGTGGCGCAGATAGCGACGTTGAAAGCGGACACTCAGTCGGCAAAAGACGCCCGCCCGATGTTCGGCTGGGGCGAAACGTCGTTCACGACGATATTCGCGTTTTACCAGAGCAGCGATTTGGGGTACACGGCGTGGAAGTCGCCCGAATCGGACTTGCAGAGGGCGTTGGTCGAGACGGGCAAGGTGGGGCTGTTTTTGAATGTGATAACGCCGATAGTTTTTGCGGTAGTCTGGATTTGCCGCAGGAAGATAAGTTTGGCGTCGTTCGTAATGGGGGTATCGGTGATTGGAATAATAGTATTGGGGTGTGTAAGGACGCCGTTCGAAAGTGCGGCGGTAATCTCCTCTTTCTCCATACTTTTGTATACGTTCTTCGGCTGGGATTCCTCCGCCGGCTGATGGCTTGTGAAACTACCGTTGATACGGCGGGCGCAA
>DJPO01000049.1 GCA_002437405.1 Opitutia bacterium UBA6410 | reverse complement strand
ATCAACGGTAGTTTCACGCGCCCAAAAAACTACCGCACTGGAACTACTTCCCCAGTAATTCAATGGGGAGACCGTCTTCTACTATGAACGCGGCTGTCACCCCAGGAAACGGCGAAAACGGCTCAACCAAAATCTGCGCACCCTTCAGCTCCTCCTCGAGATTTTCTACGAAGTACGCTATGTGCGTCGATTTTTTCATAAGCTCGGGCATCGGGCTGTCCGGCTCGAAGTATATAAACTCTATGTTGTTCTTCGTGTCGGCAGGGTCTGTGACGCAAAGCTTTGCATCGGGAAGATACGTCGCCTTGGCGGGTCTTTCCGAAACGGGAATTCCTATGTGTGCGAGTTTTCTCATAATTCCCTAATTATCGGAAAGCCAATCCGCCCAATCAAGCAAAATATTATTTTGCGTTCGCCGTCTGAACCGAAAGATTCAGAATCTGGCCATCGCGCTCGAGCGTCTTCGAGAGCTTCGCATAATCCACGTCCTGAACGGCGCACTTGTCGTCAATCGCCTGAACTGCTGCCGTCGCTGCGCTCTGTCCGAGAATCATAAACACGGGCTCCATTCTAATCGAGCCGTACGCAATGTGCGACGCCGAGCTCGCCACGGGCACGAACAGGTTTTCCGCCTGCGCCTTCTTGGGGATTATCGAACCGTAGGCAATCTTGTAGGGGGCGTTCAAGCCGACCTGCACGTCGCCCTCGTTCTGGACATAGCCCTCGCGGGTGACATAGCGCGAAGTGTTGTGCGAATCGAGCGTATACGAGCCCATTCCGACGGGACGCGGCGTAAGGCGCGTATTTTGGCAGTCGTGCTGGGTCATAACATATTCGCCGACCATTCTGCGGGCTTCGCGGATATAGAGGTTGAACGGCCAGTGCCCCGTGGAGGCGAATTCGTCCTTCGCGAGACCGTATTTTGCGATTTCGTTGCGAATTTTTTCGGGAACGCGGGGGTCGTTTTGGAAGAAGTAGAGAAGCTTCTTGTGGTAGTCGAGGTGCGCCTTGAAGATTTCGGCGCGGCGTTCGTAGGAGGCTTCGGGCCACTCGTAGTTGCCGCCTATGAAGTCGGTGCTGATTGCATTGCGATTGTTTACGTCCGTTTTCCCGTTGGGGATACTCGAAATGATGAGCGGGAATGCATTGGATTCCGCCTCGAAATAGCGGGCGGCGAGCTCGAAATCGTCGGGGTTGTAGCCCTCGGGCTTTTCGATTTGCACGCGGTTTTCGGGAACTTTGGTAAGGCAGAGTCTGAAATTGTACGCCTGAACCTTTTTGTCCTCGACGCCGTCGGCGAGCGGGGGCTCGGAGCTGACGAATTTCAGCAGTCCGCTGGATTTGTCGCCCTTGACCTTATAGGGGTCGACTTTGGAATGGAAGCGATGGCCGTTTGCGGCGTTGGTTGCACGGAAGCCGTTGTAGTCCTCGCCGTACTTGGAGTTCGCCTCCCTGCCGACAAAGTACTCGACACCCGCAGCCGCCATCAAGTCGCCCTCGAAAGTGCAGTCGATGAACATCTTTGCGGGGAATCTTTCGCCGTCGAGAGTGGAAATCGCGACAATGCGCGCGCCGACTTTTTCGACGCCCGATTCCCTGTCGAGCCACTGCCCCTTGACGAGCTTTATGTTTTTGTATTCGGCGACCCAGTTGTCGTAGACGCGCTCGGCGACGGACGGCTCGAAGTGCCACATAACCTGCTTTTCGTCGTCGATTGCCTTTACGCCCTGCGCGGCGATTTTGTGGTTTTCGCGCTTGGTGAATTTCCACGTTTCGGGCTTGGCGTATTCGAGCCAAATTCTGTGGTAGAACTCGCGGGAGAGTCCGCCGATTGCGGCAGTCCTGCCCGAGTCGGTCTGACCGAGCCCCGCGCTTGACATCGCGCCGAGTCTGCCTTCGGGCGCAATGAGCACGACACTCTTGCCCGACTTCGCCGCCTGAACCGCCGCGACGACGCCCGCGGAAGTTCCGCCATAGACGACGACATCGTAGGGTTTTGAAGACTCGAAGCACGAACACGCGCTAATCAAAACAGCCGCCAAAGACGCGGCAACCGACTGGTATATTTTTTTCATAAGTTGGTATGTATAATATTTGCGTTTTTGTCTATCGTGGCTCGAGCTTTTATATAAGACTATTAAAAGTCAATAGCAAAAGAGTCTTGAACAAAGCGCCCCGCGCGTTTAGACAATCCGTATGAATTTCCTGAAAACTGCCATTTTGATTCTGCCGATTTTGGCGGCATACGCGCGCGCGGAAATCCGCACAAACGAACTCTTTTCGGACAATATGATGCTCCGCCAAAACTCCGCGCGGATTTGGGGGACGTGCGAGCCGAACGCGAAAATCTCGGCGCAAATCGGCGGACTGGAAACCGACTTCGCCGCAAACGAAAAGGGCGAATGGTCGGCGGAAATCAAAACGCCGAAAGGGTCGTTCGAGCCGCTCGAACTTCGACTGTTCGAAAACGGGAAACTTTCGAAGACAATCAAAAACGTGCTCGTTGGCGAAGTTTGGATTGCGGGCGGGCAGTCGAACCTCGACTTCAAACTCGCGAACACCGACGGCGCGAAAAAATACATCGACCAAGTAACGCCCCGCAACGTGCGCTACTTTAGACAACACGCCACAAATCGGCATATGTTCTCGGCGGCGGGGCTGGGCAGCCGCCCCGAAAGCGGATTCGCAAAAGGCGCGGAATGGGTGCTGCCCGCGCCGCAAAACGCGGCGGGGCTGAACGCCGTGCCGTACATCTTCGCGGTCGAGAGGTCGGCGAAAATCGGAATGCCCGTCGGGATTGTCTACACGGGCGTCCCCGGCACTTGCATGGCGTCCTGGGTTAGCCGCGAGACCTACGAAAAATCGGACGCCTTCGCCGAAGACCGCGCCGCGCGCCAAAAGCGCATCGAAAACTACGACTATAATAAAGAGAGAAAAATTTTCGACGAAAACGTGAAAACCTATCCCGCGCGCGTCGCAAAAGCCAAAGCCGAGGGCAAAACGCCGCCGCCCGCTTGGACGGTCGCGCCGTTTCTCGCGCCGTGGCCCGACTCGCCCGATATGTGGTGGACGCCCTCGATGCTCTTCAATTTGCGCGTGAATCCCCTGCGGTCGTACGCGGCGAGCGGGATAGTGTGGTATCAGGGCGAGGGCGACACGGGCGGCGATACATTCGCCGAAAACGTTTCAGGCGGCGACGCGTTCGCGGCGAAATTCGAATGTCTAATAGGCGAGTGGCGCAAGCATTTCGGCTCGCCCGACCTGCCGTTTTTGTTCGTCCAACTGCCGTCGTTCGGGGCTTCGACCGATTGGACAAACGCCCGCGCGGCGCAGGAGCGCGTCGGGAGAAAACTCGAAAATACGGCAATGGTCTGCGCAATCGACACTGGCGACAAATACGACATACACCCGCACGACAAAATTCCAATCGGGAAGAGACTCTCCGCCGCAGCCGATGCAATCGGTAAAAAAACCTTCCCGCAAGTCGGCAGCGTCGGCTTCGACGGCAACCGAGCAACCGCGCAGTTCGATACCCCGAATAAAATCGAATGCCGCGGCAGTTGCAGGGGCTTTGATATTTTGGCAAACGGCAAATGGCGCGCGGCGAAAGCCGAGTTCGGCGGCGGCAAAGTGAAAATAGAATCCGAAAACGGCGTAAGAATCGACGGCGTGCGATACCTCTACAAAAACTGGGCAAAGCCCGACGCGTGCCTCTTCGACCAAAACGGCTACCCCGTCCCGCCGTTCGAAATCCTGCGATAGCCCCCGCGTCAAAGAAAGCGGCCGCGCGCTCCCCAAGAAAACAACACATTCCCCAAAAAGAAAAAAAGACCCGCGCGAGATTCGTGCGAGCCTTTCCTCTTTTTTGTCGGTCAACGCCTATTTCTTTTCGAGAACCGAGTTTTTAAAGAGCTTCAAGTTGCGCTCGATAACTTCATTGTACGGGTTCTTCTTGGGGGGCATAACCTGTTCGTGGACAATCCAGCCGTCGTACTTGATGTCGAGAATCGCCTTAAAACATTCGTCGAGATTGGGCTTTTTGGCTTGGTCGAAAAATTCCGAATCCGCCTTGATGTGAATCTGCGCAATGCGGTCTTTGCCCAACAGGCGCAGGGCGTCCGCGGGATTCTCGCCCGCCCACGCGGTATTGAGCGTGTCGAAGTAGATTTTCACGTTCGGCTCGTGAATCATGTCCAAGAGCCTGATTTCGTCCTTCGCAAGCAGCGTCGTTTCGAGCGCAAGGTTGACGCCCTTTTTTGCAGCGTACGGCGCGATTTCCTTGAGCTTTTGAACGAGCGGGACGAGCCTTTCGGTGCGCAGTTCCCTGCCGTTTTTGTAGAGGGACGACTTCCCGAAGAACGGAATGAGAATGTTGTCCGCGCCGAGCTCGGCGGCGTTGTCGACTACGTTCTTCATGTATTCGACGACGTTCTTATCCTCTTCGAAAAGGAACTGGTGGTAGCAGCCGACGCAAATACCGCAGGCGAGCATTCCGTTCTTTTTGAGCGACGCCTTCATGTTTTCGAGGCTCTGCTTCGAGTACCCCGCCTTGTCGTCCTGATTTTTGCGGCTCAGCCAGAACTGGACGCCGTCGTAGCCCGCCTTTTTGGACGCCTCGATAGAGCCGCCGAAGTTGCCGTATTTGAAGTTATCCGCGAAAGCCGAGCCGAAAGCGACAGCCGCCGCGAGCAGAATTAAGGATATTTTTTTCATCATAATGTATACGTGATATGGGAAAAACTTTTTATCTTTCCGAAGTCCGATGTCAAATTCTAAAATGCACTTTCTGCGGATAGTCGCGGATTGACAGCGCGCGGTTTCGGGGTAGGATTCGCTCAAATGGACGAATATTTTCTACACGCCGACGCTTTCGCCGACGCCGTGCGGACGCGACTCGACTCGCTCGGGCTGGACACACCCGTCGAAGTGCTCGAGACCGTCGACAGCACGAACACCGAGTGCCTGCGGCGGCTGCGGTCAAAGCGCATTTCGGGCGACTTCGCGCTAATCGCCCTGCGGCAGGACTCGGGGCACGGGCGGCTCGGGCGCAAGTGGTTCTCCGACCCGCGCGCTTCGATTGCAATGTCGGTTTGCGTGGGAATCGAAAAATCCGCGCGCGTTATGGAGTCGTTCACCGTGCGCGCGGGGCTGTCCGTCTGCGCCCGACTCGAAGAACTTTGCGGCGCAAAACTTTTTCTGAAATGGCCCAACGACATCTACGCGCCCGACGGGCGGAAAATCGCGGGAATGCTCGCCGAGCTTGAAATCGGCGCGGACGGCGCGACGGCGGTTTTCGGAATCGGGCTGAACGTCGATTTCTCGAATGTCGCGGAATCGGAAATTCCCGAGGAAATCCGCGGCAGCGTCTGCGCGCTGGGGGAAGTGGCAAAAATCCGCCCCGACTTCGCCGACACCGCGGCGGCGGAAATCCGCGCCATCGTCGAAGCCAAAAAAAAATATCTCGAAAACCTACCCGAAGCCTTTGAAAAATACGACTGGTTGCGCGGCAGGGAAATCTCCGCAGTTGTCGGGAACACGACCGTGCGCGGAATAGCCGACGGAATCGACCCGCGCGGGCGGCTCGGGATTCTGGCGGACTCGGGCGAAACAAAATTTTTGTGCGGCGGAGAGGCGACAATCCGAAAAAAATTATGACAAACGAAAATACAAAACCCTCCGCACTCAAAGCGTGGATACTCGCGGCGCGCCCGAAAACCCTCGCGGCGGCGGCAGTGCCCGTAATCGTCGCGACCTCCTTCACGCGCGCCGACGGCGTTTTCAATATCACCACAACCCTCCTTTGCTTTTCGTTCGCCTTTTTGATGCAGATTTGCGCGAATCTGGTAAACGACCTGCTCGACTTCAAAAAGGGCGCGGACGGCGAGGGCAGAATCGGGCCCAAACGCGCGTGCTCGCAGGGCTGGATTTCCGAAAAATCCATGCGGCGCGGAATTTTTATCTGCGCGGCGACCGCCTGCCTCTGCGGGTGCGGACTGCTTTTCTACGGCGGAATGCAGCTCGTTTTCGTCGGGCTTGCGTGCCTCGTCTTCGCATACCTTTATACTGGCGGGCCATTCCCGCTCTCCGAACGCGCATTGGGCGATGTCGCCGTCGTCGTGTTCTTCGGATTCGTCCCCGTCTGCTTCACATACTACGTCGCGGCGGGAACTATGACGCCCGAAATTTTCGCGGCGGGGACAGCATGCGGACTCGCCGTCGATACCCTTTTGATTCTCAACAACTACCGCGACGCCGAACGCGACGGCGCACGCGGGAAAATCACAACCGTAGTGCTCTTCGGCAAAAAAGCGGGTAGCATTATGTACCTTTGCGCGGGAATCGCCGCCTGCCTGATTTGCGCATTTTTCTACAAAAATCTCTGGGGAGCGCTCCTGCCCCAACTCTACCTTCCCCTGCACGCCTCTACTTGGTGCTGTATGACAAAATCGAAAACCGCCCCCGAATTCGGCGCGGCACTCGCGCAGACTTCGCGCAATATGCTCGTGTTCGGGCTGCTTTTGGGAATCGGAATAACCCTGCCCGCGCCGTGGTAATTTTTCCAAAACCTAATTAAAAAAGCCCGC
>DJPO01000012.1 GCA_002437405.1 Opitutia bacterium UBA6410 | reverse complement strand
AACAATAACATCAACCAAGTCAATTTACTCCCTTAGCTTCCTGTCCTATTTTGGGGCACAGCGCAAGTTCAATCTCCTATTCGCGCTTTTTTTATTGTCCTAATTATAGGGTACGGTTCAAAATCGGGAGTTTTTTTGTTGGGTTTGGTTGCGGATTATTTTTTGTTTCGGATTTGGGTTTGCAAAATTTCCCTGTACTTGTCGGCTTGGGTGTCCCGATTATAGTTCGGCACTACGTTTTTCAAACCGTTTTCTCCCAATTTTGCGAGCATTTCAGGGGAGCGGCTCGCCAGCTCCAAGGCATTCGCAAGTTCGTCGGGATTCTCGGGTTCGACGGGTATGCCCATTTGCATTTTTTCGACAAAATTTTTCGCAAAGCCGTCAACGCCGATTATGACGGGCTTCCCGCACCCCGCGCTTTCGAATATTTTCGACGGCATTACGGTTTTGAACAAATCGCTCTTTTTTAAATACACCAAGTTCACGTCGGACGAGGCTATCCAATCGGGGATTTCGTCTTTCGGTCGGCGTCCCAAAAATATTACGTTTTTCAAATTCCTATTTTTGGCTTCTGCTTCGAGGGAATCTTTTTGCGCGCCGTCGCCGACAAACACCAAGCGGATTTCATCGTTGCCTTTCTTTGCGAGTATTTCGGCGGCGTCCAGCGCAGATTTCAGCCCGCACGCCATTCCTATTGTTCCAATGTAGCTGCAAACGAACTTCCGCGACAATCCGTGGCGTTCCAACAATTCTGAATTTTTCGGGCGCGGATAGAAAAGGGTTTTATCTACGCCGTTCATTATTACCGAAATTTTGCCTTTATCCACTCCGCGCTCCGCCAGCTTTTCAACGTATCCGTCGCCGACGGTGACAATGTGGTTCGCGCTTTTGTACATCAGTTTTTCGAGAAACGAAATAAGCCCGAACATCGGAATGCGCGCCCCGACCGCCGTCAACGATTCAGGCCAAAGGTCGCGGATTTCGAGAACGAACGGCACGCGCCGTATGAAATGCAGGAGAACGCCCGCCCAGCCGCAGAAAAACTGCGGGCTTGTCGCGATTATTATGTCGGGTTTTTCAAGAAAAATCCCGCGCCAAACTGCGGAAAACATATACGATATAAAATTCGCGATTCTTCTGGCAGTCCCCTTGTTCGGTGCAATATATGTCCATACTCTTACTACGTAGACGCCGTTTATTGTTTCGCGCCGAACCCACGAGTTTTTGTAGCCGTCGTAAACGACTCCGTTGGGGACATTGGGGGCGCAGGTTATCACGCAAACTTCGTCGCCGTTTTTTGCCCAGCGTTCGGCGAGCGCCGATACGCGCGATGCCGGCGCGTTGCCTTCGGGCTTATAGTAGTGGCTTAGAAAAAGTATTTTCATTGTCTGATATTATTGAAATTTCGCTCGCGAATTTTGAAGGCAATTTTGCTGTTTTCGAAAAAATTAAAGTTTGGGAATCGAGAAGTTTTCCGAACTCGGGGCTGAATTTGCCCGCGCTTACGGCAAGCTTGTATTGCGGCGAATAGCGCATTTCGAACGCCGAATCGCCCACCGATATTCTTAGCAACCCGTTTTCGACGGAATCTACTTTTGCGCCCGAAGCGAGATGGTAAAATACATCAATACGGCATTCCCCGTTCCCGACGATTGTGTCCTCTATTTTTATCTTGGATTCGGAGACTTCCCATTTCCTTCCGTGTATCTGCGGTTTGTAGCCGTCGTGTTCGGCGTAAAACGCGTTTTCCGAAAATTCGCGGCGGACTATGTTGGCTCTTTGCGCAACACGATGGGCTTTCCATACTTCGGACGAATTTTTCCCGTCTATCATAACCGCATTGTGCGCGGCTGTGGAACGCTGGTATTTGCGTATCGGCGTGTCGATATATTCGTATGTTCCCGCGTTTGTGAAAATTTTTTTATCGCCGTACCACATTTCAAACGAAAGCGTGTCGGCGTGCGCATGCCCTGGTTGGTAGCTCGGGCCGATTGGTGCGCCGTCGCAAACGAGTGTCCATTTGCCTGCGCAAAGGCGGGCGTATCCCGTTTGCGGCAAATCGGCAGAATCCGTCGAGTCGGTCGGAACTTCCAATGACAGGGCTTTTGCGTAGGCGAATATTTTTTCGGGAGGAAGGGCTATGCTGTTTGCGGCGTCGTTTAGGAAAACGATTCCGCCGTCGGGGGCAGTCATTTTCGACAGCCATTTTAGCATATTTTCGATAATCCCCCTTAGCTCGATATTTGCGGAAATATTGTATAAATCCAACAAATCTTCGAGGATTATACTGTGGTACATTGCCGAGCGTTCGAAATGTCCGCCGTCGGGCAGAATTTGCTCGGGAAGTTCTTTTTTGTAAATTGCCAAACCCTTTTTCAGCCACTTTTCGGCGGGCTTCCCTTTGAAAAACATTCCCGCAAAAACGAGGGCTTTTGCGTTTGCGAGATAATGGTTTGCGAGCAAATGTTTTTCCGTCCTTCGGCACAAAAATTCCGCCTGCAATGCCAGCGAATTTAGCGCGGCGGGCGGAAGTTTATTGCCGCACAATGTATATTTTATCCAGTTGGCGATTCTGAGGGAAATCGGGTAGGGTTCCCAGCCGTTCCCGACGGGCGCGGGGTTGTCGTTTATCCATTGCGAAATCAGCATTTCTCCGTCGAACGGCGAAATGTTTTCTTGGCGGAGATAATCGAAATAATGCAAATTATAAAGCCACAGTTTCCCGATTTTGCGATTATTCCAGTCGGCGGGGAAAGCGAGCTTTCGGCGGTCGTTTAAAAAGCAAAAATCGAAATTCCCGAAGTACGTCTGCGGCATTTGGGGGAATGGAATTTTTGCCGACAAATCGGAAACTTCGGGTGTTTGTATCGAAAAGCTTTTCGGCTTTTTCAGCCTATAATATATGTTATAAAAAAACTGAAGAGGTTTTAAGTAAAAAATAGTCCGAAGGTAGAGCATAGGGGAAACTTCGGGTTGGTATCCCGAAATTTCCTCGGCTTCTGGACTTTTTTCGCTTTTCATTTTACGATTTCCGAATTCCGTTTTTGGCGACTTGGGGGTGCAAATGTTATGCGCTATTAATCGGCGTGGCGGTCTTTTATTGCTTCAAAAACTCGAGGATTCTGGGGCAGGCTTTGCCGTCGCCGTAGGGATTTACGGCTTTGCCCATTTTTTCGTATTCCGATTCGTCGTCCATTAGCCGCGAAACTTCTGCTACTATTTTGTCGAAGTCCGTTCCTACGAGCTTTACAGTTCCAGCCGTTACGGCTTCGGGGCGTTCGGTTGTCTCGCGCATTACGAGCACGGGCTTGCCGAGCCCAGGGGCTTCCTCCTGAATGCCGCCGCTGTCGGTTAGCACGATGTGCGATTTCTCCATCAAATAGACAAAAGGCAGGTAGTCCAGCGGTTCGATGAAAAACATATTTTCCTGTTTTTCGTCGCCGAAGACTTCTTTTATCGGGCGGCGCACGTTCGGGTTTAGGTGCATTGGGTAGACGAAGTCGGCGTCCGGATATTTTTTATTCAGGTGCTTTATCGCCTTGCACATATGGATAAATCCGTCGCCGAAATTTTCGCGTCTGTGCCCTGTAATCAGGATTAGTTTTTTACCGCTTGCGAGCCGTTTTGTGTCGTAGCCCGCGGACAGCAGAACCTTTTCGAGCGAATCCCTAAGCTCTTGCGACTGTTTTATTTCGTTCGCGACAAAGTGCAGGGCATCTATGCCCGTATTGCCCGTTACGGTTATTTTTGCGGGATCGACATTTTCGCGCAGCAGGTTTTCCCGCGCAAGGGGAGTCGGCGAAAAGTGGTATTTTGCGATTCTCCCCGTTATTTGGCGGTTCATTTCTTCGGGCCACGGATTGTAGATGTCGTTGGTTCGCAGACCCGCCTCGATATGCGCAACGTCTATTTGCTTGTAGAACGCCGCAAGTGCCGCGGCGGTGGAGGTTGTCGTATCGCCGTGGACAAACACGATGTCGGGGGCTGCTTGAGTCAGAACGTCGCGCATTCCGAGCAGGACTCTGCTTGTGATGTCGTACAAGTCCTGCCCCTGTTTCATTATGTTCAGGTCGAAATCGGGCGTGATTTTAAAAAGCTTCAAGACTTGGTCGAGCATTTGCCTGTGTTGACCGGTAACGCAGACTTGTGTCTTGAAGTTTTTTGTATCCGATTCGAACGCCTTGACGAGCGGAGCCATTTTTATGGCTTCGGGGCGCGTCCCGAAAACGAGCATCACCTTTTTCATAGATTATTTATAGAGCCCGCAGAAATCGAGGATAACTTTGCTTTCCGTTTTGGGAAGGGTTTTGAACGGGTCGTGCGCGACGAGGAATGCCACGATGTCCGCTTTTTCGAAGGCGGTTTTGTAGTCCGTGAGTTTGTAGACGGGGTGGTCGGGCACGTTCGGTTCGACGATGAGGATTTCGGCGTCGCCGCAAGTTTCAAGTACTTTGGATACGATGTGTTTGGCGGGCGATTCCCTCAAGTCGTCGATATTGGGTTTGAACGCCAAGCCCATCATCGCGACAACAGGTTTGCGGTTGTTTTTCAATTCGAATTTGAGGATTTCGTTTTCGACGCGCTCGGCACACCAGAAGGATTTGTAGTTGTTTATTTCCCGCGCCTTGGCAATCAGTTGCGATTCCATCGGGAAGTCGGCAGTCAGGAAGTACGGGTCGACCGCAATGCAGTGCCCGCCGACTCCGCAGCCGGGCTGCAGGATTTTCACGCGGGGGTGTTTGTTTGCAAGGTTAATCAGTTCCCAGACGTTTATTCCCGCCTTATCGCAGATGAGCGACAATTCGTTTGCGAAGGCAATTTGGACGTCGCGCGAAGAGTTTTCCGTGAGCTTGCACATTTCCGCGGTTTTTGCGTTTGTGCGGTGCAGTTTACCTTTTACGAATTGCGAATAGAAGCCTATCGCCTTTTCGGTGGATTCGGGATTGATGCCGCCGATGACCCTGTCGTTGTTTACCAATTCGTAGACGACGTTGCCGGGGAGGACTCTTTCGGGGCAGTAGGCGATGTAGATTTTTCCCTTAAGTTCGGGTCTTTCCGCGAAGATGAGGGACGTCATTTTGTCGGTAGTTCCGACGGGGGAGGTCGATTCAATCACGAACAAATCGCCTTCCTTGAGAAGCGGAATGACCATTTTTGTCGCCGATTCCACATACGAAATGTCGGGTTCGTGGTTGCCTTTAAACGGGGTGGGGACAACGATAAAATAGGCGTCGCTTACAACGGGCTGGGTGTACGCTTTCAGTTTGCCGTTGGCGACGACTTCGGCGCAGAGTTCTTGGAGGGCGGGTTCGACGATGTGGATTTTCCCGCGGTTTGTCATTTCAACGACTTTGGGATTGATGTCGACGCCGCTGACGTCGATTCCGTTTTTTGCGGATATAATTGCGGTCGGCAGACCGATATATCCCAGACCCATAAAGCACGCTTTCATTTTATTCCTTTTGCTTATTCTGTATGTATAGGGTAAATAGAATGTCGATTTTGATTTTTTAGTAAAGTTATTTTTTTTGCGGTTTTTCGCGCTCTTCGTCAAAGATAGTGGG
>DJPO01000007.1 GCA_002437405.1 Opitutia bacterium UBA6410 | reverse complement strand
CCGTAGGGGGCAAGACCCCCTGTCTAAAAACACCGCGCAAAATTGCGAAGCAATTTTGCTGTGTATCTCCACTCCCAGTTTTTTCTTGCTTTTTGCCCCTGAAATTCTACCTTGACCCTATGAATACTGGCGAAAAACTCAAGTGCGGCGTCGTCGGTGTCGGCTACCTCGGGCAACACCACGCGCGTATATACTCCGAACTCGAATCAACCGAACTTGTCGGCATATACGACGCCAACCCCGATAGGGCAAAGGAAATCGCCGATAAACTCGGCTGCCCCGTTTTCGACTCCATCGCCGCACTCGGCGAAGCCTGCCACGCCGTCAGCGTCGTCGTCCCCACAGACAGACACACGGAAGTTGCAATGCAGCTTTTCGAAAAAAATTGCGATTTGCTCATCGAAAAACCCATCTGTACGTCTATCGCCGACGCCGAGAAAATCGTCGAAGTCGCCAAGAGCAAAAAACTCATCGTGCAGGTCGGACACATCGAACATTTCAATCCCGTGATGAAATTTATGGAGGAGCGCGTCCACAGCCCGCGCTTCATCACAGCCGACAGACTCGCGCCGTTCAATCCGCGCGGCACGGAAGTCGGAGTCGTGCTCGATTTGATGATTCACGACATCGGGGTCGTCCTCAAACTTGCCAACTCGCACGTTGCGCGCATCGAGGCGGTCGGCGTGGGAGTCCTCAGCCGCAGCGAGGACATCGCCAACGCGCGTATCGTCTTCGAAAACGGGTGCGTTGCGAATCTGAATGTCAGCCGCGTCAGCCTCAAAAAATTGCGCGATATCCGCATATTCCAAGAGGGTATGTATATGTCGCTGGACTTCCTCAACCAGAAGGGGCACGTCATACGCGTCAAGGACTGCAAGGAGATTATCCCCGAGGAAGTGCCGATTGAAAAACGCGAACCGCTTAAGGTCGAGCTCGCGAGCTTCGCGGATTGCGTAATCAACAAACGCCGCCCGAAAGTCGACGCAGTGCTCGGAATGAGCGCACTGGAAGTCGCGCTCGAAATCACGCGCCAAATCAAGGCGATGCAGAAATAGATTTTACGCCGCCGCAATGCCACCCGATGTTCTCAAACTGCGCGAATTTTCGTTCGCCGCGCCCGAAAGCGGAACTTGCGATATACTGATTGTCGCGGGCGAACACTCGGGCGACGAGCAGGCGGCGCGAATGGTGTCGGCGGCGTTGGCGGGGAATCCGAACCTCAAAATCTGCGCATTCGGCGGCGAGAAGCTCGCACAATGCGGAGCGCAGCGGCTCTTCGATATGACGGCGTTTTCGGTCGTCGGGTTGGTTGAGGTTCTGAAAAACTACGGATTTTTTTCGAAACTCTCCGAGGCGGTTGTGGACTGGATTGACCGCTACCGACCGAAAACCGTCTGCTTTGTCGACTACCCAGGCTTCAACCTCCACTTGGCGGCTATGCTCAAAAAGCGGGGAATCAGCGTCAAGGGCGGCGGGAGCGTAAAACTCTATTATTATATAAGCCCGCAAATTTGGGCTTGGAAGTCGGGGCGGCGGTTTAAAATGGCGCAGCTGCTCGACTCTCTCGCGGTGATTTTCCCGTTCGAGACAAAGTGCTACGCCGACACTTCGCTCGACACCCATTTTGTCGGACACCCGTTCCTTTCGCCCGACTACACCCCGCCCGTGGAATATTCGCCCGACGGAAAGATTCTGATGCTTTCGGGGAGTCGGGAAATCGCGGTCTCGCGGATTTTCCCCGTTATGTGCGGCGCGCTGGAGCGGCTCGGCGGCGAAAAGGCTGTCGCGGTCTATCCGACTTTGCGGATAAAAAAAATCCTCGAAGACACGTTGATAAAACACCCGAAACTGGCTGGGCGCGTGGAAATCGTGCCAAACGACTGGTCGGAGCGAATGGCGGCAAAGGCCGTTATGATGAGCTCTGGGACTATGTCGCTGGCATGTTCGCTTGCGGGAATACCTGGGGCGATTGTCTACAAGGCGAACCCCATTACATACGTCGTCGGCCGCGCGCTTGTGAAAATCGAGTACCTGAGTATCGCGAACATTCTGCTCGACAAGCCCGCTTGGCGCGAATTCATACAGTTCGACGCCTCGCCCGAAAAGCTCGCAAAATATATGCGCGAATGCCTCGCCCCGACCGCGCGCGGGCAGTTCGAAACATACGCCGACAAGCTCCGCGAATTGCTGCACGCGCCGCCGAAACAGACCGCGGCGGACTGGCTTGCAGGCTCGCTTGAATAGTGCGCGGAGGGCGCGGATTTTGATTTCTTGACAAATGGGGGTAATTGTCTATCTTCCCATTTGTTATGAAAAAAATCGCATTATCCGTAGTCTGCGTTTTTGCGTGCTTGGCAGCATTCGCCGCAGACCGTCCTTCAATCGAAATGGTGACAATCGGCAACGCTGGCAACAAAGCCAACTCCGACGGCCACGGGAGAGTCGACTACGTTTACGAAATCGGCAAATACGAGGTCTCCAATTCCGAATATATCCAGTTCCTGAACTCCGCCGCGACCAAGCCAGATCCCAACAACTATTTCGTTTGGGGCAAAAAGGGAGAGTCAGCTACAAAATGCGGCATCGATCGCGCGGGCGCGGGCACTGACGAAAATCCGTTTACCTACACGCTCAAAAGCGGCAAGGAAAACAAGCCCGCAATCTACATCACTGCCTACGCCGCGGCACGCTTTTGCAACTGGCTCGAAACTGGCGACGCGAACTCGGGCGCATACGACTTCGAGACATACGGCAACAACTTCGCCGCGCTTTTCGCCAACGCCGACAAGACGAAATACCACCTGCCGACTCTCGACGAATGGGTAAAGGCGGCATACTACAATCCCAATACCGACTCGTACCAAAAGTTCGCCACCGACGACGGCACGGCGGAGGGCAAAATCGTCTACAAACTTCCGGGAACCTCCGAACCCGAAGATGTCTCGAAATACGGGGAATTCGCAAATCCCAACGGTACGGTCAACCAAAACGGCAACGTGTTCGAGTGGATAGGCTATGCCGACAAAACTGACAACGGATTCCTCCTCGGCGGCTATTACGCCTCTTCCGAAGACGATTTGTGGCGTCAGCAGCTCGACAAATGCATTACGGATCTCAACGACAGCTCGGCGGGCTTCCGCGTCGCGAGGGGAATGACCGCGCCCGTCCCCGAACCCGAGGCAATCGCGGCACTGCTCGGCGCGGCGGCGTTGGCGGCGGCGGCAGTTCGCCGCAGGGCTTCGAAATAGGCTATATTTTGCATTAAAAAAGGGCGTTCGTCGGAACGCCTTTTTTTTGCGGCGCGCGGGCGGCGGAAATAAATAGAACTTGCCAAGAATTTTGGCGGCATTATTTTTTCTTCCGAATATGAAGATGAAAAAATTTTTCCGTTTGCTCGCCGCCTTTTTCGCCATTTCCCCGTCTTTTGCGGTCGAAATCGAAAACATAAAATTCGACAAACCCTCCGACCTTGACGGCTGGCGAATATCGCCCTCAAACTGCGCGCTGATAAAGGACGGCGCGTTCGAGATATTCAACCCGACCCGCGCGGAAAAATCGGCGTCGTCTGCGGTGAAAAATATCGATATCGGGAAATCCGCGGGACGGCGCGTTTTCGTCGAAGCCGACTTTTGGCAGAATCTGTCGCCGTCGGTTTCGAGATGGGGCGGGAAAATGTTTCTATTGGACGGCGGCTCGAAGGATTTTTACGTCTATGCAGGCAAGTACGTTGCCCCGTCAAATTCGGGCTGGCAAAAAATCCGATTCTGGGCGGACGCGCCGCTCGACTCCCGCGAGCTTCGGGTCTCGCTCGGAGTGGAATCCTCTTCTGGGACGGTAAAATTCAAAAATCTGCGGGTTTATTCGGAGGATATTTTGGCGGAATTCGCCGAAAGCGCGAATGTCGGGTATGCGGAAAAGGACTTTGAAATAAAGGCGTTCGGGGCGTTCGCGCCGAAAAAAGTCGAGTACAACGCGTCGGAGTTCGACACGCGGCGTCCAGAATACGCGGGCGTCCCGTTCTCGATGCGCGACTTCCACCGAAAGGGCGACAAATTCGCGGTTGCGATGAAGTCGGTGAATTTCCCGCAGGGCGCGGAAAAGCTCGTTGCCGACTTCTCGAAAATTTCTGCGCGCGGCGGATTTTTGTATGTCCTGCACTTCGCCTCGGGCGCGGCGGACGGCGATAATATCGGAAAGATAAAACTCGTCGGCGCGAACGGAAAGGGAAAAATCTTCCGAATCGACGCGGGTAAAAACGTCTTCGACTACGCAAAACAAAAGGCGTCGCCCGAATGTATATCCGTAGCGCCGTGGCAAAAATACGGCAAAATCTATACGGCATGCGTCTCGAAATTCCCGATTCCCGAAGCATTCGGCGACATCGCGAAAATCGAATTCGCGCCGTCGGGCACGGGCGCGGGAACGTGGGTCGTGCTGGCGGCAAATATCTCCGAGCGCGACGTTGTTTTCCCCGAAACGTGGAACACGCGCACCGAGGCGTCCGAAAAATGGCGTCCGCTGCCCGACGACTACGCGACTCAGGCGGTCAAGGGCAGCGCGCTCGACCTCTCGTTCCTAAATCCCGTCGAGGAGGCGGGCGCGCGCGGGCGGGTGATAATCAACAAGGACGGGAAGCTCGCGTTCGAAAGCTCTCCCGACGTTCCCGCGCGCTTTCTGATACACATCGGCGCGGATTTTATCGAAGTCAAAAACAAAACCGACGCCGAAAACTACGCCGCCGCCCTGCGCCGCAACGGCTACAATATGGTAAGGTTGACCCCCGACCGCGACCTGATGAAAAGCCCCGCGAGCGAGGGCGAATTCAACCCCGAAATGTTCGACCTCTTCCAATATATGGTCGCGCAATTCAAGAAAAACGGCATTTACATAGAGCTCGACATCATGGCAAGCCCGATAGGCTTCAATGTCGGCGACTCGTGGAATCCCGCCGAAAAGCGCAACTTCAAGCACGCCATTTATTGGGACGAAAACGTGCGCAAAAACTGGGTCGCGGGCATGAAAAAAATGCTGACTACAGTCAATGTGTACACAAAGACGAAGCTCGCGCAAGACCCGCAGCTCGCGCTAATAATCTGCTACAACGAACAGGAGTTCGGACTTACGAGCGTTTCGGACTACTCGCATCTGCGCGACCAGTGGATTAAATTTCTGAAGAAAAAGTACCGCAACAAATTCTCGAAATTGGCGGAAAGTTGGGGCGAAAAGGCGGTCGGCGGCGCGAAAAAATTCGACGACCTGCCCGTGTTCACCCACGAGCAGGCGTTCGGGGTCGTCGACGGCCGCACGCCCGACATCAACGCGTTTTTCGTTTCCCTCCAGCGCGACATAATAAAATGGTACAAAAAGCAGCTGCGCGCGGCGGGCTATGTCGGGCCGATTACGAATTTCAATATGGGGAAATCGTTCAGGGACATTCTCTCGCGCAAAAACGCCGACTATGTCGCGATGAACAACTATCATGCGCACCCCTCGAATTTCACGACGATAGGCTCGCGCATATCGCAGGAAAGTTCGGTCGGCGAGGCAATCAACATATCGCGTTCGTTCGCCTCCGCAAAAATGCGCGGCAAGCCGTATGTCATCACCGAACATGGGCACGTCTTCTGGAACAAATACAGGTACGAACAGGGCTTCGCGACAGGCGCGCATTCCGCATTTCAGGGGTTTGATGGAATCACCTGTTTTGCGTCGCCCGTGTCGATACACAAGCCGATTCGCGTCAATCCGTTCGGCAACTCGCACGACGCAACGGTGAGGTCTCAGGAATTTTTGACTGCGCTGATGTACCTGCGCGGCGACGTGGCGGAATCGAAATACGAGTCGGTCGTCAAGCTGAACGAAAAGGAGACAATCGGCGCGAGTGTGCATTGGGACGGAATGGACGCGCGGCAGTCGCGACTGAGCTTGCTGACAAAGCTCTCTGTGGCGTCGTCGAAATTCGAGCCGCGCGAAAACGAGACTGTTTTCGAACGCAGGGGCGGTTCGTCGCTGATTCTACATTCCGGATACACGAATATAACCGACACCCAGCATTCGGACTTCGACCTAACTTCGGCAGTCGCCGATATGCGCGCGCGGGGAATATTGGACAAAAACAACAGAACGGACGTAGCGGCGGGCATTTTCGAAAGCTCGACCGACGAAATCTATCTGGACACGAACCGCAAATATATGACCGTAAACACCGCGCGCACACAGGGAATGAGCGCGCCCGCAGGCAGCACCGCCGACCTGCGCGACGTGAAAATCGCCGCCGCCGACTGCAATGCGAATATAACAATAACGTCCGTAGACGGGAAAGAACCGATAGCAAAAGCCAAAAGGCTGGTATTGGTGCTTGCGCCGAATTCGCTAAATTCGGGAATGTCGTTCGACGACGCGGAAATGACAAGGCTGATAAACATAGGAGAAACGCCGTTATTGATAGAAACGGGTAAATATAAAATCACGCTGAAAAACGAGAATTGGAAGAAGATGAGGCTATTTGCGCTGAATATGGACGGAAGCAGAAGCGAAGAGTTAAAACTAAAAAAAGCCAACGGAACATTGGAAATCATCATCGACACAGCCAAAACCAAAATTCCCAGTGTCTATTACGAATTAGTCGATTTATAGAGGGGACTGCCGCCGCTCCCCCAGATTGGCTACGCCAATGCTTCTATCCCCACGGCTTTTGCATACGACTGAAAAAAGGGGATAGGCGAAATTGGCAAAGCCAATCGCCGAAAGGGGCAACACCCCTTCTTAATACTCTTCCGAAACGAGCGTCAGCGAGTTTCTGTCTAGGCGCGTC
>DJPO01000024.1 GCA_002437405.1 Opitutia bacterium UBA6410 | reverse complement strand
AGCGGGGGTAGGAAAAATTGACAACGTCAATTTTTCCGTAGGGGGGAAAGACCCCCTGTCTAAAATCACCGCGCAAAATTGCGAAGCAATTTTGCTGACTACATCAAAAAAATCTCGATTTTTGGGATAGTTGTGAAATATTAGGTGTATGTATCCGCCACTCTCTTTGAATTCTTTTCTTAGCCCGATGCTCGGTTCGTCCGTCACGGACTATTTTTTCCAGTCGAACTTGGCAGGCCAAGGCATCGTCCTGCTCCTGCTCGGATTCAGCCTTTTGGCTTGGGGCGCAATGTTTTGCAAAAAAGCCGACTTGGCGGAAATGAAAAGGCAAAATAACTCCGCCGCGCGCATTTTCTCCCACTCGCGCTCTGTGTTCGAAGCCGCCGCAACCCGCGGACTTAACGGGCCCTTCGCAAGCGTGCTCAAAGACGCCGTCGCCGCATTCCAAAAATCGGGACTCGGCGAATCCGCCGACGCCGAAAGCCAGCTGCTGGCAAAAACTTTCGTCGAAAACGCAATCGAGCGTTCGCTCACCGTCCAACAGCTCAAATACGAATCGAAAATGATTCTCCTCGGCACAGTCATCAGCGGCGCGCCGTTCCTCGGACTGCTCGGTACGGCATGGGGCGTTATGGACTGCTTCGGAGCTCTCAGCAATCAGGCTTCGGTTACCCTGCAACAGCTCGCCCCAGGGGTCGCAGGCTCGCTTTTGACAACAGTCGCAGGGCTTTTGGTGGCTATCCCCGCAGTCTTCGGATACAACTATTTGACAAGTAAATCGCGCGAACTTATGACCGAAACCGAAAGCTTCGCGAGCCTCGTTTCGGACACTATGGAAATGCAGATTCGCGACACTGTAAAATACGCTGCCCAACGCGCGCAAACTCCGCAACCCGTTGCTCAATACGCACCCGCAACGCCAGCCTACACACAGCAACCCGCACAGCCCCAATATCCGCAGTACTCCACACCCGCGCCGACACAACAACCCGTCGCACCAGCGCCCCAGTACACACCGCAACCGCAATACGCCGCCGCGCCGACTCCGCCGCCGCAACCCGCACCCGTCCCCCAACCACAGCCGACTCCGCCGCCTGCACCCGCTCCGCAAACGCCAGCCGCAAAACCCGAGCCCGACGCGTCGATAATCGATTTTTCCCTCGACGACGACAACGACGACGCCCCCATTCCCCCGCGCGACTTCGACGACTAATCCACGATTATGAAGATTCGCCGCCGAACACCGCCCTCCGCAATGACGGAGCTGAACGTCACGCCGCTGATGGACTTGGCGTTCTCGCTGCTTATAATTTTCATGATAAGTACGCCGCTTTTGGAGCAGACGATTCCCGTCAACCTGCCCAAGCAGGATTCCAACAGCGCAAACGCGCGCCCCGACATCGACTTCCAGTTGATAACAATCAAGGAGAGCGGACAGATTTACTGGGGCAAGGAGGAAGTCGATTTGCCCGAATTGAATACCCGACTGGGGTATCTGGCAAAGTTGCAGGAACCGCCCGCGATAAGCCTGCGCGCCGACCGCAACCTGCGCTACCAACAGGTTGTCGACGTAATCGACGCGATTAAACGCCACAATCTCACCAAGTTGCATCTCGATACGGAAGTAAAGTAGATGAAGGAAAGCGACAATACGAAAGTCGGAGCGTTCTGCTCGTTCGCACTGCACGCGACAGTTGCGCTTGCGACTTTTGTGACGGTCTTCGCAAAGGCGATAATCGCGCCCGAAGACCCGCCGATTCCCCCGACAGTCTTCGATATGGTCGATCCCGCGCAGCCGCCCGCGCCCGCTCCGACACAGCAAGGCGAGAAAATCGAGCTCGAACAGCCGACCATCGAAAAACTCGACGACTTCGACCTCCCCGAACCCGAGCCAGAACCTACCCCGCCCGAACCGCAACCCAAACCCGAGCCGACTCCCGCACCCGCGCCGAAGCCGACGCCCAAGCCTACCCCGAAAAAAACCGAACCTCCGAAAAAAATTTCGGCTGAAGACTTTTTCAAAAAACACCCCGACAAGCGTACCTCCAAAAGGAGTACCAAGACGCGCCCGCGCACGTCCGCACCCGTAAAACTCGGGACAATCACCACGGGATTTTCCAAAGGCGTGGCGGTCGGCGGAATCGGCACAATTTCCGCGTCGGCGACAATCGGGGCGGGAATGAAAAACGAGCTCGGCGCATACAATCAATACATTCACGCATTAGCGAAACGCAACTGGACACCACCCGAAGGGCTTTTGGAAAAACTCGAAACAAAAGTGGGATTTCTCGTCTCGAAAAACGGGGCGATTTCGAATGTTCGGATAATCCAAAGCAGCGGAAACAAAGCGTTTGACGACTCGGTATTGGAGATTTTCAAGCGCATAACGCTCATGCCTCCGCCCGACAAAGCCCCGCACACAGTTACAATCACTTTCTATTCGAAAGATAAAGAAGCATAAACAATGTTGGATATTAGTACCTTCAGTGCAAATTCAACATTGAAAAATATAACATATTTCTCATTTTTTCGTCATAGCCTTACTTTTCGATAGTATGAAAATCAAATTAATTTCTATATTCGGCTTATTCGCAATTACTATGTTTACTGCTTGCGGGGAAATTTTTGCAAAAGAGCCGATCGCGGACGGGGAACAACAGATATTTTCAATAGCCGATGATACTACCCAATATGAAGATGCGATAAAATCAGAACAATTTCTAACGCATTTCTCTAAATCTATCCAAGCGAAACCAGAGTCTGCGAAAAAAATTTCGGTTGAAGACTTTTTTCGGGACACACCGCGACAGGCGCAACTCCCAAAGAAACACTCAAACATCATCTGTAACAAACCCAAACCCCAAAGTAAATTTCGCGCATACATAGAAAATATTCGTGAACTCTCGGAGCACTATCGTACACCGCCCGAGGGAATTTTAGAAATATTCGCGACAAAATTGGCATTTTCCGTCTCCGAAAACGGAGCGATTTCAAATGTACGGATAATTCAAAGTAGCGAGAATAAGGCTTTAGATAACCTACTCGTGGAAACATTGAAAGGAATAACACTTATGCCGTCACGCGACAAAAACCCGTTCACGCAGACAAGTCCGTTCCCTTCTCAGAACTCTGCGAAAAATACAAGCCTTTCTGAAGATATTATAACAGAACAGATTCCGACACCCCAGCCAACCCCGAAAAAAGCCGAACCTCCGAAAAAAATTTCGGCTGAAGACTTTTTCAAAAAACATCCCGACAAGCGCACCTCAAAAACGCGCCCGCGCACACTCACACTATCATCATCATCAATAATGAGCAGGAAGCTCGGCGCCTACACCCAATACATTCGCGCACTCGCGGAACGCAACTGGACGCCGCCCGAAGGGCTTGTTGAAAAGCTCGAGACAAAAGTGGAATTTTCCGTCTCGAAAAACGGGGCGATTTCCAACGTTCGGATAATCCAAAGCAGCGGGAACAAAGCGTTCGACGACTCGGTTTTGGCGATTTTCAGGCGCATAACGCTCATGCCGCCACCCGACAAAGCCCCGCACACGGTGACAATCCCCTTCCGCGCAAGGGAGGGATAGCCGCGCGCCGACACGCCCGCCAAAACCCGATTCCGAAACGTAGCACACCTGTACCGCACTTACTCCGCAACGCATTGCGCGCCGACGAAAATCCGCCGCCGATAAAACGCGCCACAGCGAACCGGTATATTTTATTTGT
>DJPO01000109.1:5719-11160 GCA_002437405.1 Opitutia bacterium UBA6410 | reverse complement strand
TGGCGGGAAAAGTACAATAACGAACGCCCGCACTCGGCGTTGAACTACGAACCGCCGAGTAGTTGGCGCCGCCCCCATGGGGGCGATGTGAAAGAAAATAAACTTGAATCAATAAAACCAATCAACAATAACATCAACCAAGTCAATTTACTCCCTTAGCTCTTTGGTCTATTTTTGGGTACAGCTCAGGAAAAATTGACAACGTCAATTTTTCCGAAGGGGGGAAAGACCCCCTGTCTAAAATCACCGCGCAAAATTGCTACGCAATTTTGCTGTCTATTGCGCATTCCGCGCCATCTCGGCGTTCGCCCTTATCTGCGCCCAGTTGCGATCCTTTATTAGTTGCGTCGGGGCTATCCATGAACCGCCTATCGCTGCCACTAACGGAGAATCCAGATACTCTTTCATGTTGTCCAGATTCAGCCCGCCTAACGGGATAAAGCTTATCCCCAAATGCTTGTACGGCGCGGATATGTTTTTCAGGTGCTTCAAACCGCCTGCGCTTCCCGCGGGAAAGAATTTCATCAGCTTGCAACCGTGCTCAAGCGACTGCTCGATGTCGCTGGGAGTCATTATTCCTGGGGCAAACGGCAAGCCAGCTTCGCGCGCGGCGTCGATTACCCTTATGTTGCAGCCCGGTGCAACGCCGAATTCCGCGCCGCGCTTCTTCGCCTCGCGCGCCTGCTCGGGCGTTAGGATTGTTCCCACGCCCAACGTTATCGGAAGCCCGCTCTCGGCTATCGCAGAGGCGCATTCGAAGGCTCTCGGCGTGCGCAGGGTCATCTCGATTGCGCTTATTCCGCCGTCGCAGAGGGCTTTTGCCAATTCCACCGAATCGGCGGGTTCGTCTACCGCAAGCACCGCGATTATGCGGGCGCGCTTTATTTTTTCCGCTAAACTTTCCATAAAAAAATTTAGCATTGTTTAGGATTTATTTCGCGGCGTGTCAAGCTTTGGCAGTTTAAATTGCGAAACTTTTGTGCGCAGTTCTTCGGCGGTCTTTTCGAGCGAGTCGGTGGCGGACTTGAACGCCGCGATTTTGTCGCCCGTGCGCGTGGCGGACTCGCTGAGTTCGCGCATTGTTTCGCTGATTCGGGCGGCGCGGGTTGACTGGGTGTCGACCCCGCCCGCGAGCTCGTCGAACTTCGGCCCGAGCGCGGCGACCTGTTCGGCGACAGCTTTCATATTGTCGGCAACTTTGTCGATTACGCGCAGGGAGCGGCGCATTAGTATCACGAACGAGCGCATTTCGACGACTCCCGATTCGACGGAGTCGCGCATATCGGACGCCATTTTGGAAATGTTCATCGCCGACACCGCCGTTTGGTCGGCGAGCCTGCCGATTTCGCCCGCGACAATCGCGAAGCCGCCGCCGAATTCGCCCGCCTTTTCAGCCTCGATTGACGCATTGAGCGACAGCAGATTCGTGCGCTGGCTGACGGTATTTACCGTCGTAATCGCGGAGGAAATGCCGTCGGTTTTCTCCTGAATGATGGACAGGCGCGACGCCACAGATTCGGTCGCGGAGAGCAAACCCGCCGCGTTTTCGGTGAGGCGTTTTAGGTATTCGCCGCCCGTCTCCATTCCGCCGACGCTCGCGCCGATGTCCGCCGCCGCGCGCGCAGCCTTGGATTTCAGCCGCTCGACCGACGAGGAAATCGAGTCCGTCGCATTGGCGACTTTTCTGAGCGACTGCGCCTTTTGCGTCGAAATCGCGTCGATTTCCGCCGCGCCGTCGGAAATTTTCACAGCCCCCGAGGCGAGATTCACGCCGCCGCTCTGGACTTTCCAGACGAGCTTTGAAAGATACCCTGTCATCTTTTTGAGAGCCACGCACAATGCGAAAATCTCGCTGTTGCCGGGTTTTGAGGGGTCGGTAAGGTCGGAGAGAACGTCGCGCGCGCCGCGCAGGTTGCCGTCGCGAATCATATTCGCCGCCTCGACGAGTCCGCCCGTCATTTCCGTGCCGCGTATCGACGCAATTCGCGCAGTGAACGCCGCGAACCCGAGCATCAGAATCCCGAGCGGGAAAAGCAAAAATATGAAACGCTCACCCGAGCGGCCTATGCGCATCATTGCCTCGGCGAAGTCGCTTTTGTAGGCGGTTACGCCGACTACCATATTCCACGGCTTGAAATATGTGTAGACCGAAGTTACGTCGCCGTGCCTGCCAAGCTCCGAAATGTGGTACTGCCTGACGCCGATTTTCCCGTCCGCGCCCGATACCGCGTCGGCGACGATTCCGAGCATTGCCTCGCGCCTGTCGTCAACGCCGTCGGTGTCGACTATCATCGAATTGAGCTTGCCGTCCTTCGAGACGCGCCAGACCGCCCGCCCGTCGCCGAGCCGCTCGACCGCCCAGACAAAGCCGTTTGTCCCCAGCCTCATACTTTCGAAGTATTTTAAGACGAACTCGTAGGACTTCTGTAAAGAACCATAGCAGACCGCGCCGATTACGTTGCCGTTCGAGCCAATCAGCGGCTCGTATGTCCCGACGAAGTCGAGCGTGCCAGAGTGCACCGTGCCCGAGAACGGACGCTTCGAGAGCAGGTTGCGAACCGCCGCCGAGGCGTCGTCGCCCGCGGCTGGAATGTAGTTGCCCACGAAAAAATTCCCGTCTGCGTCCTTGACGGTCGTCGCCACGCGCAACATATCGCCCGCGTCGTTGATTCGCAAAAGCAGCGCGTATTCGAGCCCCGTATCCGCCTTGAGCGTGTCGAGAATTTTCGCGACCGCGCCGTCCGCGCCGACAATCCGCTTTTTCGGGTCGAGCCTTAACTGCACCTTTTCATCGCCGAACGCGAGCGTCGGAATCTTCACAAGCCTGCGCTGGGAGTTGTCGCCCTGCGCGCTGACCGACACTTCGGTTTCGGCGTCGTACGAAAGTTTTGCGTGTCCGAACTGCGAAAGCTGCGCGAGCAGGATTTTCCGCGCGTTGTCGTTCGCCGCCTCGCGCGAGTTCTGGATTATGGCGCAAATCCGCACCGTGTCTTCGGCGAGCCTGCGCGCGCTCTGCAGGGAAATTTTGTCGAACTCCGATTCCGCGATTGTCCGTATGTCGGAATTCATCATCAAAATCAACGCCGCCATTGCAATCATCGGAAGCGCGGAAATCCCGACCGAAAAGACGAGGAGGAGTCTGCCAAGCGATATTTTCATTTCCCCTCCCCCTCCGAAATCTTGAAGCGCGCGACCGCGTCGAGCACCGACGCCGACACGAAGTCGAGCGACTTGACCGCCGCGCGGAATTCCGAGATTCTGTCGCGCGCCCTAACGGACGAGTCGCTGAGCTCGAGCATTGTCGCGCTAATTTTTCGGGCGTTTTCGGAAAGCTCGCCGATTCCGGCGGCGATGTCCTCGAACTGCGGGCCGATTGCCTCGATGTCCGAGACCGTCCGCGCGAGCATATCGGCGGTCTCGATGATAATCGCCGAGCTTTGGCGCATTTTTGCGGCGAACCTGTCCATTTCCATAACGCCCGAATTTACCGAGCTTTGCATTTGGCGGACGACGCTTTCGATGTTCGCCGAAGCCGCCGAAGTCTTGTCGGCGAGCCTGCGAATCTGGCGCGCGACGACCGCAAAGCCCAAGCCGAATTCGCCCGCCTTTTCAGCCTCGATTGACGCGTTGAGCGACAGCAGGTTCGTCTGCCTGCTGACCTCGTTGATTGCGGTGACGACCCCCGTGATTTTATCGACGTTCCCGTTGATTACCGCGAGCTTGCCCGCGACGTTTTCGGACGCCGCCGTGAGCGCGTCGTAGTTTTTCTTCAGAAGGCGCAGCGATTCGCCCGACTCGCGCGCGATGTCGAGCGTGCGCGAGACTTCGAATGCCGAACCGCGCGCGTTTTTGTTCAAAGCCTCCGACGCCGACAAAATCTTGTAGCCCGTTGCGGCGACGTTTTTAGTGGCGGCGGCTTCGTCCGCTGCGATGAGCTCGAGGTTGTCGGCGTTCTCCGAAATGTAGCCCGAACGCGCCGCGACCTGCTCGCCGCCCGATTTCAATGCGCCGATAAGCCGCGTAAGGCTGCGCGCCATAAGCAGAACCGCCGCAAACAGTTCGTCGAATTCCGCCACAATGCTGCTCTTGCCCGAAAGGATTTTCTCGGCGTCGGCGATATTCCCGCGCGACTGGGAGTTCGCAACCCTCACGAGCGAGCGGATTGTCCGCGACATTCGCGACGCCAGTATCCACGCAAGCGCAATCGAAAGCACTCCGAAAACCATCCCCGCCAGTACGATTTTGTCGGTGAGCATTTCGGTCTGCTGCGCCAAGTCCGCCCTGCCTGCGAGAAATTCGCGCTCGTCTACCATCACGCCAATCAGCCAGTTCCACGGTCTGTAATATGTATACGCCACAAACCGCGCGGACTCGCCCGCCTGCCCCATCGGCAAAACGAGCGAATCTGTCGCGACTTCCGCGCCGCGCAAAGCCTTGACTTTCGAAAGCGCCTTGACGAAAAATTCCGCGCGCGCCCTAATGTTGTCGTCGGCAACGGCAAGCCCCACGGCGGACGAGTCGCCCGATATGCGGATTACGGGGTTTTTCGGATCGCTGTCGTCCACTACCCACACGATTCCGCTTTCGCCTATTTTTACGCTCTTGAGGTAGTCCTCCAAGTCCGAAATGCTCGAGCGGCGAAGTTCGAAATATATCCCGCCGACCTGCCGCCCGTCGGCGTCCGAGAGCGGAATGTAGTTGCCTGCGGAATTTTTCGAGGCCGAATCCGCGCCGCTTTTGAAAAGCGGAAGTTTGGGGTCGGCGTCGTCGGAAACGGGCACGGATATTCCGACAAACGGCTTGCCGTCCGCCGCCGCGCCCGTTGCGGCTATGGCGGTGAGGTCGGATTCGCCGCGTGCGTAGACGGCGATTTCGCAGCGGAGTCTGTCCCTGAGCCGCGAAAGAAGTTTAGAGACGGCGTTTTGAGGCGAGTCGGGCGACATATTCGGGTCGGCGTCGAATTTGCCGAAGCGCAGGAGCGGCACGGATTTTATAGTTTCCGAAGATGCGTCGCCCGATATGCGCACGGGAATGTCCGCCTTGTTTGGCGAAAAAGAGACTGCCCCGAGTTCCGCAAAGGCGGCGGATATGGCGGCTTTTGCGGTTTCGGCGTCGTTGGCGCGCCCGACTCTCACGATTTCGCACATTCGGCGGATATCGACTGTGGCACGGCGGGCGTTTTCGACGGACGCGCCGCGGAATTCCGACGTGGAGACGCGGACGACATCTGCGCCCATAAACTTAATGAAAGCATACATAGCCCCCACGGGAATTACCGTAACAGCGAGGGCAAGTCCAAGAAGTGTAGTTTTCATGGAGGCTTTCATCATTACAATTCAACTGTATAAAAAAAAAAAGTCAAGCGGGGTCTGTTTTGGATAGTCAGCAAAATTGTGAGGCAATTTTGCATTTAGACTATAGAGAAGGGGGTCTTGCCCCCT